>NZ_RCBY01000168.1 GCF_003838195.1 Okeania hirsuta
TTTTGATTCTGTGCAATTTATAGATACTAAATCGAATCCAGCTACTGCAAGGCAACCTAGCAAGCAAATTTTTATATAGTTTATTTCGATATGCACTCTTCTCATCACAAAAGAATATTTATTTGCACTAAAATCTTAACTGACAATAACTTCAGACTATTTTTGCTGTTTACTTATGGGAAATTGTAGCAGGACGTTTGCTCTATCTGTATGTAGAAGAGAAAATTTTCATCATCCGCCTCTGGGAGCTTCAGCAAATAAAACGACTCTTCCTCTATCTGTATGGAGAACAGAAAAATTCTATCATCCACCTTCGGGAGCTTCAGCAAATAAAACGACTTTTGCTCTAGACCTATGAGAAAGAGAAAAATTTTCATCATCCGCCTCTGAGAGCTTCAGCAAATGAAACGACTCTTCCTCTATCCGCATAGGAAAATAGTCATCTAAAGATGACTCAATTATCTACGCCATCTTTTTGTATCGTAGTTAATTAATGTAACCTGATATAAGTTAGTTAAGACATTTATAAATGCTCAAACTCACTCAAGGATTACTTCTAATTCTTTACTCCCTACTCCCCACTCCCTACTCCCTACTCCCTAAAATATCAAATGACCCTTAATTTCCTCCAATAAATCTACTATTGATAAATCAGAAGGCAAAATTTTTGTAGCTACCTTGCTCAAGACTAAATTTAGATTTTCTACTGTCATATTTTTGGGTAATTTATAATCAGAATATTCCAACACTAATATAGAAGGTTTTCTAACTATTTGGTCTAAATTAGATAATGCTTTATCCAAACCAGGCGGTAAATTTCCCCGCAAACAAATTAATAGTAAATCCACACTCTGATTTTTCAATTGTGACAAAACTTCAACCCAAGATTTAGCAATTAAACCTTTAAACCCAGAAGTTTGAATATACTGAACTAATACCTGTGTACTATCAATTGGTAATTTTGTTTGTTCACAATATTTCCAACTTTGATTAGCCACTTCTAAATCAGAAATAAAAGCAGGAAAAATAGGATAACTAAAAGTATTATCTTCTAAGTCTCTCCCCTTTTGTTCAGGAGTAAAATTTGAGAAATTAACAACAGCTTCCTCAGGCAAAACATCTGTTAAAGGTACTGTAAAATCTTTAATATTTGCCACATCCATAACTAATATAGTTGGCAGCCAGCTCATACCCGCAGCAATAGAAATTACTTGACACAACGCAGAGATTAAATATTCATAATCAAGTTTTGTTTCTGTTAAATTATTGTCATTTTTTTCAAAAGCTAAACAAGGAAAAACAGACAATTCTTTCACTTGATTAGCCACTTGAGTAGTTTCAGAATCTAGAGTTACTAAAGGAATAGCTGTTAAAGTAGAATATTGACTGAGTTTATTAATAAATTTAACTGGACTTACTGAATTACTAACTTTTTCGATAAGAATGACATTAGGCTGCCAAATCTTAGCAAGTAAATTTGCTTGAGCTAAATCATCTGCTTCTATTACTGTGTATTCTCCAGGCAGAGAAAGGAACTTATCTTCATAAATATGATTTTCTTCTGTAGACTGCTGAAACTCATATTTACCTGGAACTAAGTGCATAATTACTAACTTTTGATAATGATTTTGTGCTTTTGAATCAGGAAATTCTGCCAGTACTTCTTCTAATTCTAATTGTTCCACAGGTAAACTTAAAAACTTATTTGCACCATTATTTATCGCTCGTTCTTTATCCCCTCTAGTTGCAGTTATTACTACAGGAATCTGACAAGTATCAACATCCGTTTTCAGCAGAGTTAATACATCCCAACCTGATAAAAGAGGCAGTAATGGATTAAGAAATATAAATTTTGGTTGTAATTTTCGCGCCTTTTCCACCGCTTCTGTGCCAGAACGTGCAATAACAACTCGATAACCTAAACCTGTTAATTTATTTGTTAAATCTTCAATAAATCGTGGCACTGCTTCAACAATTAAAACTAAACGAGATGAATAATTAATAACAGGTACTTGGTAATTATTAACAGGTAACTTATTATATTTTTTTGTACCAACTTCACTTTCCTGAGTAGGAATTAATCCTTGTTCTTTGAGATAATCATTTGTTTCCCATCCTTCAGTTCCTAAATCTTTTTGAGGCGGACTTGGTGGCAAAATTAACGTAAACTCACTTCCTTTACCTTCCTGAGAAATAAACGTAACATCCCCACCATGTAAACGAGCTAAACGTTGAGTTAATACTAAACCTAAACCAGTTCCTTCAAACTGACGAGTCAGAGGATTTTCTAATTGTTGAAACTTCTGAAAAATCAAATGTTGCTTGTCTGCTGGAATACCAATGCCACAGTCCCAAACTGTAAAAGTTATCCACTTTTCCCATTTAGCTACTTTCAATCCCATCTTGCCATCTGCTGAAGTAAACTTCAAAGCATTAGATAACAAATTTACCAACATCTGACGCAAACGTAATTCATCTGCAATAAAAGTATTTAAACCAGATTCTATTTCCAATGTATACTTTGCTTTTAAAAAATCAGGTAGTGAGGAAGAATATGAATCTTGAGGATTTTTATTCTGAAGTTGTAAAGCTTCTTGAAAAGCAAGATCGCAAACTTTCTGAATCTCCACAGGTTGAGAGTTCAACTCCATCTGGCCTGTTTCCATGTGAGTCAAATCTAGAATATCATTAACTACAGCCATTAAATGACGACCACTTTGATGAATTAGTTGAGCATAACGAGCTTGACGTTCATTAAGAGTCCCCAGAGCTTGCTCCTTCAACAAACTAGATAAACCCAATACAGCGGTTAACGGCGTTTTCAACTCATGGCTAATACAAGCCAAAAATTCGTCCTTAAGTCGATTAAGCTGAATCAAATCAGCATTTTTAGCTTCCAACTCCTTCGCTATCAAGCGTTGCTCCGTGACATCCTGAGCTAAAATTAATGTCAAGTCAAATAGTGGTTGACTAGTAAACTTCCATACTCGTTCCTGGCCATTTTCTTGCGGACAGGTACAAAGGTAGGTATTTGGTTGAGTGTAATAACAAAAGCTAGAAGCAGAATTTAACTCTGGTAATTTTGCTCGTTCTTGTAAAAGGGTTGTAGGAGAAAATCTCCAATTAGTTGTAGCTGGACATGATAATGTAATCATATCTTTCACTACTGTTAGAGAATCTGGTATTTCTACTCTTGTGGGCTGTTGTTTGATATTTTTGGTAGATAAACTTACTACGGCATCCGCAATTTCCATCAAATCAGATTCTTTTGTTATCTGAGAACGCCATGCCAGATTTTGCTTAATAATTTCGCCGTCATTGCTCTGTAACATTAGAGGTAGAGGCAGTTTTTCTAAAAGTTCTATTAGTGAATAGAGGTAGGAAGAAGTCTCTGCTGTTGCCTGGGGTTGCAAATTTTCCTTGGCAGCAGGTGTAGGTAAAAAATTCCCAGATGTTTTTAGAACATTTTCTGGAGCAGAGATACAACTTTTTCTACTTAATTCTGCCTCTCGATCTTGATTTATGGCAATAAATTCTAGTAGACGCAAGGTATTTAGCAACCCTAAAAATTTACCTTCCTTGTCTACCACTGCAATAGGTGTACTAGGAGATGCAAGGTCTAAAGTATCAGATTCTTGATTAATTTGCCCTTCTGATTGTGCCTGGAGATATGGCCATAGCTTAGTAATAGGTAAATCTGCTGATAAAACTCTCAGACTATTGAGTGTGAAAGAACTTACTTCAGATAGAGGTTGTTGCCAATTCAAAATTAGAGCATGATTTTGAGAAGGTTGAGTTTCAGACTTTAAATCTATATCGGGAATTAAATTATGTAAGTAAATTAGTCCTAGTGGTTGGTGCTGATGATTTACTACTACTAACTCATTGTATTTTTCTTTACAGAGAATTGACCATACTACCTGCAAATTTTCTGTGTGTAAGCAGATTGGTATAAAAGATATAAATTTTTTTAAAGTAGTGTAGGCCATTGACATGACAGTTAGAGCATATAATATGCTGAGAGTAAGTTCATTAGCGATGAGCTTATTTTGACTAACCTAACTATAATTTAGGCCATTATTACTAAACTCAATTATCGCCACATTTATCTACAAGATTATTAAAAACACCTACATTAACACTTGCTAGGAAACTTCTCTATAATTTATGGTTAGTTAAAATCTTGATACTGATTGGTGAGAACGACAGAAATAAATGCTTTTTACACGGATACCATTCCGTTAAGCTGGTGCTATGTTAAAGATATTCTTGGGTTGGAAAATTAAATATAATTTGAGAAATATTATTCATAATCAATCTATATTCCTTATTCCTTATTCCTTATGCTATCTTCCTGACAAAGAAAATATAGAGGCAGTCTATGTTAATATTTGTTAAAATTTGTCTTTAGATGTTTAATATAATAAATTTGTAATGGAGATTTCTCAGATTACATATTCTAGTGCTAACCAAGATTTAGCTACTGTTCCTAAAACTTTGCCTACTCAAATATCTGTCTGTGTATACCTATATGATGATCGATTTGCTCATTCAGTAACGAAATTACTGAGTAGCGATCGCTATCTTGTGGCACTGACTAATTCTTCCAGAGAATTTTTCCAGCTTGTTGAGGAAAATAATAACATAGATTGTCTGATATTCCAAGAATATTCTGAACTAACTTCTTTGATTGAGAAGTTACAGGATAAATCAATTTTACTACCTGCTGTAATTATCAAACAACTTAAATCTGAAAGCGATCATAAAAATCATAGTTTAGCTAATACTAATTTTACTAAATCCCAGGAACAGCATAACGATTCAAGTTTTATTTACCACGAAGCAGAAGTTTCATTATTAATTGAACAACTAAGCCAAATTGATTTTTATATTGGGCAGTCAATTCAAAAATTTCTGAAACTTTCTCTCAGTAATTCTTCAACAGATAAATCTCAAAAATCTAGTCAAATTGCCGATGAGAATACCAAAAATTCACTCAATCAACAACAACGTAGACTATCTGAAAAATTAAGAGAAAGATTAGGATACCTAGGTGTGTATTACAAAAGGAATCCCACAAATTTCATTAGAAATATGCCTCCAGAGGAGCGCCGTAAGTTTTTAGATCAACTTAATTTAGAGTATCGTCACATTGTTCTCAAATATTTTTCTAAAGATAATTCCGTCAACAATCAAATAGATGAGTTTGTCAATTTATGTTTTTTCTCAGATATTCCTGTAACACAAATTGTAGAAATTCACATGGACTTAATGGATGAATTTTCCAAACAATTACAGTTAGAAGGACGTAGTGAGGAAATATTACTAGATTACCGATTAACTCTTATAGATACAATAGCACACCTATGTGAAATGTACCGACGTTCTATTCCTAGAGAATCTTAAAAACTTGAAATTATAAAATAATAATTAACTAGCTCAATATTGTAGCACTGCAATGATACTCTAAATATTCATGAAAAGTAAGTGTAAAGTGCATAAATATATAGGTAAGCTTAAGAACTTTTAATAGACATACTAGGTAAAGTATTCTTGATTAAAAATTTTATTTTACAAATAGATAATGTAGCTTTAATAAAATTTAAAACTTTTACATTATCAAATATATTTCAATGAATAAATGAACCTTCAAATTGAACAAGGGAATTGGGTAGAGGAACCGTCGAATTTGGAACCTATGGGAGTTGGGGCAATTGAGGTGGGGATTAAACTCCACCCAGATTGATTAATCTAAAGATGAGCCGTGGAATATTAAACCCAATAGTGAACAGGGGTAGACGAAAGTAACTATCCCTTATTCCCTGCTAACCTCTACCTTAGGAGAACAAAAAATATAATTTTTTTTAATAGTAAAATTTAAACATAGTTAAAAACTCTGTTCATCAAGAAAAAACTCTTCAAACAGCCAAAAATCACTAGAGAATAACTATGAGTCCCCTGAAGAAAACCTACGTGTTAAAGTTGTACGTTGCTGGAAATACTCCTAATTCTGTGCGAGCGCTAAAGACACTCAAAGAAATCCTTGAGCAAGAATTTCAAGGAGTTTATGCCCTTAAAGTCATAGATGTACTAAAAAATCCTCAATTAGCAGAAGAGGATAAAATATTGGCCACACCAACTTTGTCAAAAATATTGCCCCCACCTGTGAGAAAAATAATTGGGGATCTTTCAGATAGAGAAAAGGTATTAATTGGATTAGATCTACTTTATGAGGAACTCAATGAAGACGAATTTAATCTCTAAAATGAACTTATTGATACAATTAACATAAAAAATTTTAGTATTTTGTGATATAAGTATTCTGGACATAGTCGCCATTTTCATTTAGGTATGGCATTTAACGAAGTCAGAAGTCAGAAGTCAGAAGTCAGAAGTTAACCCACCCCTACTGCCTCCCAGGAGGGGAAATAGGGGATTTGAGCAACTCTCCAAAAATATTTCGCCTTAAAAAGCGGGGTTCTAGACCCATATTATTTTTTTTGATCAACTTTTGCCTGAAGACAAAAGCCAGAGAGCACATTTCTCTATAATCCTACCAAAATTAAAAACGCCGTACATAATGATGCGACAATCCTGATATATGTAGATATACTTATATATTTGTGGATAGCTAAAATTTTTTTAATATTCCAAAGATAAAAATATGAATGAAAATAGTGAACCTATTAAAAGAGATGGAATAGCAACAGTAGGAGTTGAGAAGATTCGGACTATGATTGAGGGGTTCGACGACATCAGTCATGGGGGTATGCCAGTTGGCAGGACTACATTAGTAAGTGGTACATCTGGAACTGGTAAGACATTGCTTGCTATTCAGTTTCTTTATAATGGAATTATCTATTTTGATGAACCAGGAGTATTTGTAACCTTTGAAGAATCTCCCCACGATATTATTAAAAACGCCTACAGTTTTGGTTGGAATTTACAGAAATTAGTTAATGATGGGAAATTATTTATATTAGACGCTTCTCCCGATCCAGAGGGGCAAGATATAGTAGGAAATTTTGATTTATCTGCCTTAATAGAAAGAATTCAATATGCCATTCGTAAATACAAAGCAAGAAGAGTTTCTATTGATTCAGTAACTGCTGTATTTCAACAATATGATGCTGCTTCTGTAGTCAGAAGAGAAATATTTCGTTTAGTTGCCCGACTCAAACAAGTTGGTGCAACTACAATTATGACTACTGAAAGAGTAGAAGAATATGGTCCAGTAGCCAGATTTGGAGTAGAAGAATTTGTCTCGGATAATGTTGTTATAGTTCGTAATGCTCTAGAAGGCGAGCGTAGAAGGCGAACCATGGAAATCTTAAAACTTAGGGGGACA
The DNA here is from genome assembly GCF_003838195.1 of Okeania hirsuta. GTDB lineage: Bacteria > Cyanobacteriota > Cyanobacteriia > Cyanobacteriales > Microcoleaceae > Okeania > Okeania hirsuta. The sequence goes on from NZ_RCBY01000168.1 coordinate 7,349, forward strand.
ACCCACATGAAGGGGGAATATCCATTTACGATTACTAATGATGGTGTAAATATATTCCCACTAGGAGCAATGCGACTGACTCAACGTTCTTCAAATGTTAGAGTTTCCTCTGGAGATGAAGTTCTAGATAAAATGTGTGGAGGTGGTTTCTTTAAAGATTCAATCATATTAGCAACTGGAGCTACAGGTACAGGAAAAACTCTTTTAGTAAGTAAATTCTTAGAAAATGGTTGTACAAATAATGAACCTGCGATGCTTTTTGCTTATGAAGAATCTCGTGCTCAATTATTTCGTAATGCCTATTCTTGGGGTATAGATTTTGAAGAATTAGAAAAAAAGGGATTATTAAGAATCTTGTGTAGCTACCCAGAATCAGCAGGTTTAGAAGACCACTTACAAATTATTAAATCAGAAATTGCCAACTTTAAACCTTCTAGAATAGCTATTGATTCTCTATCTGCTTTAGCAAGAGGAGTAAGTAATAATGCTTTTAGACAATTTGTGATTGGGGTAACTGGTTTTGCCAAGCAAGAAGAAATAACAGGATTTTTTACTAATACGACCGATCAATTTATGGGGTCTCATTCTATTACGAATACTCATATTTCGACTATTACCGATACAATCATAATGCTACAGTATGTGGAAATTCGTGGTGAAATGTCCCGCGCTATTAATGTCTTCAAAATGCGTGGTTCATGGCATGATAAAGGAATTAGAGAATATACAATAACATCAAATGGTCCTGATATCAAAGATTCCTTCCGTAGCTATGAAAGAATTATTAGTGGTTCTCCCACTAGAATTGTAGTTAACGAGAAAAGTGAATTATCTAGAATAATACAGGGAGTTCAAGAGAAGGTACCAGAAGAATAGGATAGAATTTCAACAATTAATAATTAACTATTAACTTTACCTTTCATTGCATTGAAAAGAAGAGGGTTTACTAAAAGGAAAAATTTTTCTTGTTTGCTGCTTGTAGAGTGACAGTCCGTGGCGTAGCTAGGCAGAAGCTTTAAACCTTGATTGTCCGGTAAAATAAAATTTGGTATGGCGATCGCCTTTGTGGAAATCAAAAGTAATAAGTACCTCAACAAATATATCCATTTTCATTTTCATTAAGAATGGGACTTTCACTTCAAAGTAGATATGCTGAAATCAGAAGTTGTCTGAAATCGTCGAAGTTGTCTAGTCCACTAAAGTCAAAACTAATATAGCCAACATTTTACAGAGACCGGCAGAAAAGGAGAAAATCAATCAAAAAGGTATAAATTAGAGTTAAATTGGAATTTCAAAAATGATTACCATAACAATAACAAATACCTAGACTTATTTTATGGGCGGTACTGGATTTGAACCAGTGACATCCTGCTTGTAAGGCAGGCGCTCTACCGCTGAGCTAACCGCCCAACTTTTATAAGTATAACACATCTTACTAAATATGCAAGTAAAAAAAAGTATCTTTTATCTGCTAAGTTTGATAAATATATTCTGCATTTTTTGGCCTAGATTAAATCTGCTATGCCCAGTGGCCACACCCATGACCGAATAACCTTGTGGAGTTTACCCATAGTAACAAGTTTAAGCTTTGGGTTAATTCAGAGTACCCATTTAACGTTATTTATTTCTGGGGGTTTTTTGTTCAGTGGGCTAATGTTTGGCCCTGATCTGGACATTAATTCTCGGCAATTTCAACGATGGGGTTGGTTTAAGTGGCTTTGGCGACCCTACCAAACCAGTCTGAATCATCGCTCCTTTTTATCTCACGGACCGATAATTGGTACTGCAATACGATTGCTATATCTTTTAACATGGTTGGGAGTGGTGGTTGTATTTGGTTTTATTATAGATGAATTACTGGGGCTGGAATGGAGTATTTTAGCGTTTGTTGAAAGCTTGTGGCGATCACTTTCTCTACATTATCAAGAAGTAATTGCTTTATTAGTGGGTCTAGAACTTGGTGCAATGAGTCATTCTGTTAGTGACTGGAGTAGTTCAGCTTATAAACGTTTCAAAACTAAAGGTCTATCTAGCTTAATTCCCAAGGTCAAACCTCAGAAACACCGACGTAAGTCCACTCCCGGTAAATCAACTTCCCCAAAAGTCGTTCCTCCTAGAAGTCGTCGTACTCAGAAATAAAATTAGTTGACTCAAGAAGTTAGAAGCAGAAAATTAGCTTGAATAGTTAAGCAATATTTAGGGTTTGCTGAACAGGGCAAACGCATCTAAATTCTGGAAGCTTCTGCCGTTAAGCTTTAGAGAAGAAATAAGTATAAATACTCAAAAGTCTGGCATCTTTACCCTGTCAGAACTTCAAAATAAGATGCGTTTGCCGTGGGTTTGCTGAATAAATCTGAAAACGGTTGATTTGTTATTTGAATAAATGATGATAATTTGTTATGATCATTATTTATTCAACTATAAGTTGATAAGTTGAGGCGATCACTCCTTGTACAGTTCTATTTTAGATATTTGTAGTTCATTCATTTGAAAAGCGCTGTAATATCATGTCCGGTTATATACCTAAACTTTGATGAAAGGGAGACAGAGAAAAGAAGTTATCAGGAAGAAGGGTTCCCTCTAATTATGACGTAATTTTATACACTAACGATGCTACCAGAGATGATATAATTTATCCAGAGCTAACCTTAACTAAGGAGAACGCGATCGCGACCTTTAATTTTAGCTTGATAAAGTGCTCGATCTGCTTCATAAATTAATGCTAATGCTTCTCGTGATCCACCCAATTGAGGTACAGTTGTGGTGAGTCCTAAACTTAAAGTTACAACTTTTGAGGTAACAGAAGCTTGATGAATAATATTTAATGACTTGACATGAGAACACGAATTTGTTCAGCTACAGAAACAGCATCAATAGCATTTATCTTGGGTAAAACTATAGCAAATTCTTCTCCTCCATAACGAGCTACTAAATTTTCCTTATTTGTTTGAAGTGACATTTGAACAGCTTGATTGATTGCCAAAGCTACTTGTTTGAGACATTGATCTCCAGCTTGATGACCATAAGTGTCATTGTAACTTTTAAAACAATCAATATCTGCCATGATGACGGAGATAGAGTTCTGTCCTTTAGACATTTGTAACCACTGTTAAGCTAGATATTCGTCAAATGTTCTACCATTAGCAACTTGAGTCAAGGCATCTAAAGAAGCTTGAAGCTCTAATTCTTGGTGAGCTTTCTCCAATTCTTGATAAAGTTCATGGAGTAAATTACTGGCCAATTGATGAATATGACATTGAGCTATCAGCAGATGATGGACATCTAAAATTCTGTAGACATAGGGTTCGATTTCAACCACAATTAGTTCATAAGCTTGGTTAGTTGGTCTTTGTAAAGCGGTACTACTAGCTTCTACAACTGTAGTATTGCCAGGCATAAGCAAAAAATCTGTATAAGCGAATTCATACAAAGTCTTTAAAGACCTTTTCAAAAATAGTTCTCGTCCAAAAAGGCAACTCAGAGACTCCAAAAACCGCTGTCGGGAAATCATTCCTGAGATATGTCCCTCTTAAGTTAAGATTATTCCTGGCAATCTTGGTTCAGCTTCCAGTCTCAAAGCAGCTACTTCTCCTGATTGATTACTATCAACATAAATTTTGTACAGTTAACTCCTGAAAAGTTTTTGGCAGGGAGTTTTCAAGAGGTGTTAAGATCAAGGACTTAAAGCTAGATAAGTTAACCATAAAACTTAAATATTATTTATTTGTCGAAAGAAATTGTATATACCTAGAGAGGCTAATTATTCTAGATTACTTTAGTATATACTCACATTGTAAATATTATGTATAGTTATTTAAAAAATTAATATCGATCCCTAGGCGATTATTGAACCAAAGAAAATACTTAGGAAAAAAAGTTTAAAGAGTAAATCTAAAGTAAATATAAAGATGGCATCAACGCTGACAAATCAGTTGAATAATGCTTTCACCCTCTTTCTTAGTTTATTGGTAGAAGCAATACCATTTTTACTGTTGGGGGTGATTTTATCCGGAATATTACAGTGGTTTATTGATGAACGTAAATTAATTACATATCTGCCTAAAAACCCTCTTTTAGGAGCATTTGTCGGTAGTTTAGTTGGTTTTTTGTTCCCGGTATGTGAATGTGGTAATGTTCCGGTTGCTCGACGTTTATTACTACAAGGTGTGCCAGTTTCAGTAGCAATTGGTTTTTTATTGGCAGCTCCAACAGTAAATCCCATAGTAATCTGGGCCACTTGGACTGCTTTTAGAGACCAACCAGAAATAGTGGTGTTACGAGTGGTATTTTCTCTAGCAATAGCAACAATTATTGGTTGGGTATTCAGCGTACAAAAGGATATGCGACCATTATTGCAACCTAAAACTGCTCGTCTATTGCCTAGACCTCAACAGTCAGTTTCTCAAAAAGTTGAAACTTCTCCTCTTTTACAGTCAGGAACATTTTTTCTAGGTCAATCTACCACGTCTATGCCCCTGGAGTCTATCCCACTTTGGCAAGTAGAAGCTAGTACTATTAATCAAAGTCCACTAGGTGTGAGTAGTCAAACCACTTCTAACAAAGATATGAGTTGGAAATCTCTGTTCGTTGCACCTGATCGACAGCGACTTTTATCTTTGTTAAATAGTATGGTGCAAGAGTTACAAGACTTAGGTGGAGTGTTAGTTATTGGTAGCGCGATCGCTGCAATGATTCAGGTTGCTGCACCCCGTGAATTTATTCTGAGTCTTGGTCAGAGTCCTATTAGTTCAATTATTGCTATGCTGACTTTGGCAGCAGTGGTTTCTATTTGTTCGACTGTGGATGCTTTTTTTGCTTTGTCATTTGCTGCAACTTTTACCAGTGGTTCCCTATTAGCTTTTTTGGTTTTTGGACCGATGATTGATATCAAAGCTGTTGGTTTATTATTATCAGTATTTCGGTCGCGGGTTGTAATTTATTTAATGGTATTGGCAGCACAATTAACATTTATTATGGCTTTGATTGTGAATTTATATTTGAGTTAAATTAACTTATAGCAGGGAACAGGGAACAGTCAACAGGCAACAGTAGGAGTAGGAGTAGGAAAATTCTCTGTCTAAGCTTGATCATTAGCATAAGTAAAACATCAACAATAAAACACCAACTCGTTCCTTGCTATATTATTCACATAAGTGGGGCAATTTTAATCAAGGGAACAGGGAACAGGCAACAGTAGGATTAGGAGCAGGAAAATTCTCTGTCTAAGCTTGATCATTAGCATAAGTAAAACATCAACAATAAAACACCAACTCGTTCCTTGCTATATTATTCACATAAGTGGGGCAATTTTAATCAGATGAAAGTTTACAAGTCACTTTTTTCCCTACTCAAAAAATATAGTTCTTGGATAGATGCTATAGCAATTTTTGTTTGGGGTTTTATGTTATTGCATTATTGGATGACAAGCAAGTTATACATATTAATTCATCCTCGTTATTTTGGTTTAACAGTGGGAGCTGGAATTGCTTTACTCTTATTAGGTGGATTGAAAATTTTAGAGTTATGGAGTATTAGCAAAAGTCAAAGATTTAAGAGACAATCAAAACAAGTATTAACCAGTATTGAAAATCAGCATATTAATCTTTTCCCTCCTGGTTGGAGTAGTGGTTTATTATTAATATCAGCTCTACTGGCATTGATGATTACTCCTCAAGTTTTTGCTAGTCAAACAGCATTACAAAGAGGTTTAACAGAATCTTTACCAGTGACTAGAACTCAACCTCAAGAATTTCGTAGTGGTACTAAACCAGAAGAGCGATCACTGATTGAATGGATTAGAATTTTAAATGTTTATCCAGAACCAGATGCTTATAATGAGCAAAAAGTTGAAGTAACTGGGTTTGTAATTTATCCTCCTGGATTATCTGAGCAATATTTTTGGATATCTAGATTTATTTTGACTTGTTGTGCTGCTGATGCTTATCCAGTAGGATTACCAGTTAAATTACCAGAAGGCAGAAGTCGGAGTAAATATCCTCAAGATGGTTGGTTGAAAGTTGAAGGTAAAATGATTACTGATGAGCTGAATAGTCAACGTAAACTAACAATTTCGCCATCTAAGATTGAACCAATTCCTAAGCCGAAAAATCCTTATGATTATTGAAGAAGGAAGAAGGAAGAAGTGGACGGAGACTCAAACCACAAGAAATTTTAAACACTATGTAGACGGTGGGATATTAAACTCAAAAGAAAAAGATAATATTATCTCCGCTTAATCATAGATATCACAAATAATCCTCTATAAATATTAAGAATAAGTCTTCAAACGGTAGTAAACACTATTATGATTAAGCACAATTTTCAACTCGTCCGAAACTTTTATCAAAATAATTGGGTTGCGCAACCCCACCTTTTAAGGCGAAATATTTTTTTAGGGTTGCTCAAAATCCCTGTAACAAAAATAACTTCTGATTTATGACTTCTGACTTCCTTCTTTAACTGTGGGGTATAAAGGAAAAATAAATGGTAAATTTAAGAAAAAAAATTAATCATCTATTTCGCGAAAATCAAGACATTCTTTTAGAGGAATTACGACAACCTTTGGACAGAGTTGCTATTACTTTGATTCTCGGCTTAACGGTGTTAATTTGTCTGTTATTTGTGAGTGGTGGAAGTACAACTCCAAAAGTTAAAGACTTTAGCTGGCAAGACAAAAAAATAGGAGCTGAAGATACAGCTTTTATACTAAATTTTAATCGACCCATGAACCATGCAAGTGTTGAAAAAAATTTAACAATAGAACCACCTTTACCAGGAAAAGTGAGTTGGGCGGGTCGTAGAATGGCTTATACAATTTTAGAACCTGCTCCCTATGGTAATCAGTATAAAGTGAAATTATCAGGGGCAAAAGAAAAGTTTTATGGCTTGGATCAAGGGGAGGTAATGCAGCCTTTTCAAGGTCTATTTAGAAGTCGCGATCGCGCATTTGCTTATATAGGTTTTCAAGGAGAGGAAAAAGGCAGATTAATCTTAATTAATTTAACTAAAAAGCAACGGCCTATAATACTAAGTCCGAAAAATTTAGAAGTAATGGACTTTAAATTTTTTCCCCAAGGTGAAAAGATTTTATTTTCGGCAGTTGAAAAGCAAAATGAAGTTCCGACTCTGATAGAACAACAAATATATACTGTGACAACTGGGATTAATTTTACTCCTGGAGATTCCCAATTAAAATCATTAGAAGCTGCAGGTAAAATTGAAAAAGTTCTTGATAATTTAGAATACCAAAACTTGAAATTTGATTTATCTGCTGATGGTCAAAAAATTGTCATTCAACGGGTAAATAGAAAAGATGTTTTTGATTCCGGTCCGTGGGTATTAGAATTAGAAAAAGAAGCACAACCTTTAACAAATAAAGATGGAATAATTCAAAAAGGTGGAGACTTTTTAATTACCCCAGATAGCAAAAGTTTAGTAATTTTACAAGGAGAAGGAACCTCCATTTTACCAATAAATCCAGAAACAGATTCAGAGGATTTAATATTCTTACCAAAATTTGGAACAGTATTGAATTTTTCTCCTGATGGCTCCATGGCAACCATGGTAAAATATAATCAAGATGGGACGCGATCGCTTTATATTGTGACTAATCAAGGTCAGGAGCGAGAGGTATTAAGAACTCGTCCTTATGGTAATATTCTCAGTGCAGAATTTGACCCGAATAAAAGAATTCTTTATTGTTTATTAACTCAAGTAGTAGAGAAGGAAGAAGAATATCAAGAACAACCTTATATCGCAGCATTTTATCTTAAGAGAAATTTGTTAAGACCTTTGGTTATTTTGCCAAACCAACAGGAAGTTAATATGGATTTATCACCAGATGGTTTAGCATTATTATTTGACCAAATGGTGACAATATCAAATCAAGAAGAACAAGAACAAGAAAATACAAAAAACACTAGAAAAATTAGTCGTTTATGGATGTTACCTTTAGACTCAAAAATGCCAGAAGATGATTCCCAGTGGCAACTTAAACCAGAAGAGTTGCCTCTAACTGGTATTCATCCTAAGTGGTTGCCTTAGCTATTCTATTTATATTAAGTCAGGTACATCAGTAATTTTGAAGAAAAAGTCAGAATTCAGTAGTCAGAAAAATGCGGTCGATGGAGATTCTCACCTCACCAAGCGTATTTGCAGCGTCTAGACGGTGGGGTATTAAACCCATAAGGGATAAAGATAAAGCTCAATTTAACAACTAATAATTAACAATTAATAATTATTCGGTCAGGAAGAAGGAAGAAGATTTAAAATCAAGAAAAAGTAGATATTACCTAAGTTTTTACACCAACGATACCAAAGGACATGATATTATACCAATTTGATAAATATTTGCTACAAATAACTAGGTTATTTCTTAGAATTAAACCCACCCCTAACCTCTCCCAGGAGGGGAAGTTACCGAGTCATAATTAATAGCTTTAATACTATTTATTAGGTTGTAATTTATCTTTTTCGTCCAAGGGGCATCTCCTTTAAAGCCTTTGAACTGCCCAAATTAATTCGTAACATTCTTTTCCCAAATTGGTATTATCAATTTTTTCCCTAGAGTGATACCTACTCCTGCGATATAAAATTAACCCTTATTGTTAATGTGAAAATTAACTTGTAACTCTGTACTTAACTCACCTAAATAAGTTAACAACCCATAAATAAAAACCACACATCCCATCATTTCCATTACTTCTTCTACGGTGGCTAACATTGCGTAAACTAAATTCTGCTGACCATCAATTCCATCATAGTAACTTCCGACCATTTCCATACCCAATGCACCACCCACATATAAACTAATAGCAATTAAGAAATATCGACGCAGTTGGTTTGGTAAATAGAGTATAAATTTCCAATATTTCCAGATAAAAATTACTACTAAAACTGTTCCAGGAATTACCCACACTGAATGCCATAAACTGGGAAGATTTAGAGTATCTGCTAAGTCATCAATAATCAAAATTTCATGGATACTAGCTACTTCGTCAAGTGCTAATAGAAAGAAGATAATTGAGAGAATTTGCCACTTTCGCCAGAAACGCTCAGACTGTGATTTTTTTATTGCAAAAATTCCGCGAATAATTAATCCACAAGATATTAACATTAAAGCTGAATACCAAGTTGGAATATTCATTTCCCGGTCGAGATTAAATAATCTTGTCCAGGGTTCGCGGTAATCAAAAATGTATTTACCTATTTGAATGGCGATGCTGCATATAGTTAAAAATATCACGCCAAAAGTTAAGTATTTAGCAATTTTAAAGGGAGAAATTGTGATTTGAAATTTCATTTACAGTAGTTTTGGGAGAATAGGGAATAGGGATGAAGATTATACCTCACTATCTTAAAACCCACATTCCGCACGACAAAATGTAGTATGCAAAGATGGTAAAAGTTGAGTAAGTATTTAGACTGATAGTATGGTGTAAGAAGCGATATAGCTGCCGCTAGGCTCCGCCAACGCAAATCATCAGTTGCCGGAACTTACC
>NZ_RCBY01000169.1 GCF_003838195.1 Okeania hirsuta
TCCCCGTTCCTCCTGTCTCCTGTCTCCAGTATAGCTGTCTCCTACCCTCACCCATAAGACTTATGAGCGCAAACCCTAATTATTAATTATTAATTGTTGAACAGTTTCTAGCTTCAGTAATAATTTTCATTGGATAGGAGTCAGCTACTAACTTGTTTGCCTCTTCAATTACTTTAATATCTGGTGTAAAGGTTGATTTTGGTACAGACTCATCAAAATTAATTAAAGTTTTAATACGTTGATAGACCTGGAATGCCACAGTTGGGAAAAACGAAAATTTGCCAGGCAACACACACAAATAATTACTGTGAGGATTTGATTCGATCCAATAACTATAACGGCGTTTTTGCTCTTCCTGACTAATAAATTCTGTTTTCACACATTCATAACTAAAGAGGTTACGGTTATAAAGTCGATCTTTGCCAAAATATCGTTCTGCGGACTCCAAAATTGGCTCAATATCAACTTCATCTTCATCTCCTTGATTTATTAGGTCGTCGTTAGTATAACTAGAATCAGCTAACATTGAGTAAACAAATTTTTCGTCCTCAATTTCACAGCTATGCACAAAATGATTGAAATGAAATTTTTTCTTAGTAGACATCCGCACAAAATTTGTATCAGTTAGGGCAGGTTGAGCTACTACCATAGCACTACGACTACGTTTGAGTTTTGCCCGTACTTGTAAATCAGACAAAAATGGCTCAAAACCTTTTCCTACTGCAAAGATAAACAACTTTGCTTTTAGGCGTTTGGGAAAACCTTGTTGTGTCCGACACAAAATACTTTTGATTTGAATTGGGCCGTAGCGGTCTATTAATAGTTTATCAATAACTACTCCAGTCTCGAATGTCACCCCTTGAGTGAGAGCGCTGGCAACCAAGTCTTTGATTATTGCACTGGTATTCATAGAGGAATCTAATGTTCTGATAATTTCATAGTTTGACTTTTCTAGACCGTAAGATTTATCAAATCTATGACAAAGGTTATCTATAGTTTCCGTTGAGTGACGCAACGAACAATTTAAACCTTCATAAGCTTCGACTTGTGCATAAATTGGTGCTAGACAATTTCCATTCTGATACCAATTATGTTGTTGACCATAAGCAGTTTCTAATCTGCCTAAGACTCGGTTACGCTGAATTTCCATTTGTACCGAGTCGCTCTTGAGACCAGATAGACTAATTTCGGGAGAATTTGTTCCAGGATGAATTAAATATACAGGGCGATCGTTAAACCAACCGTTTAGTTTAGGGATAACTGCGGGAGTGAAAAAATTGGGTTTTGTTTCTGTCAGCGCAATATTACATTGTTCGGTAAAGTAGGAACTATATAGATTAATTGCATCCTCTAAACTATTTACACAATTGATAAAAGTCTGAGCATCGTCATGTCCTGAGTAAAGTGCGCCAGTATGAAACCAACCTTCGAGTTTACCCGAAGCAAATGTTCCTAATTGTGAGGCGCTTTCTAATACTTTGATGGAAAGACGACTATGGCGGGCAAGAAATTCAGCAATAGAAATTCCGGCAATGCCACCACCGATAATTATTGCATCGACATATTCGATTTGAGAAGCTTGAATTTTTGTCATAGTAGTAGTAATATTATGTCTGGATAATTAGCGAAAAAAAACTTTCTCTGATGACTCCCCCATCGTTATTTCTAACTATTCAAACGGACATAATATAAGTCATAGTAGTAATAGTTACCATACTACTTTAAGTAAACGGATGAAAAGCTTGCTTTTAATTTGGCGTTGCTGAAATATAATGGTAAGTAGCTGAAGGTAAAATTGAAAAACTTATGTTTTGCGTTGATACTTAATCTAAAAATCATTACCATTCAGCAACGCCAATAAGTTAATCTGGCAAATTTGCCGTTAACAGGGGAGCGGATTGGAGACGTTCTACAGCTCAAATCAGAAGATGCAGGAGAGTAGGGCAAAACTAAAATTACAGCAAGGATTGTTAAGGGACGATAATCCTAAGGAACTACCTAATTTTGAGGTTTGGAGGTACAGTAGTAGCGATCGCCTTGACTAACCCTACGGCAATCATCCTAGATATTTGTTAGGCACGGCTCAACTTGTAGCTGTGCAGACTTCTGCCATTAAGGCATTGCATGATGAGCTGTCGTTGTGACTGGATTTTGGTCATTCCCTTGAAGAGTGGTTTGAAGAATGGGAAACAGGTTATCCGTCGTTCACTCTTGCAGGGATAAATGACACCGGACAACAAACCACATCTTAATTATCAACTCGACAATACTACAAAAAAAGGACAAGAAGTGGAAGTATGCCGTTTGGGCGACAGTCTATAGCGACTCCTGATGCGGGCACAGGAACTGCTACAACAGCAATAGGTGATAGAATTATAAAGATTGTTTGAAAGCTATACTGGCGATCGCTACTCCAAATTAAAAACTTTATTGGCCATCAAGAAAATATTTTAATTTGTAAAGCAATTGAGCTATTTAAGCGATCGCCTAAATCATTGGTGGCCAAAATTCCCTAGCTAGAATTTGTTCCGAACTTTCTAGGGAATTACTCTAGAAAATACTTCCGATAAAAATGTTTGATGCCACCCATGAAATTTTGAATGATGGTCGTGTTCATAAATACACAGTGACTCAAAATGGGCAACCAATACCATATAGTGAGGTTTTAAACTTATGGCAGTATGAGTCAAACTTTCGCTCTTTCTTCATTTCACTTTTATCTAAGTCTCCCTTTTCTGCCTATCGATGGGAAACACCATCCATTACAAAAGATACCTCAAAGCGTCAATTTGAATTTGTGTTGCTGAACTCTCCAGGGTTAGCACGCAACCCAGACAAAAGGACATTTAGTGATTATTTCAGAACCGACAATCTTAACAATGGAATTGTTGTATTTGAAAATTTAGGCAAAGATGCAATACTTGTAGCTCCATCTCCTAGGGATTCAGAACCCTCCTGGGGAGGAACTGCGTTTTCAGCTTATTCCCATCTAGCAGCCTTCATTCGCGGTGCGCCAGATGGTCAAAAACAGGCATTGTGGCGAATTGTGGGACAAACTGTGCAACAAAAGATTTCAGACCACCCGCTTTGGGTCAGTACAGCAGGTGGCGGAGTGGCTTGGCTTCATGTTAGATTAGATTCTCGACCAAAATATTACGGATACAAAATGTACAGTTTATCAGATCGAGTCTAGATTTGATAGTTGCTGAATGTTAGAACAACAAAAATAGGAATCATATCATGTCCGGTTGAATACTTATAAATAACCATGAAGGAGTCAGGAAGACCTCCTCAGGAGTCAGGAGGGAAGAAGAAAGTTTTTTATCACGCTATTAAACGGACATGATATCATAGAAAAATAATAGCTTTTCCTATTGCCAATTTGAGACTTAAGATGCTATTGTTAATATCAGTATGAGGGCGCGTAGCTCAGTGGATAGAGCACCAGATTCCGGTTCTGGGTGTCGGGGGTTCGAATCCCTCCGTGCTCGTTTTGAACTATATATATAGTATTTGAGCTATTTTATGGTATGGCTATATTCAATTCAAAAGCTTTTTTAGTAAGCCTTTTAGGTTTTATTATTTTCCGATCAAATATTGTTCAACAATTAAACTATTTGGTCTAGCTCTGACATTTTTTACTTAATTTTCACCCAGACCCAGAAATTAAAGAAATCAAATGAAAATGCACTGAGTTTACATGAGCATTTTTTATAGGTATATAGTTTTTTGATAATAAAAAATTTTCTCTTGTTTTGAAAAGAGGGCCTAATATTACCTAGAGGTAGAAATATTTTTGTTGATCAGCGGTTTTCATTTGGGTAGACCACAGTAGGGACGTTCCATGGAACGTCCCTACAAAGTTTTGTTTGTGAAGATGTGGTTCATCAATTTGAAAAGCGCTGTATTTTATATCATGTGCCCCCTTCAGGGGAGCTACGCTTACGGTATAATAGTTATAATAGGGCTTCGTAGTTTTGCTCTATCCCTAATACATAAGTATTGTAAGAGCTAAAGCCCAACTACAAACAAAAACTTTATTATAAGTATAGCAATGTACGCTGGCATATTTACAAATTACAAGAGGTGTCCAATAGCTAAAAGCCTTATATTATCGGTTTTTTATTCCCCCTTCCGGAGCTGTTGCCAGATGAGCTGTTGCCTGCGCACAGCGCTATAATTATCCTAAAATTATATTATGGCGGTTTTCAGAAAGATAGAATACACTCCTAAGAATAAAAACCCTTGTAGGGAGTTCCATGGAACTCCCTACAAGGGTCTACTAAGGGTGAAAACTGCTATAAGATTACTATGTCCTTATTCTATTGGTGCTGTTTCAGCTTCTGGTGGCATCACTTCAATAGGTATACCTTCCTCCTCTTGCCCATCCTGATTTGGTAATGTTTCTCCAACAGATGTATTTTCCGCTTCTGTTTCTGTTGACTTTGCTGTACTACAGTTAGAACTATCAAAATTAAATTCATATTGATAAAGTTTTGAGCGATCGCTACTGGAAAATGATTGATTATTAACTGCATCTATAGCTGCTTCATCTAGCACTGAATGACCACTTTCTAGCAATAACTTTGGTCCATCGGTAATACCGCCATCTGGACTAACTAATACTCCCACAGCAGCTTTACCTTCTAACTTTTGCCCACAAGCTGCTTCTGGATAAGTATCAGCAATAGTTGTAGGTTCAGTCAAATTATCTTCTTCTAATCCCAATTCTATTGCCCACTGTAGATAAGCACCCACAGCACCTAAAGCGATATCCCTTGATTGTGATTCTTCATTGACAGCAGCATATTCTTGCTTTTGTTGCTGTAGTTTTGCTAACAGTGAACCTTGAAATTCTGCTTGTTGCTGTACTGTTGGAGATTGTTCAGGTTCCTGCTGTACTGGTGGGGATGGTTCAACAGCAGGTGTTATTACAGGTGTTGGTGGTTTTGTTTCTTCGATAGTAGTAGCAGCTACATTTTCTTCAGGTGTTGGAGATGATTGAGGGACGGGAGTAGTCGCAGTAACTTTTTGTTGCTTTTGTTGTTCAAATTGTTCTAATAATGAACCTTTAAACTCTTTTGGTGTGGGAGATGGTTTAGGAGTTGGAGCAAAAGCAGGAGTTTCCTGAACCTCAATTTCTAGTTGAGATTTATTAGTTTCAGTTGGTGGGGGAGTGACAACAGCTACCTTTTGTTGTTGTTTTGTTTCTTCTGCTATATCCTGAATAGTCTTTCCTTCTCGTAATTGCCTAACTATTGGTGCTTCTGGCAGTCTACCTTTTTTTGTAGGGTCTGGTGTTGGAGGTGTTGGAGGAGTTTGAGGAGTTGCTGTTGCTATAGGTTTTTTCTCTGTTTGAGTTTGAGTATCGGTATCATTTTTATTTGGAGCAATAGCAATTTGATTTTCAACTTTATCTTGGTAACGTCGTGGAGGCAATTTTAAATTAGCTGAGTATGACTCCCCAGTTGAGTTTTCAACTATAGAAGTTTGCTCTTGAGGGTCGATCTCCAGAGTTGGACGACGTGATAAACCTGAGTCAAAGACTTTATCTGTCAAGTTCAAGTTTTTTCTGAGTTGATATTCATCTATTTGATTTTGATTTGATTGTTGTTGTGGGTCAACTCGAAATATCTCTGCTGGTTGACTATTTGTACTAGGTAGTGGGGGTGGAGATATTGGTGTTGTTGGTAATGACGACCTACCTGGTATAATAGATGGATAATTGTAGGAAAATTCGCTTGGGGATGGATTTCTGGGCAACCTAGAGACGGAAGGAGTGGATCTTGAGCGGGTAGAAGAGGATGAGGTAGTAGAATCTTCTGGTGGTAATTCTGGTAAGTTGTAATCTGAAGGGTCTACAGGTATTGTTGGTAATTCTGAGGATGATGATTCGGGGACAACAGGTAGTTCACTCGGAGATGGTGGTGAAATAGGGGAAAGGTTGGATGGTGTTGGTATGGTTGAGAATGTAATTTCTGGTTCTTCTGGTTGAGGGAGGAGTTCAAGTTGTTCTGGTGTTAATTCTACTAATCCTACTGTTGGTGGTAATTTGGCTTTCTCAGAGAATAGGGATAATTTTGGTAGGTTAATTCCTAATATAGCATGGATGCCCACAGAGGTGAAGAGTGCTATCCATATTGGTTGACGGAGGGTGTCTATGATGGAAGGTTGTTCTATAGGTTGATTTAGGTCTAGGGAAGAAAAGTCAGACATATAAGGAAACTCCTATAATGATCGATAAAATAAATAATATCGTTGCAATTTGCATTTTAACATTCAGCCATTTTTCGGCCATAAAATCTTTAAGTCCCATTATTGAAATATTGAAAAAGAATATAGAGACCTTCTATGGAAGGTCTCTACAAAGGTTACTTGAAAAAGTATTATAGCAATGTGCGCTGGCATATTTACAAATTGCAGGAATTTTCCAATCGCTAAAAGTCTTATATGATCAGCTTTTTATTCCCCCTATTGCCTTCCGGAACTGTTGCCTGTTGCCTGCGCGCAGCGCTATAATTTTTGGAGATATCTAATGTCTGACTCTTACCAAAGAGCGATCGCTAATTTCTGATTGAGAAATCTTCTGCTTCTAACAATGGACTACCTGTTAAAGTTGCAAATTGAACACCACTACTGAAACCTGTTGCACTACCATTAGAGGATTATAGAATAAGTTACCATTGTTACTGTTGTAGACAATGACTCACCTGGTATGCTGAAACCTTTTCCTGAGTCACTGTTGATAGCGGTAAAATTATCGCGGTCTAGAAGAATTATGTCTCCTGGTGTTTGGGAAAAATCAGTAATTTCGTCTATACCAAAATCCTGTGGTTGAAATGCTTCCAGGACTTACGCAAAATATCAATTTATACGCCACCTGTAGGGGCGCTTTCCTCCGGAATGCTTTCCTTGCGGAAAGTGCCCCTACTAGATATGGTGGTTCTGCGTAAGTCATGATCAAGTTAGAGTTTAGTGAACTAAAGGAAATACATGTATGCAGAAATTAGAAAACATCAGAGTATTAATTACTGGTGTAGGGATTAAACCTGTAAGGCATATTTTTCGTGATATTGTAACCAACGAATCTTCCCATACTCCAGTTATACATAATGGTGATGAGTATAAAGCAAATCTAGGTGCCAGTACGGCTTTTTCATGTGCCGAAGCTGGAGCTATAGTACATTTAGTGGCTAGATCCGGAAAAAATTTGAAAATTGTCAAAGATTGGATTACGAGAAGTATTCCGAGAGCTAAAGTCGAAATATCTACTATTGATCTTTTAGACAAACAAGAAACTGAAATCAAACTTGCAAGTGTTTCAAATGACATTCCTCTTTATTGGGTACAGTCCCTTGGTTTAGGTGCTGGTACAGTTAAAATCAGGGACAATAATCCATATTTAAAAATTGATGAAGTTTCGGAAGAATTTATTGATGCTGAATTATCTGTATTGAAAAGCACATACATGACGCTTCAAGCGTTATTGCCAAGATTTCGTAAGCAAGCTGAAACCCGTATTTGTATTGTCTCTTCAATGAGCGGAATAAGATCGTTTGTATCAGGTTCAGTCCATAATTCTGCAAAAGGTGCAATAAGTAGATTTGCCAATGCAATTTCTTTAGAACTTGCTCCTGAAAAAATCTATGTATCAAATATCCGCCCTGGTGGGTGTGATACGGGTTTATATGATGAGAATATAGTAAAGAGTCGGATCGCTAAAATAAGAGAGTCGTTTGGTTTTGGGAGCGATCCTGATGATATTCGTTTAATGCCTCCTTCTAGTGTTGGAAAAGCAATCGTCAATATTTTGTCTTCAGATGGGCATATCACTTCCGTCAATATTGTAGCTCTTAGTATTAGTAGGAAAGCAAGCATCAACTATTAGTAAAACTGAGCAAACTGAAACACCAGAGCAAAGAATTAATAGCTATTTAAAGTTGTTGCTTCAAGGAGAAGGTTGTCAAATATCAGGGCGAAATGTTTTACCTTATGAGTCAACAGAAGAGTTTATTAAAGCTGTTAGTAATTTTGTACAAAAGATTAGTTAATGTGTAAGCATTCCGCAGGAAATGCTTACGTTAATATAGCAATCAGGAGTTAGATGCAAGAATTGAGGTGTTTCTTTAAAGTATAGAATATAGCAGTTATCTTATTCACATATACAGGACTTACGCATGCTTCACCTTGAAAACGCCATATGTAGGGGCGTTAACGATAGTTATGCGAAGCAAATGGCATTTGCGTTCCGCAAAGCTCCGAATGGCGCCCTCACTCGATTTAGTATCCGTGCGTAAGTCCTGATATATTCGTTTTTTCTTCTTCCCTATCTCCATGTTCTCTATCTCCTTTTCCCTAAAAGTCTCCAACATCTCACAACTAAAATCATATTGCTATAGTTTGATAATTTAATCAAATTAATCGCCAAATTTATCAAATGCAAAATAGGTATAAATAAAATGGATCAAGTCGCTAATTGTATTGATTATCGGGAGAAAAATACTACTATTTTAATTGTGGATGATAATCCAATCGATTTGAAATTAGCAATTACTGTTCTGGAGAGCTATAACTTTAAGGTATTAGTATCTGTTGATGGTGAAAATTGTTTTAAACAAGCAAGATAAAAATGGTATAGGAATAAACTCAAAAATTAAAGATAAAATTTTCAACCCTTTTTTCACTACTAAACCTTCTGGAGAAGGAGTAGGTTTGGGTTTATCTCTAGTTAATAAAATTATTGTTGGACAACATCATGGCAGTATTAAAGTTGAAACTCAAGCGGGAAAATATACTGAATTTATTATTGAAATTCCTATGGCTAATTCTACAAATTTTCTACCAGAGCGAGATGAAAGTTAAGTATGTCTGAAAATTCATTTGAAAAAGATAGTTTAGGTTGGCAATTCCAAAAGTTACAACAAAAATTTGGCGAATGGTGGGAAGTTCAAACTTCTCAAACAGCAGCTAAATTACCAGGGGTAGATTTGCCTTATTGGTGGGATAATCCCATAATATTAATGATTGCTAAAGCGATGGCTTGGCTATTTTTTGCTTTTCTGTTGAGCTGGGTAGCTATACAAATAATTAGACTGTTAAATTCTTATATTTATGGTATCCGTAATAAAATCAACTTAACAACAGAAATTAGAGCAGAATCTCAACTAGAATTATCAGTAACAGCTTGGTTAAATAAATCACAAAAATGCCAAGAAATAGGCAATTATCGAGAGGCTTGTCGTTGTTTATATATGGCAATGTTACAAGGATTAAATGACCGGGGTATTATTTCCGATCTACCTAGTCGCACTGATGGAGAATATTTAGAATTAATTCAGCAGTTATCTCTACCTAAACCATATCAAAAATTATTCATTACTCATCAGCAGTTATTATTTGGTAACTTAGAAGTTTCTGCTGCTGTATTTGCAGAATGCCAGGAAGCTTATCAACAAATCAGAGATGAAAAAAACTAATAAATTTTGGGTATTTGGAGCGATAGCTCTAATTTCAATTATGATAATGACTGTTTTTTTTGCCCCAGTAAGTAATCAATTAAATAGCGGTTCTACTTATAGTCGTGCCCCAGATGGATATGGTGCTTGGTACAAGTTTATGTTAGAAAAAGGCGCGGATATTCAACGCTGGGAAAAACCATTTATAGATTTAGAAAATACTCAAGATATCAACTCATCAGTTACTCTATTGCAGGTTAATAGTCAACTAGAAAATCGAGTAATTAATGCTCAGATAAAAAATTGGGTAAAATCTGGGAATATTTTGGTAATTTTAGGCATTAAAAAACAGGTAACAAAGGCAGATTTTACTACTATCCATGATACGGAAGTAGGAAAAGTTGAAATAGAAACAAGTCGCAGGGCAATAAAAATTGAGCAACAAAAAGAAGAGAAGTTATTAGGTGATCGCTACGGTGCTATAGTTTGGCAAAAACAGTTTGGTAAAGGAAAAATTATCTTAGCTACTACTCAATATTTAGCTGCGAATGCTTATCAATATATACCTGGAAATTATGAATTTTTAGCTCAACTTGTTACTCAAGGTCAACAACGAATTTTAGTAGATGAATATATTCATGGTTATAAAGACCAAGAAGTAATTAAGGAGGAGTTGGGAGAAAGTTTAGTGAATTATTTGGTTGAAACTCCTTTATTTCCAATTTTTATTCAGGGTTTAATTATTTTAGTTATCCTAATTTTTACTCAAAATCGTCGTTTTGCTAAACCGATAAAATTATCAGCACCAATAATTGATAATAGTCAAGCTTATATTCAAGCTTTAGCAGGAGTATTACAAAAAGCAGAAAGTCGGGAATTTATTTTAGAAACTACAGGGAAAGAGCAAAAAATTCAACTGCAAAAGAAATTAGGACTAGGAGAAAATATAGTTGAAGATAAATCTTTGATAGATGCTTGGATACAGCAAACTGGAGAGCGATCAATAGAATTAGAAAAAGTCCTAAAAATTCAATCTCAAAAACGAAAAATTACTGAATCAGAGTTATTAAATTGGTTAGATAAGTGGGAGAAAATATTTCAAGTTGAAAACAAAGCAAAAAGGAATTTTTGACCGATTTTTTTTGGTCTCAAGCATTCTCTTTTAATGGTATAAAAAGCGGTCGATCTTCTGTTGATGGTTAATGGGAGTAGGGATTGATATCAAATCCAGTAGTATCAGTGTAATTAGGTGGGGAGGTGGGGAGATGGGACCCACCCCTGACCCCTCCCAGGAGGGGAATGTGGGGGGATGGGGAGATCGAGAAATATTTGGTAATGGTTGAAGATGGAACATTTTTTTATACCGAATTAAACGGATTTGAGATCATTAATTGATAATGGATAATTACCTCTGGTTAAAACTGAGAGGATTGAACCTAGCGCGGAAATCTTATTTCTTTTTATCCTTAAAAGGAGAGACTTTCAACCTAAAGCGCGATTCATTATCAATTATCAATTATCCATTGCTAAATGGTAATTTACCCCTACAAATTATTGATACAAAAATTGATTTATATAGCAACAGTCTTGATAATTAGAACTGATGAAGTAACTGTTTGTGTAGCACTCAGCAGCAGAAACAACGAAAGATAAACCATAAAACTTCTTCCTTGTTCCTTCTACAATAAGATTACTTTTGGCAAATGGTTTAAAATCAGATAAATACGGAAGATAAATAATAAAACTTATTTCCTCTTCCAGCTTCGGTTATTCCTTGTTCCTTCTACGATAAGATTACTTTTGGCAAATGGTTTAAAATCAGATAAATATGGAAGATAAGCCATAAAACTTCTTGCTTCTTCCTTCTTAGTTATTCCTTCTGCAATAACATTACTTTTGGCAAATGGTTTAAAATCAGATAAATACAGAAGATAAATAATAAAACTTCTTTCTTATGCAATAAGATTACTTTTGGCAAATGGTTTAAAATCAGATAAATAATAAAACTTCTTTCTTCTTTCTTCTTTCTTCTTGCTTCTTCCTTCTTAGTTATTCCTTCTGCAATAACATTACTTTTGGCAAATGGTACAAGATCAGATGAATTTGGAACTACCTATCATTATATATATACTAATAACTGAATTAATATGAAACAAACTAACTCAATATTTACTCAACTATATCAGACTCTCAATCAAATAATTGTCGGTCAAAATATACCTATTCAACAATTATTAATCGCCCTGTTGACTGGAGGTCATGTAATAATTGAAGGAGTTCCAGGCACAGGAAAAACTCTCACAGTCAAAGCATTAGCTAGATTAATTCAAGCCGAATTTAGCAGAGTTCAACTAACACCAGATATTCTACCATCAGATATCTTAGGAACTAATGTATTTGACCTCAATAGTCGCAACTTTACCCTAAAAAAAGGTCCAATTTTTACAGAAATATTATTAGCAGATGAAATTAATCGTACTCCACCAAAAACCCAAGCAGCTTTACTCGAAGCTATGGCAGAACAACAGGTAACATTAGATGGAGAAACTTTGCCATTACCAAATTTATTTTGGGTAATTGCTACTCAAAATTCCCTAGAATTTGAAGGTACATATCCATTACCAGAAGCACAATTAGATAGATTTTTATTCAAGATTATTATTGATTACCCAGACATAGCAGCAGAAAAACAAATGTTGCTCAATGTTCAACAAGGTTTTGCTGCAAAAAGTATTCAATTAAATCAAATTAAACCTATAGCAACGGTCGAACAAATAATTATTACTCGTCAAGAAATAGAAGCAATTAACGTTCAAGAAAAAATATTAGATTATTTATTAGGGTTAGTTCAGCAAACCAGAAAACATCCGGATGTAGCTTTAGGTGCTTCTCCACGAGCGACAGTAGCATGGTTACAAACCAGTAAAACACAAGCTTGGTTAAATAATAGAAATTATGTAACTCCAGATGATATTAAAACAGTGGCATTACCTCTATTACGTCATCGGTTAATTTTGAAACCTGAAGCGCAGTTAGATGGAATAATAATTGATAGTATAATTAATTCTATATTGAAACAAGTTTCAGTACCAAGGTAATAAGTAAGGAAGAGGGAAAAAAGGAAGAGGGAAGAAGGAGTAAATTTTGAAAAAAAAGGGGAAAATGATAGAGATAGCTGTCTAATAATGAATTAGAGCAGCTCTTTTTTAGCATTCTTTTTTATATCATGTCCGGTTGAAAAGTTATAAATAAATGACAAAGGAGTCAGGAGTCAGGAGGGAAAAAAGAAGAAGAAAGAGAAAGTTTTTTGTTTGCTGGCGCACAACTGCGTTAATGTGTAAGCGGAACGGAGTTCTATCGCGCTCTTATCCGGACATGATATTACCCTTGGTATTAGAAGCTTAGAAGTGATAATTTTAAATTAAGTTGATTGGCGATCGCCATGAATTTCAAAGTTATATTTCAATATTAATTAAACCGAATAATTAAGACCAAAAATATCTCCCTAGCTACACCATAGGATGTTGTCCTACAAACATAATTTTCCCTTTGATTCAATCCTCTAATTATTAATTATTGAACAAAAAAAATATACTATCAGAGTTTTGATATTCCATCGAAAAAACTGATAATTAAAATTTTAATCTTAAGATATAGCAGTCGAAGGAAAGCTTAAGACAGATTGCCAGCTTAAAACTCAGATAATGTAATATTTTTTATTCTTCCCTCTTTCTTCTCTTTCTTCTACTATATTGACTAATGATTTATAGCTCAAAACTTACCATTTACCAATTATTAATAATAAAAAAATATTACTTTTTTCCGGAACTATACCTAATACTCTTGTTCAACTATATATGTATCCAATTCAATTAGTAAAGCAGTGTAGGAATTAATAATTTTGATGGAAAACCAAACTTCTATCAACTTGTCCTACATTGTGTTACAATTAATTAAAAATTTATTGATATTTTATATTATTGTATATTAAAATACGAAAGGGTGGAAAAAAGAGTGATTGTAAAAAATAACTATAACTATAATTATAAATCTCGTCAATCAGGAATACTTCAATTTATTATATTTAGCATAATCGCGCTCATCCTCAGTAGCTTAATGATATTTACTCCAGGAGCAGCATTAGTAGAATTTAAAAATTCTACAGCTCCAGTAGTTTTAGATGGGCGACCAATACTCAAGATTAGCAGTGCAGGGGAATATACTGCCCAGAAAAGAGCCGAATTAATTGAACAAAAGTTATCAACTGTAGTTTCATCATCAAAACCTATACATTTAAAAGTTAAAACAGATGAAAAACTACCAACAATTTGGTTAAACGATGCCTATCTATTAACTGTTACTCAAAAAGATGTTTTTCCAGGGAGCAATCTCAAAGAGCAAACAGACATTTGGGCAGAAAAAATTGAGGATTCAGTAAAAATAGCTCAAAAAGAACGCTCTTTAAAATTTCTGGGAAACACATTAATTAAAGTAGGATTAATTATTAATGGAGCTATAGTAATAAACTGGCTATTAAAGTTAGTATGGCGAAAATATTTATATCAAGTTATATTGTTTTTTTTGGGAAATCATGGCATTGCTCATCCTGAAGAGAGCAAAAGTTTATCTATATTAATTAGTTTAAGTTTGCTAGTTACAAGAATAGCTTTATGGATAGGAACAATTCTGTATATTACTAATAAATTTCCCCTAACTCGACAGTTTAGTTATCAGTTTACCGATACCTTAATTTCCACCTTTACTTCTCCGGTAATTCATTTGGGAAATCAAACATATTCTGTACCCGATCTATTAATTTTAGTAGGTTTAGTCTGGGCATTAATAATTGGTGTTGGTGGAATAACTAATATTTTAAGATCGCGCATTTTACGAGTAACCGGAATTAACCGAGGCGCTCAAGAAGCGATCGCCACTATGACCAAATACAGTTTAATCACTATTGGTGTGATGGTATTATTGCAAGTATGGGGTTTAGATTTGAGTTCTATTACCTTGTTAGCAAGTGCGTTTGGCGTTGGTATTGGTTTAGGTTTCCAGGATATTGCTAAAAATTTTGGCAGTGGTTTGGTATTATTGTTTGAGCGACCGATACAGGTGGGCGACTTTGTAGAAATTGGAGAATATCAAGGAACTGTTGAACGCATTGGCGCCCGCAGTACAATGATTAAAACTTTCGACCATGTGTCTATTATTGTACCTAACTCCCGGTTTTTGGAGGCGGAGCTAATAAATTGGGATCATGACCACCCAGTTTCGGCGTTGCGGTTACCAGTAGGAGTTGCTTACGGATCTAATGTAGAGGGGGTATGTCAAGCTTTATTAGATGCAGCAGCAGCAGTTTACCCCGATGTGTTATCGATGCCAGAACCCCAGGTTTTGTTTATTGAGTTTGGAGATAGTTCTCTAAATTTTGAGTTGCGGGTATGGACAGCGGAACCGAGCAAACAGGTAATTATTAGGAGTGAGTTGTATTTTAAGATTGAGGCAATATTGCGAGAGCGTCAAATAGAGATTCCGTTTCCGCAACAGGATTTGCATTTGCGGTCTGGGAATTTACCAATTGATTTATCCCCACGAATGGAAGCGATGTTGATGCAGTTTTTCCAGCAGGAAAGCAATGGGAAAAAAGTTAATTTGACTGGTAAGGAGCAGCGGAATTAATATAGCGCGTAGCGCTAGGCAACAGGCAACAGCTCATCTGGCAACATTGAATATTTCCCTGAATAACTAACAATTAATAATTTACCTAACACCTACCACCTATAACTGATTAAATATTACTAACACTACATGAGCTATTCCATGAGCTAGTATTGCAGACTCTAAACCTTTTTGCCAATACAGATATCCGAGAATTAAACCAAATAATGAATTAATCGTAATAATATAGGAAATAAATATCGCATTTACCTGAGTTTGAAATCAAAAAGCTATTGGTAAATGTCTGACCCCAAATAATAAAGATGACAACAAAATTGCCATAACAAAGTATCGCCCTTAGGGTTTACCTTTTCCTCTTTGAAAAATTTTCCATCCTATCCAAACTAGGAGTGTCATTAACCCCCATCTAATTAATAATTCTTCGGTAATACCTCCAAATAAAATGCGAGTTATAAATGGTAAATTGTTGGATATTTCCGAACTTTTAGTTACAAAGTCTGAAGGTAAAAACGGTTGCCATAATAAAGCAATGAAGACTAAAGCTAAATCTCCGATGAAATCTCCAATCATACCTGGTAATATTTGCAGTTTAATTACTGGCATAAGTGGATTTTTCTTAGCGATCGCTTCTGCTAAAGGTGCTGATAATTTAACTTTTTCAGCTAAAGCAACTTTAATAATTACTGCTATAGATAACAACACAGTTTGCTGGAATAAAGTAAACAGTTTAATTATCCATGAAGGAAGTAATTTATTATCTTCTGGTAGAGGTATATCGAGCAACAATAAAGATAATATTCCGATCATACCTATTACCCACAAAACCCAAAATAATTTATTTTTGTAGCTCATAAATCTGTGATTTTTGATGAGTCTAATATTATCTTTTTTCTGATGAGTTTAATACCTCACTGTCTACAGAGTGAATTCGTTGAACTTTGTAGGGGTGGAGCAACTTTTTTCAGTATCCCCATAAACTTTTTACAACTTCAGTACTTCCTTCTTCAATCAATTCCATTTAACTATATTAAATTCAGTTATAACTATATTCGATAATTAATAATTAATACCAAATTCATTTCTAACTTGCATAGAATAATATTTTAATCGGAGTTGACTGTAGCTCTAGATAGAAAAGTTAATAAGTTTCATAATTCTATGTAATCTCAGATAAAATTGCTATGAGACCTAAGACCTACGACCTACGACCTAAAACCTAACACCTAATTCTGTGCAGCCTCACATAAAATTAGTATAACAATTAATAATTACCTCTCCTGAAAATTATCGGATTGGCGAAAAGAATTTTTTGTCTTTCTTTATTCTTCAAAGAAGAGGATTTAAACCTTAATTATTCGGTAATTATCTTTTTCTTTATCATTTTCTTTGTGGGTTTAATACCCCACCGTCAACGGGGGTGTTCAAAATTACTTGGGGGAGCGTAGACGCGGAGCGGCCCTTCGTTGACTATCCCCATGTAATTTTCCTCCTGTCTCCTGTCTCCTGTCTCCTGTCTCCTTCTTC
>NZ_RCBY01000017.1 GCF_003838195.1 Okeania hirsuta
CTCAGGAAGAGGGCATTGCTCCTACTGGTCACTTATTTCTGCCATCCTGCACTAGTTTGTAACTGCTCAAAAACTAATTCTCCATCTTTCACATTTCCCGCTAAAATTTGTTCAGTTGCACGATCAATTTTTTGACGTAATTCCTCTAGTTGACTATCAACTTCATTATGATCTTCAGCTAAAATAATGATTTCCACTTTTTGACCTGCTGCAAATGGTAAATCTGATAAAACCAACTGCTGAGGATTATCAATTATTAGAGATTTTTTGTAAGCATTTATCGGTTTAATTAACTCCTTAATATTAGGTATTTAATATTATAATTGCACTAACTTTGATCGAACATATTAGGACTAAGTTCAACGAACTTCTGACTTTATAGAAAATGGTACATTACGACGGGTTGTTAAATACTTTTCAGAGTCTAGATTTTAGCTGTGTCACGCCACTACAAATTTGACTTTTGAATTTTTTACTTCTGACTTCATAACGCTCGACTAGAATTAAAAATCGCAATTAACGCTACACCCACATCTGCAAATACTGCTTCCCAAATATTTGCCAACCCTGCTATTCCCAACAAAATAAACAACCCCTTTACTCCTAGAGCAAAACCAATATTTTGCCAAACAATGCGACGCGTTTTCCTGCCAATTTGTATTGCTTCAGCAACCTTAGAAGGAGCATCGGTCATAATTACAACATCCGCAGTTTCAATTGCAGCATCCGAACCAATGCTACCCATTGCTATACCAACATCAGCACGAGCAATAACCGGAGCATCATTAATTCCATCACCAACAAAAGCAACTTTCCTATTATTCCGATATAGTAATTTTTCAATGGCATTGACTTTATCTTCTGGTAATAATTCAGCTTCATAACTATCTAAATCTAAATTTTCTGCCACCCGTTGAGCAACTGTTTGATTATCTCCCGTTAACATGACAGTTTTTTCCACACCCAAATTTTTCAAAGATTTAATTGCCCGAGCAGCATCTAATTTAATCTGGTCAGATATTACGATATAACCAACATATTTACTATCAACTGCTAAATGAACTGCAGTATCTCCAATATCACAAATATCGTGTTGAATATCTTCTAAATGTAACAGGCGATCGCCTCCCGCAATAACTGTTTTATTACCAACTTTTGCCTTAATTCCACACCCGGCAATTTCTTGATATTCTGAAACATCAGAATTATCAATTTTCCTAGAATTATATTTATAAACTGCTTGAGCAATAGGATGATTTGATAAAGATTCAACTTTAGCTGCTACTTCGATTAAATCTGGTTTAGTCAAGCCATTTTTTGTGACAATATCTGTCACCTGAAGTTTACCTTCTGTCTCGGAAGCGATACGGCGCTCCGCCACCCTCCGCGAACGCTCTTTTGCCAAAAACCTAGAGTTCGAGCTTTAGGAGGAGGGAGAAAAGCGCGGTTGTTAGAGGCCAAAGACAAGCTATTTTTTATCTTGTTCTACTTCAAGTGTTACCCTACCTTTGATGTGGCAGGAATATTGTTTGACTTACACCGCAGCCGAGCACACTATTGGATGTTAAGACTACAACCGTTGCCCTGAGAGTGCTTTAGGGAAAAAAATGGCCTTACCAGAACGTAAGTTACAAAGCATTGAAGAATTCATTGGCAGGTTTCCATCTGCCAAAGAAGTGATGATTGATGGTACGGAACGGCCAATCCAGCGTCCAAAAGACCAGCAAAAGCAGAAAAATCATGACTCAGGTAAAAAAAAGTGCCATAGGAGTCAACATCTGATCATGACAGACTCAGATAAAAGGGTCCTCGTCCTATCAAAAGCAAGAGAGGGCAAGGTTCATGGGCCTTCGGCAGTTGGACGCGCGAAAAATTGGTAGATTTTGTGCTTTTTGGAAGTGAAAATTCATGTAGATTTGGGTTTCCAGGGATTACAGAAGGAATTCGTCAACATCAAAATTCCCACGAAAAAACCTAAAGGAAAGGAATTAACTGAGGAACAAAAACTTTTCAATAGAGAGAAAAGTAGCGTTAGCGTCAAATGTGAACATACAATATCTGGCGTGAAGAGATATAATGCAGGGAGAGGATTGTATCGAAATCACATTAAAGATGCGCGACGATCGCTTCATGTTCACTGCGGCTGGACTCTGGAATTTCTACTTAATGGCAGGATAATTTAATCAGTGAAAACCAGAATTTTCCCATTTCACTTTAAGGTTTTATTTCGCGACAAGTCTAATGTTTACAATATAAGTAACTTAGTCTTAAAAAATGTGTAATTAATTTTGTGTACCTGCTTAAATACTATTCCAATATAATTCCAATATATAGCAATTATCAAAAAGCGTAAGGTACAAAATTCGTTTGTTTTAGGGAACAGGGAACAGGGAATAGGGAATAGAATAGAAAAAGATAGGTGTACCTCATTAGTCTGAGAAACGCTATATGATAATATCATGTCCGCACTATATCGTTTGTGTAAACCCAAGGGTAAATATTTACAGGAAATTTAAGTTTTTTTCTTGCTCAATAGTCTTCCTTCCTTTTCCCTCTTCCGTTTACCGAATAATTAAGGTAAAAATCCTCTAACTCGCCGTGGAGAAACAAACGGTCGAGGGATGGATGGGTTTCCTAAGCATATCCAATCGACCAAGAGAGAAAAAAATTTTCCTTTTATTCAATCCTCTTCCTTTTAGGGCTATGCTTTATAAACATCTTTCTTAACATAAAAATTGACAAAATAGACAAGTTATGTATAAGTCTTGAAAAGGTTTTTGTCAGAGAAAAAGTGTATTAAAAAGTACATTTTTTTTGATAACTGAAGTAGTTTTTCCTATCTACTATAATTCTGTCTCCTTTCTCCCCTGCTCCCTGCTCCTCTGCTCCCCTGCTGACCACAAGGTTTTCAGGAGTTCCTTATAAGGGATAGCTTTTAGGGAGAGGTAATTATCAATTATCAATTATCAATTATTGAACCTCTTCCCTCTTCCTTTCAAATTTACACCAAATCTGCTGCTTGTAATGCTGTCCAAACTCTATTTGAACACATCTGCGGTGTCAGAGTCGCGATCGCCAACCACTTAATACCCAGAGGTCCGACTTCTGGATCGTCACTACTAAGATTAGTTGGTTTTGGTTCCACCCTACATTGATAGATAATATTTAAACTATGAAGTACCTTCCCCTCCCCTTGAGGAAAAAAATTCTCTGCTATTGTTAGCAGTCGCTCTACTTGAAAATCAGTAATTCCTGTTTCTTCTCTAATTTCCCGCGCTAGTCCCTCCATCAGGGTCTCTTGTGGTTGCAGTCCCCCTCCTGGTAAGTCCCAACAATTAGGTTCTGGGTCTGTCATTTGATGCAACAACAAAACTTGATTGTCTGCGACGAAGAACCCCAATACTGCTACTCTCAATCTTACTTCTGTTTGCATTTATTTTAATTAAAATTAACTCAACCTCTTTCAGATATTAAGTATAAGTCTAGTTATTTAGCAATTGTATTTGAGCTGATAAAAATGCGATCGCTCTAGTCACATACAACTCATTTGAGATTTATTTAAAAAGAGATGGAGAGTTAGGGAAATGGGGAGTATTTTTCCACCTTTTTCCTTTATGCTTTCCCCTGATCTCCTGACTCGGTCCTCAGTCCTCCTGACTCCTAGTCAAAAAACGCCGGTCCCAGACATTGATACCATTTGAGATGTATATTCATTTTTAGTTGGACAATATGTAATCTTAAAGACTTTCACAAAAAAGTTTTCAGATATTCTAAATATTAATAAACTTATTACTAAGTAGTTATACTTGGATTTATCTCATTTATCTATATTAAAAACAATAATTATACTCTTTTCTCTGAGATTAAAAGTTCATCAGAACTGCTCAACAACTTTTAGGCCAGATACAACCTCTGAAAAAACATCATCAAGAATCCTCATAGCTGAATATATAAGATCGAATTCTCTACATCAATATTCAAATATATAACTTTTTTTTATGATTTATATTTTTATAGTCTTTATTTGGTTATATTTTAGATATTTGTAGAAAAACTTTAGCGGTCTGTTTCTCAAAAAAATGATTTATGTTAGGATTAGTATATGATATTAATTACCAATAAAAATTGGGAATGTATACTAGGGCGCATTTTGTTAAGAGACAGGCGATAAATGGTTGATGGCATCGGATTAACCCAACTGGTAGTTCCAGGTTTCACCCTATTGAGGTACTAAATTAGGAGATGTCATGATCTTGAAAACAATAATAAGAGTATTAGAGAGAAAAAAATTACAGCTAGGGGGTATCCATAATGATAGACTTTGATGGGTTTTACATTTTACTAACAGCTACAGTTTATTTGGGATTAATTTACTTAGCATTGAGCTGGATTCCAAATATAATTAAGAAACTTGGCTAGAGATTAGAGGGTTATCAGATAGGGGATCGAGGTAAAAACTTTATTCTAATAAATATGATTATTGGAGCGATCGCCTATTAACCCCACCTTTTTCAAGCAAAATATTTTCATTAGTCTGACCGATAATATTAAGAAAAGTAACTAAGTCAAAATACTTATTATAAAATTAATTATCTAATTTTTTTAAGGGTACAGAAAGAAACAAACCAAACTCTTGAGCAATATTACAACTAACTCTGGCATGAACCTTGCCTTGGCAATCATAAAAACTAGCTTCTGAAGTTAGTGGAAAAATTCCTTCGTGCCAAATATTAGGATGTATATATAGTCCCCGAGTGCCATCAAAATAAAAAGCTTTAAAATCTTCTGGTTTCACATCATCACCAGGTAAAGCTAAAGGTACAACAAATGGCGAACTATTCAGAGGGAAAAATAATTGCCCACTGTCTGGATGATAATTTGTATGCCATAACAAAACACAAGAACGATCTAATTTTTCCTGGGGAATTTTTTGAGCTTCCCCAGGATTTTTTGACCAACCAAATAGATATTGATCGTTCACTGCTTGGTTTCTACCATACAAAAAATCTCCTTCCCACCACACATCAAAATTGCCTGCAGTAGTACCACCTTGATTACCTGTATCTACATCTATCGAACGCCAACCTTGAGCAGGCCAAGTAACAATTTCAATGGGAAAATTTCGATAATCATCTACCAGTTGTCCATAACCTTTGAGTGACTCAGGTGTAGCGATGACAATTGGCAGTTTGTACCAAGGCAGTTCCAGGGGTACATCAGGAGAAAGATAATCAATTGGTTGTATCATTGGTTAAAAATATTACAGCGCTTTTATATGAGACTAAAATGCCTCTATCATTGACTTAGCAGAGTTCTGTCAACTAGATAATTGTGTTTCAACAAACAGCCATTTCTACATTTGCTTGCCGTTGTCTTTTGCAAATCTCTTAAAAGTTTTGTTCTGATTCTAGTGTAACTATCTTTTTTGAATTTGGTATGATTAATCCTATCTAACTACTGTTCGCTCATCCTACCCTATGGCAAAATACAGCGTTTTGCAGAACTATTAGGTACAATAGTAATAATATTAAATGAATGGAGAAAGTTTTCAACAATTTATCCAAGAAGAATTAGGTCCCAAATTATCGCCTGGAGCGGTAGTAGATTAGTTCTCTCTCGCATATTTACAGTTCAAACCCTCTAAAATAATCCTGAATCAACCACCCATATAAAAATTGGGCGTTGCTGAATAAATGTATGATTTCACAGGAAGACCGAGGAGTGAGTCAGGAGGACCGAGTCAGCACAGTAGGTAGAAACAAGTTTTTCGGTGATTAAATTAGGAAGAAATAGGTATAATTTGCAGTATTGTTTTGGCTGAAAATTTACCACTAGTTGAATTTCATACCTCAAATCAGCAACGCCAAAAATTGTAAATAAGTGTATCTATCTCCCTATTGACCAGAATTTAATCCCATCAAGCATCTACGGTAGGAACTAAAAGCATTTATCCGCAGATTTCTTCCCATAAACTTTGAAGCAGTAACCAAGTTGTTAGAATTATACCATGTCCGGATGATTAAGTATAATAAAAATTTTCTATTGAAGTTATCTGGAAGGAATATCCCAAATTTGTGCTCGGTTTCCAGTGTTAGAGCTTGAATTTACACCTACGACCTACCACCTAAGAACTTTAGTATAACTAATTAAACGAAGATGATATTAGGTATTCAGTTGTGTTCCTTGGAGCAAATAAAATTTTTTTTTTACTCACTGTTGTTACTGTACTGATTATCTCTGCAAATAGCTGTATTATTGATCTAGATATATCAGACAGGAGTAGGTAATAGAGGAAACTTCAAAAAAATTTGTATCGCTCACAAAACAGCAAAAAATGAATGTTAAACAGGCAAAAATTTATTTCAGCTTAGGTAAAGCCTTAGCAAAAAAGAGAGAATGGAAAGAGGCGATCGCTGCTTATCGTCAAGCAATTGAAAGAGAACAAAATTTTGCAGATGCTTACCACTTTTTAGGTGATGCTTTGGTAGAAACAGGAGATCAAACAGAAGCAATAAATGTTTATAAAAAAGCAGTTGAAATCAACCCAGAATTGTGGGAAGTATATCATAAACTAGGGAATTTGTTGCCAGAAATAGGAGAGTTAGAAGAGGCGATTATTAATTATCATAAATCTATAGAATTAAAGTCAGATTTTTGTTGGTCTTATAATAACTTGGGAGATGTTTTAGTTAAGTTAGAAAAGTGGGAAGAGGCGGTTAGTGCTTATCGTCGAGCAATAGAATTAAATCCTGACTTTGCTTGGACTTATGATAATTTAGGGGATGTATTGGTAAAGTTGGGGAATTGGGAAGAGGCGATCGCTACTTATCGTCAATTCATGGAAATTCAACCTAATTTTTCCCCTAAAGTCGAGGAAAAATTCAATCAAGCATTGCATCAGCAAGTTAAAGGAAGATTAGAGCAAGCATTAAGTTGTTATCGACAAGCGATTGAGAAAGACCCGACAGATGTAGAAAGTTATCAAAAGGCATTAGAAATTAAGCCTGATGATGCTGAATTATATATAGGTTTAGGAAATGCTTGGTATGATAAGAGGGAGTATCAAAAAGCTTTTGATGCTTATCAAAAGGCACTTCAAATTCAACCTAATTTAGTTAAAATAGAGGAAAATGCAATTGTATTTGCAGCTTGCCAACAAGCACTAAAAATACATTCAGGTGTTTTGAAGATAGAGGTAGAGAATTCAAAATTAAGTCATACTGAAACAACTACAGAAAACTGGCAAAAATACAGAAATTTAGCTCAAGAAAAAATCGCAACTGAGAACCAAGAAGAAACAGTGGCTATTGATGAAAAACTTATTAGTTTAATTTATGAAGAATGTATAGGAAATTGTATTAAAGGTTGGATATTTAAACAGCAAGGTTCAACCAAAATATTAACAATAAATCTATACATTGATCGTCGAAACATCAACCAAATTATTTGTAATGATTATAATAAATCTAAAATCAATGATCTAGAAAAAGGTAAATATGGTTTTGAATTTACTATACCTGATGAATATTTGGATGGAAAAGAGCATAAATTAGAAATAAAAAGTTTAGATAATCAACAAATAATTTTACACAGAAATTTTAGTTTGCAAATCAAGGGCAATATTGATGTTGTCAATAGTACGCGAATTGAAGGCTGGATAGTTGATATTAACTCACCTCACAATAGTTTAGAACTAGATGTTTATGTAAATGGCTTAAAGTATCAGTCAATTGTAGCCAATTTACAAAGAGATGATGTAGGAGAAATTTTTGGTTTTTCTAAATTGGGATTTTTTGTAAATTTATCTGAGGAAAGGTTGCGAGGTAGTGAAATAGTATTCACTTTAAAAGATTCTTATTTGCCAATCCTTAATACTCCTATTATGGTAATTTCACAAGAAGCAAAAACTAACACCATTTCATTATTGAACCAAAAAGTATCGGGATTTGATTTCTTAACAGATGGTGAAAAACAATGGCTCACTAAATTCGTATTTCCAAATTTCAAGAATTTCACACGACATCAACAAAAAAATGAACAACAATTATTTAATGGCAAAACATATCACCAATTATCATGGTGGCGATCGGTAAAACAAGAAGCTTCATTAAATGTTATTGTTCCAGTATATAGAAATTTAAAAGTAACACAACAATGTTTAGAAAGGGTCATTCAATCTAAGCGAAACCGTCCATATAAAATCACAGTAATTAATGATTGTAGTCCTGAACTAGAAATTCATACTTATTTAGATGAGTTAGCTAATTCAGGTCAGATAAAATTGATTAAACACCCTGAAAATGAAGGTTTTGTCAAGTCTGTTAATAATGGAATGATGTCTGATACACAGTCAGATGTTGTCTTGCTAAACTCAGATGCTTATGTAACAGATTATTGGTTGGACTATTTACGAGAAGCGGTCTATAAAGAAGAAAGAATTGCCACAGCTACACCTTTTAGTAATAATGCAACAATTTTTAGTTATCCTATTAATTGTCAAGAAACTGAAGATATACCTAAAGATTTGACTTTAGAAGAATTAGCTCAAATATGTCGGCAAGTTAATCAAAATGTGACGATTGAAGTTCCTTCAGGTCATGGTTTTTGTTTGTACATTCGCCGTGATGCTTTGAGAGAAGTTGGTTATTTTGATGCTGAAACATGGGGTAAAGGATATGGAGAAGAAGTTGACTGGTGTCAACGAGCTTTAGATTTAGGTTGGCGACATATTGCAGCAACAGGAGTATTTATTCAGCACGTTGGCAGTCAATCTTTTGTTGGTGATAAGATTAATTTAATCAATCGTAGTATGAAATTAATTGCTGAAAAATATCCTGAATATGATTTAGTTATTCAGGAATTTATTAAGTCAGATATTTTTGCTACTGCACGGAGAAATATTGATTTAGAAAGGTTAAGACGTTGTGGCGATCGCTTCATTTTAATGATTAATCATAACTTGGGAGGTGGCACTGAAAAATATTTGCAAGATTTAGTTTATATTTTGGATTCAGAAAATATAAAGAGTCTAATTCTTAAACCAGATGCTGAATCAAAAGATTGGGTTGAATTAACTTATCCAAAGTTGGATTTATTAGCAAGATATAATCTGAATAATGATGGGAAAACTTTAATTCAAGATCTACAAAATTTAGGAGTATTTCATGTTCATATTCACCATACAATAGGTTTTTCTAAAAATTTTCTTGATAAATTGTTGAAAGAATTAGCTCTTAACTACGACGTTACTCTCCATGATTATGCGTCTATTTGTCCCAGGGTGAGTCTGAGTCAGGGTGAAGGTAAATATTGTCAAGAACCACCTATTCAAGTATGTGAATTATGTATTGAAGAGCATGGTGCCCATAACAGTCTACAAAAATTATACGAAGAAATAGACAGTATGGAAATCTGGCGTTCAAACTCAGAAAATTTCTTAAAAGGAGCCAGAAAAATCTTTGTACCTAGTCAAGATATGACTACAAGAATGAGCAAATATTTTCCTGAATTAGAGTTTACATTAAGATATCATCCTGAAGTAAGAAAAACTATTACTCTACACTCTCAAAATGATGATGAATCTAGCATTAAGATAGGTTTAATTGGTGGTATATCAGAAATAAAAGGTCTAAATACTCTTTATGATTGTGCCAGTTATGCTGCCAAAATCAAGAAGGAAATTGAATTTATTGTCATTGGTACAACTGCAAAGAATAATTTATTTGAAAAATTGTCAAATGTTACTATTTATGGCTCTTATAAACAAGAAGAACTAAATGAGTTAATTAGTAAAAGTAAATTAGATTTTGCTGCCTTCTTTAGTACATGGCCAGAAACTTATTGCTATACTCTTAGTGAAGCATTAGAAAATGGTTTATATCCTTTTGCTTTTGATATAGGAGCAGTAGGTGAAAGGGTTCGCAAGCTAGGAGTAGGTTATTTAATTGAGCCAAATGTTAATGTTGCTTCTTTGGTTGAGGCATTATATAGTTTTGCTAGTCAATGTCGTGAGCAAGAAGATACTGTTAATATTGGCAACTATTATTCACAGTCATTCTTGAATAGTTATTATTTGTTCTAAAATAGATATTTATGAAAATTGAAATTACCAAAGAGTTAAAAACTAAACTTAGAGAATATGGAGTAGAAATATTACGTCCAAATACTTTTTTGTTGCCAAATTCCTGTTGGTTTGAACCTCCTTGTAGTGTGAAGTTTGCCAGTATTGAATACTCATTAGATTTAGGTGCTTTTAGTTATCAAGTTAGTGGTTTTTCCTTTGCTACTAGAATAGGTAGATATACATCCATAGGTGAAGATGTACAAATAGGAAGACAGGATCATCCCACTACATGGTTAAGCACAAGTCCCTTCCAATATCTACCAGAAAAATTGTTTGATGTAGGTCATTCTTTTGACGAGTCAACATCATATCATCAATATATTTCTCATTTTGTTGGAAAAGTTCCTGGAACTAAAGTTAAAATAACTAACATAGGTAATGATGTTTGGATAGGTCATGGAGCCTATGTTCGTGCTGGTGTTACTATAGGTAATGGTGCAATTGTTGCCGCTAGAGCTGTTGTTGTTAAAGATGTTCCAGCTTATGCTGTAGTTGCTGGTAACCCTGCTGTTGTGAAAAAATATAGGGTAGATGAAGAATTAATTCCTCGTTTAGAAGCTTTACAGTGGTGGAAGTTTTCTCCTTGGCAGTTGGGAAAAATTGATTTTCAAGATATTAATAAAGCAGTTGACAAAATAGAAGAGTTAAAAAAGTATCAAAAACAATACCGACCCAATAAAGTTTTTTTAGGGACTTTTAAATAGATGAAAATAATTTTTTTACATATACCAAAAACTGCTGGTCAATCAGTCCATCAACTATTAATTGATTTTTTAGGAAAAGACAAAGTTTGTCCTGCTAGGGACAATAATCAATTATTGTCTTACTCAAAGCAAGAAATGGATAAGTACCAGGTATTTTCAGGACATTTTGACTGGTGTATTTTTGATAGCTTACCAGGTCATAAGTTTACTTTTACTGTTTTAAGAGAACCTTGCGATCGTATCTTATCTTTTTATTTCTATCTCAGAAAAGAAGCAAATAAACTTAGTAAAGAAGAGTTAGAAGCAAGTGACAAACAAGGTTTAAAAGCGGCTTTGGTTCTTTCTCCTTATGACTATTTTGTAAATCAAAAAACATCTATTAGAAATTTTATAGACGATCATTGTGATAACTTTTATACTTATTATTTTGCAGGTAGAAGTTATAATGGGCGGTCTAAATTAAAAAATCTTAGCAAAGATAAGATATTGAAAGATACAGAAGATATTCTTAAATTAGCGTTAGAAAATATGTCTACTTTAGATAAAGTATATAATATTAATGATTGGCAAGCTAGACTTAAAAAGGATTTATCAGAAATTACGTCTACAAAAAGTTTTAATTCTCAAAATTACCTAGTTAATCAGAATAAAACTATAGAAGCTAAAGATAGATTAGAAAAATTGAAAGAGTTAGGAGCAGATAAAAATGTTATTCAACAAATAGAACAATTTTGTGAATTGGACAATTTACTGTATAAAAAATTTTTTCCTCCACATTAATCACGTCAAAAGGTAGTTATTATCCTATAAAAATATAGAGTTAATACAAAACTTACTTATTACAAAAGAAAATGAGTTCTTCATTTTACAAAGATGAAAAAGTTGGAGAATACATTATTGAACTATATCAAATTGTTCAACAAAATCCTAATGACCAATCTTATTACGAGTTAGGAGAATCACTAACCCAAGTTAAACGATGGTCAGAAGCGATCGCCTCTTACCAACGCACTCTCGAACTCAACCCCAACTTCCCAGGAATACATCAAAAAATCGGGGATGCTCTACAACAACAAGCAAAAGCAGAAAAAACTAATCTGCTTAACTATTACAAACAGAAAATTCAACAAAACCCAGACGATCTACAAACCTATTATCAAGCATTAGAAATTTCTCCCAATGATGCCGAAATTTACTTGGGGTTAGGAAAAGCGTTTGCCAAAAAAGGATTATTTGACCGCTCTCAACTTGCCTATCAAAAAGTTCTCCAACTGCAACCCAACCATCCCTTAGCAGAGAGTTTTCCATCTACTCAAAATTCCTTAAGTTCCCTAACCCCGTCTCTTCCCCAAACTCCTCAACTAGACCAAGCAAAACAAACTCTTGATACTCTTAATCAAATCACCCTTGATAGCTTCCTCAATACCAACTCTCAACTAAATTTCCCTAAAATTGAAAATCCAGAAATTAGCATCATTATTGTTCTTTATAACCGAGCAGAAATAACTTTAAGCTGCTTATACTCCCTTCTGAGAAACTCCTTTAAATCTTTTGAACTAATATTAGTCGATAACAACTCCACTGATACCACCCGTCAACTGCTACAACAGATAAACGGGGCAAAAATTATCCTCAATCATCAAAATCTGCACTATCTCCTGGGATGTAACCAAGGCAGCAAAATTGCCCAAGGAAACTATCTCCTATTTTTAAATAATGATGCTCAAATTCTCGGCAATAGTATCCCCTCCGCTCTCGAAACCATAAAATCTTCAGATGATATTGGTGCAGTCGGTGGAAAACTAATCCTTCCCGATGGTACTCTCCAAGAAGCGGGAAGTATCATTTGGCAAGATGGTACTTGCTTAGGATATGGACGCGGAAACTCACCCACTGCACCAGAATATCAATTTAAACGTACTGTTGATTATTGTTCCGCAGCTTTTCTCTTAACTCGACGGGATTTATTTTTACAATTAGGAGGATTTGATGAAGATTATCAACCAGCTTATTTTGAGGAAACTGACTATTGTGTGCGACTGCAAAAATTAGGGAAAAAAATTATTTACGACCCCAATGTAAATATTCTCCATTATGAGTTTGCTAGTTCCAGTAATACAGGTTCCAGCAAACAGGCGATCGCTCTGATGGAAAAAAATCAAAAGATATTTCAACAAAAACACAAAGACTGGTTTTCGTCTCAATATTCTACTGAACTGAAGAATTTAATATTTGCTCGAACTCAAGCTAGAGAAAAACCAAAACACATATTATTTATTGATGATAGAATTCCTCATCCTTGGTTAGGTTCGGGTTATACCCGCAGTCATTCTATTCTCTGTAGTCTTGTTAAATTAGGCTATTTTGTCACCCTTTATCCAGGAGACCTCAGTCATCTCGAAGATTGGTCAACTATTTATTGTAATATTCCCCAAACTGTTGAAGTTATGCGGGGATATGGGTTAATTATGTTAGAAGATTTTTTAAAAGAACGCAAAGGATATTATGATTTAGTTTTGATTAGTCGTCCCCATAATATTAAACATTTAAACTCTATTTTAGCTAAAGAAAATATTCTCAAATCAGCCAAAATTATTTATGATGCTGAAGCAATATTTAGTATTCGAGACTATGAATATAAACGTTTAAATCAAATTACTTTTACTGAAATAGAACGTCAAACAGCCATTAAAGAAGAAATTAAGCTAGCTAAAAATAGCCATCATATTATTACTGTTTCCTCCCAAGAACAACAACAATTTCTTTCACAAGGTTATACTAATGTCAGTTTATTAGGTCATTCTCTATCAATTAATCCTACTCCTAAAACTTTTGCAGAAAGAGAAAATTTACTGTTTGTGGGTTCAATATATGAAAAAAAATCTCCTAATGCTGATTCTATTTTATGGCTAACTTCGGAAATATTTCCGATGATTCAAGAGCAACTTGGTTTAACAGTAGAATTGATAATTATTGGGAATAATACTGTAGAAGAAATTGAACAAAAAGTAAATAGTTTAAACAACCCATCAATCAAAGTATTAGGAAAAGTAGATGATTTAACACCATTTTATAATCAGGCCAGATTATTTGTAGCTCCCACTCGATATGCAGCAGGAATTCCTCATAAAGTACATGAAGCAGCAGCTTATGGTTTACCTATTGTGACTACATCTTTAATTGCTCAACAGTTAGGATGGAAAAATGAAACAGAATTATTAGTTGGTGATAATAATGTAGATTTTGCTCAACAATGTATCAAACTTTATCAAGATTCAGCTTTGTGGAATAAACTTAGAAAAAATGCCATGAAGCGAGTTGAAACTGAATGTTCTCCTCAAGTTTTTTCAGAAACTTTAAAGTCTATCTTAAAATCTTTGGAAAATTAGATACGGGTAACTATTGGTCAATAGTTTTCAGCTAAAAAGGGATATCCATGAGCTTAATTAAAGTCAAAAGATATCCCTTTTTATATCAAATTAGACTACACTACAGTGTCTGAAAAAACTCCTATCAAGTATTCATCTTCCGCATTTCCTAACCCATAAACTAAATATCGATCTGGTGTGCCATCAGTATCATAATTCATCAAGAATTTATCGTCACGTCGCAAGGCAATTTCATCTATACCATCGCCATCCCAGTCACCTGAGAGATATTGGTCTTCTCCTGCACCAGTGCCATAAGGTAGATAGCGGTCTGTTGTACCATCACTGTCATCATCTAAGAACATTACGTTTCCACGTCGCAAGGCAATTTCATCTATACCATCGCCATCCCAGTCACCTGAGAGATATTGGTCTTCTCCTGCACCAGTGCCATAAGGTAGATAGCGGTCTGTTGTACCATCACTGTCATCATCTAAGAACATTACGTTTCCACGTCGCAAGGCAATTTCATCTATACCATCGCCATCCCAGTCACCTGAGAGATATTGGTCTTCTCCTGCACCAGTGCCATACAATAAGGTATCGTCTATCGTACCATCACTGTCGTTATCGAAGTGAATTGCATTTCCACGGCGCACGGCAATTTCATCATTATTATCACCATCCCAGTCACCCACTAAATATTGGTCTTCTTCTGCACCGCTTCCATATATTAGGGTGCGGTCTGTTGTACCATCACTGTCATCATCAATCAGGATTTGATTTCCTCGTCGTATAGCTATAGTTTCTCCTGCAGTAGTAAAATTCCAAGTAGTTGTGTCAGAAATTCCTTGGTAATCATTTTCTGATGTATCTTGAAATGCACCTGAACTAACTTCTACATAATATTCAGTTAATGGATCGAGATTAGAGCTAGGATCAATAGTTACAGTATTAGCATTAACCTCAACTTGTGCTGAAGTAACATTCATGGTTTCAAAAACCTGGTCATTGGAAGCTTGTTTGATAACAATATCGCCATTAGTGCCTTTAACAATATCCTCATCAAATTGAATCTCTAAATTTGCCTCGACAGCAATGCTTGTCGCATCATCAGCAGGAGTGAAGGTAGTAACACTAGGAGCAGTAGTATCACTAGGAGCAGTAATATTTCCCCGATAAACCCCCAATCCATCAAAAGTATCTGTAGCAAAACCATACCACTCAGTTGATGGATCGAAAGCATCTGTTTCGTTAGTATCTCCACTGTTAATACTAGGTTTGCGACGCAAAGTGTTATTCTGAGTTGATACATTTCCACTACCCCACTCAGTACCAGGATCGGTTCCAACTTGTCCAATAACATCAAGAACAGTACCAGACTTTTTCAATACAATGGCATCATCACCATTAAAAAAGGTAGACGCGCTTGTTTGGTCTGCTTGTGCTAAAATGGTTGCATCAGCATCAACGTCAGCTAACACAAATACATCACCGCTAGCTACTGTTCCTGATAAATCAATACTCGTGCCAGGAGTTGTATTGCCATTACTGTAAAACTCTAGAGTATAGTCAGTTAAATCTATCGCGCTTCCCGTACCGTTATATAGCTCGATCGCTTTATTGTTGCTGCTACCTTCTACATATTCTGAGATCAATAAATCTGTGGGAGTTGCACTGGGATTTGTAACACTAATTTCAGATAATTCAACTATCGAACGGGCATCGTCAGTGCGATCGCTTAAACTAATCTGGCTAGAATTGTCATAAGGCTGTAAACCAGAAGCATTAACCGCAGAATAATCTCGTAAATCGCCATCTAGTATTAGTTCGCCATCAGCAAATAGATAATATTTATTATCCTGACCTGATACTTCTAGATCGTAGTTGACTTGAGTAGTAGTAACAAAATCAACGACCTCAGCTTGGATGAGGGAATTAAAGCTAGCTGCATCTGCATTGGGGTCTATACCTTGTGCCCAAATCTGGTCTTCTTCAAAGCTAATTTCGATCGCTTCTGATGTATCTTCGCTAACCACACTGACA
The DNA here is from genome assembly GCF_003838195.1 of Okeania hirsuta. Classification (GTDB taxonomy): domain Bacteria; phylum Cyanobacteriota; class Cyanobacteriia; order Cyanobacteriales; family Microcoleaceae; genus Okeania; species Okeania hirsuta. Next base: position 16,242 of record NZ_RCBY01000017.1, read on the forward strand.
CTGAAACCTGCCCGATCGTTTTTACCATCCCCATCTATATCTTCATTAGTATTTTGTTCATCTATTACTTGAAGAGTGAAGCTCAGGGTGTAGCCATTATCAGCATTGAGTTTAGGAAAATCATTTCTAACTTCAGAGAAACCAAACCCTACTAATGAGTAATTACTGTAACCTGCTGTATTATCGTTATTACTACCATCGGTCTGATTTGCTCCACCGCCTGTAGTATTCAGAATTGTACCTGTATTTGTACCATTGACAAATTGTTCTGCATCACCAGACGAAAAAGGATTAGAAGCTAACCTCTTATCAAAATCAAACCAAGCACCATTAGTAGTTGCTTGACTATCATCTGGGGTAACAGTAGTGTTGTCGTACAGAATTGTTTTAGACATAAGTTTTTGTGAAGTTGTTTCAATAGTTAACTGGTAATTGCCACCCTCAACATAATTATAACTGTTTGTACCACTACCTTCAATAGTAGGATCGTAACTACTATTTCCAGAATCACTAATACCTAGATAGAATGTACCAGCATTTTCGGCAGTAAACTGACCGTATTCAGAGCCATCTGGTTCCCAGTTAAGTTGAGTACCATCAGCATCAAAAAGTTGTACTTGAGTGTCAGCAATGAAAGTATCAGATTCATCTCGCCTTTCTGGTAAGTTAAACCTGACTGTATCTCCAGGTTATAGTTCAAATTTGAACAAATCTACATCTAACTTTTGGAGAATGTTTGTATGATCATCTAATACCAAATTGATAAATGTTTGCTACAAATAGCTCGGGTATTTCTTAGAAGTCAACCCACCCCTAAACCAACCCACCCCTGCCCTTCCCAGGAAGGAAACTCAGTCGGACCGAGTCACACGGGAATGGTTTCAATACCAGTTTTTAGGTCATAAATTCTCTTTTCTGTCAAAGGGACATCTCCTGCACCTGCCTTTTAATCACACTTATTATTCGTAACATTCTTTTTTCATGCATGGTATAACTTCCAACTCCCAGTCACCACCCAAAGCAACATTACCAGTTGGCCTTGCCGAAGCAGCAATATTTGCACCTGTGAGCTGATGCAACTTTTCTAAAAATTCTGCACCAGCATCTCCTGCAGCTACATTACAACCATAAAGCAATATATTAGTAACTGACCAATTTTCTAACTCTTGAGCATAATCATTGTTTATAGTATTAATACTTAATTGACTATTGCCCAAATATAAACATCCCGGCACACCATGAGAAACTATATGAACAGTTTTTACTCCCTGGTTGCGAATTAAAGTTTATGTGATTTGTTTGATACTGTCGCGATATGTATCCAGGATCACAATTTTAATCTTGGGATTTGTTCCACGAACAAGAATCTGATAGTCTTCTACAGTGGGATCTATAAATACAATAGATTTAGTGGCGATCGCGACAGTGGACTGAAAGTCTATCGCTCCTAATAATTTTGAAACCATATAATTTCCTACCTTTAAATATTTGTCTAACTGAAAATTTAATATTTATATATTAATCCTAACTTTTTTTAGCTTTTTATTGTTATAGTTACAAGTTGTTTGGGGTACTTTTTATTTTTTCAGTCAAATTGCTTTCGTGAATTTACTGAGGCTTATTTTAAAGAAATTGTAAAGTTTCAGTAATTACTTGAAAATTGTCTTTCTATATCAATAAATATACTGCAATCGGCAAAAATATATCTATACAAAAATATTTAGTCACACCAAGTTTCTCAACAAGTAAAATTATGTAGTTAATTTTCTCTATAAAATATATAACCCATAGTATCCCAAATTCAATTTTAGTTCTTGACTTACAGCGGTTTTCATTTCGGCACAGTATGGGCGAATGGCCATATAGCCTGACGGCATGGGCTTCGCAAGGGCGCCCCTACAGGGTTTTGGTTATGACGATGTGGTTCATCAATCAGCAAAAGCGCTGTAATGCACAATCTGTTATAGCTATAATTAGACTCGGAATAATTAGGAGACAATGATGGAGAAGCGAACATTAGGTAACTCTGAAATTGAAATTACCCCAATCATTATGGGTACATGGCAAGCTGGAAAACGAGGATGGGCAGATATTGAAGATTCTGAAACTATCAAAGGAATAAGAGGGGCTGTTGATGCAGGTATCACCACAATTGATACTGCTGAAATTTATGGAGATGGTTACTCAGAAAGAATAGTTGCTCAAGCATTGGCAGATGTACGAGAACAAGTAATTTTAGCGACCAAAGTTTTTCCAAATCATCTCAAATATAACCAAGTAATAGAAGCTTGCGATCGCTCCCTCAAAAACCTGAAAACTGATTATATTGACCTCTATCAAATTCACTGGCCGTCTGGTGCATTTAATAGTGAAATTGTACCAATTGAAGAAACAATGAATGCTCTTAATAAACTTAAAAAAGAGGGTAAAATTCGAGCAATTGGTGTGTCTAATTTTTCTCGCGAACAAACAGCAGAAGCAGCTCAATATGGTCAGATTGATAGTACCCAACCACCCTATTCTTTATTCTGGCGAAAAATAGAAAAAGAAGAAATGCCTTACTGTGTTGAAAATAATATTTCTATTATTGCTTATTCTTCATTAGCACAGGGATTATTAACAGGTAAATTCGGACCAGACCACAGATTTGCTGAAGGGGATATTCGTGCTAAAAATAGACTATTTTATATCAAAGAAAACTACGAACGAGTGCAAACAGCCTTAGAAAAACTGCGTCCTATTGCAGAAAGTAAGCAGTGCAGTCTCGCTCAACTAGCGATCGCCTGGTTAATTGCTCAACCCCAGACAAAGGCTATAGTTGGAGCAAGGAATGCCGAACAAGCTACTGCTAATGCTAAAGCTGGAGATGTTAAATTATCTGAGGATGAGCTAGCAGAAATTGATGCGATCGGACGAATAGTCACAGATCCTTTAGACGATCGCCCTGTCATGTGGGATTTTTGAAGCAGGTTGTAGGCGATAGGAGATGGGGAGGGTGGGGAGTGTGGGAACCCACCCCTACTGCTCCCAGGAAGGGAATATCGAGAAAGATTTGGCAATGGCGTATCGGTTGGAATATTTGTTTATAGTGAACCCGAGCTGATTTGATATCGCCCCTACACCAAACAGAAAATTGCCTCTAAGAGCTGAAAAAAATTATATTAGGTTACGCAGTACAACCCAATACAGTTCAGTTAAGGATTTTTTGTACAGTTCTGTAATCTGAAGAACTACTCTGATGGTTCTATACTTGATGAATTATGCTTCAGAACAGCACGTTCTCCGTTGTAGTGGTGGGGGAACCTGCAAAGGTGGTTGGTACGGACTTGTGTTTAATTTTATGGTTGAACAAGGTAATTTACCAGAAAGAATTTTTCGCTATCAAGCAACAGATGCTGTCTGTCGTTTCCAGCGTAATACTCCCTTGAAAGCGGCAACTTGGGAATATGTGCGTAACGACGGCGGTATTCCTTCTGTGTCTCAGATGAAACAAGCTTTATGTAAACATGATCCGGTTGTTTCTGCTGTATATATGACTGATGTTTTTCATGCCTACAAGGGTGGAGTATATAACGAGAACGCCTATGGAACTCCTAATCATGCTGTGACTATTATTGGTTGGGATGATGAAAAACGTGCTTGGTTAGTGAAAAATTCTTGGGGTACTGACTGGGGTGAAGATGGTTATATGTGGATCGCTTATCATACTAATCGTATTGGTTATGGTGCAGCTTGGGTTGATGCGAGAAAATACCCTTTGCCAAGAAGGGCATTGCTGAATTAAGGTATGAAAGTAGGTTTATAGGGAACAGGGAACAGGGAACAGGGAACAGGGAAAAGTTAATATTAACAAGTAGTTCAAACCATCCAAAATAAAAAATCCCAAATACAAAATTATCAAATCATACCCAGAATCAGCAACGCCCCAAGAAGAAATGCCAGAAATTAGTGATAGCAAAGAATATTGTGAAATTCAATGAAATACAAACCATCATGCTACAGTTATTTGACAAAAGCTGAAAGTTGAGCCTGAGAGTAATATAGCAATTTTATCTGAAATACAAGTAATTATGGGTGTTGCTGAAGCGCGTGTATGATATTAACCTTAATTATTTAGGAGTCAGGAGTCAGGAGTCAGGAGGGAAGAAAGAAGAAGAAAGAGTAGTAGAAGGAGAAAGTTTTTTGTTGACGCTCTTATCCGTTAGCGTAGCTCCCCCAGAGGGGGAACAGGACATCATATTTATTTCTTTTTTACTTAAGTCAAAGACTCTAAGTAATCCTGCACCTGACTACGACGCTTGGGTTGGCGCAGTTTCTGTAGAGCTTTTGCTTCAATTTGACGGACTCGTTCCCGAGATAGTTTCAAAGAACGACCAATTTCTGATAAAGAGTAAGGATTACCATCTCCTAAACCATAACGCATTGAAATTACCGACTTTTCTCTTTGAGTTAAATCTTCTAGTAGTCCTTTTAATGCTTGTACTAAAGATTCTCGCATCAACATTTCTTCTGGAGAAGCATCTTCAGTTTCTAGGAGTTCTCCTAACTCAGTATCCTTATCACTACCGACTTTAGTTTCCAGAGAAATTGAACGTGGAACTTTCAGTAACACTTCTCTTACTTGAGTTGGTGTCATTTTTAGTTCTTGGGCAATGTCCTCAAGTTTTGCTATACGTCCTTTTTCTTGAGAAATTTTTCGTTGTGCTTTTTTAATTTTGTTTAACTTTTCGGTAATATGGACAGGTAAGCGAATTGTACGACTTTGAGTAGCGATCGCTCTTGTAATTCCTTGACGAATCCACCAGTAAGCATAAGTGCTGAATCGATACCCTCGTCTTGGGTCAAATTTTTCAACTGCCCTTTCTAAACCCAAAGTTCCTTCTTGGATTAAATCTAAAAGCTCTAGACCACGATTCTGGTACTTTTTTGCTACTGACACTACTAAACGCAAGTTAGCATTAATCATGTGGTCTTTGGCTTTAATACCATTACTTTGAGCTTGCTCCAGTTCTTTGACAGTTAAACCTGCTAATTCTGCCCAACGAAGTTTTCCGGCAGTCAGAGCAGGTTTTAGTTCTACTACAGGTATATCTGCTGCTTTTGCCCACCGTTCTAAAGATGGCCTATGTCCTAACTGAGCTGTCAGACGATTACGAATCTCAATCAACTGAACATAACACTGAATTACGCCTTCTTCTTCTTTAGCTGATTCATTGAGTAACTCCCATAACTCTACATAGCGCTTGACTTTTTGAGCTTCAGAGACTTCTTGATCTCTTTCTAGTAAGTCAACTCGACCAATTTCTTGGAGATACAAACGTACTAAATCAGTTGTGCTACGATTAGTGCTTTTTTGAGCATTCTCTGTTTCTCCATCTTCCATTTCTAATTCATTGGTTTCTGGTTTATCAATGATTTGCTCTATATCTTCAGAAATATTAGTCTGTAAATTATTGTCTTGCAGTTTTTCTTCAGATTCTTCAGTGTAACGATAAGTAGCTGACATAGCGATCATCTCAGTTGCTCCAAGTGACAAAAGGCTGTACTTAGTGGACAGTCTATGGATAAAATGCCTTATTCTGAGGAATATTGGCATTTGCTCTAGATTTTGTTTCCTGATGAGTATTGACAATTATAGACTGAATGAACTTAGGCAATCGCTTATATTAAATATTACGTTAAATATATTAGCGATGACCTTAAGAGTACATTTGCCTGTGTGTTTTTGCTCCAGGTAACTTTTCTAGGCTTGATTTTTAGTATACGGAGACTTCTGCTATAGAAAGGTGACTATAGTCAGAAGTTATATTAATGTTCATCACTATTACTGGTTGTTTCCGATCACTTCGGGAAGTTTCTGACTTTGGAAGTTAAATTCTTATAGATCGTTATTTTTATTTTTTGCTGGTTACACTTTACTCTTGACTCAGCTTAATTTTTATAAAGCTTGTAACTTAATTTATGTGTAGTGTACTCAATATAGTTACTAATCAATTTCTAGCTATTAAGTTAGTTCAGACACAATAATAGGTGATCGGTATCACATTTTAGCAGTGATCATTTTTGCTATCAGGGGTGATGGGTGATGTACTTTAGAAGTGATTATAGCTTTCCTGAGTAGCAAAAATGAGGCAAAATCTAAAGTCTACTCCTTACTTTTAGCCTTTGGATGATTTTTCATTAATTCTTTTACCTGTTCAGCATGATATGAGCTACGAGTCAAGGGGGAAGCAACAACTTGTAAAAAACCCAATGAATAGCCTATTTCTCTCCATCGATCAAACTGTTCTGGCTTGACAAAACTAGATACTGGTAGGTGCTTAGGACTTGGTTGCAAGTATTGTCCAATAGTTAAAATGTCACAGTCAACGCTCCGTAAGTCCTCCATTACTGTTTGGACTTCTACTTCAGTTTCTCCCAGACCTACCATAATACCAGATTTTGTGTATACTTCTGGGGCAAATTCTCGCGATCGCCTGAAGAGTTCTAATGTACGATGATAGTCACCTTGAGGGCGAACTCTACGATACAGTCGCTTAACAGTTTCGGTATTATGATTAAGTACTTCTGGCTTTGTTTGAAGAATTATTTCCAGAGCTTGCCAATTACCACATAAGTCTGGTATTAGGACTTCTATGCTTGTTTGAGGTGAAATTTCTCTAACTTGGGAAATACATTTGGCAAATTGAGTAGCGCCCCCATCTTTCAAGTCATCTCTATTAACAGAGGTAATAACTACATGATTGAGCTTTAACCTTTTAACTGCTTCTGCCAGTCGCTCTGGTTCAGTCGTATCTAAAGGCTGAGGCTTTTTCTCAAAATCTATATCGCAGTAGGGACAAGCACGGGTACAAGCAGGTCCCATAATTAGGAAAGTTGCTGTACCAGCATTAAAACACTCACCTATATTTGGACAGGAAGCCTCTTCGCAGACCGTATTGAGATTCAAGTCTCGCAAAATTTCCTTGACATTACCAACTCTTTGCCATTGAGGGGCTTTTACTCGTAACCAGTTCGGCTTAACTACCACTTCTTCCTCTGCTGTGATTTTTACCTTAAGTTTAGTTTAACAAATGTCGCATAATAGCCACAAGAGGTTTAAGTAAGTTTTTCGGTAAATTCCTGAGTTTAGGAAGTAGCGAAAGATTGACAATCAAGTTTATATAAATAGGTATAAATCATTGTATAATAATATGTAACCCCAACCTTCTAAGACCACACTACAATAACAAAAGTAAGCCTGTTTTTATTCCTAATCCTGTTCAAGTTCCTACTGTGTCAAATAAATCTACAAATATTAAAACAAAAATAATGGTGATTAGCTCCCAGATGTTAGTTTTTATGGCTCTTCTAGACTAAATATGAAAAATTACTAGCAAAAATGCCAACGACTGTAAAGTTCTTTTTCTAAAGTTGTCAAAGTTAGTTAACCCATAACCTCTCCTTTTAATTAACTTGATTTTTTGATTAATTCCTTCTACTGTTCCTTGGGTTGTCCGGTGATCAAAATATCCTAAAATCTCATCAATCCATCTTCTGATTGTTTGACAACTTTTCGGAAAATCTTTATAACATGATTGAGTCTATTCCACCATCTTCCACAAAGCTTCATTGCCTGTTATTTGACTTTCAAATATGTCTCTTTTCTTCTGTTTTTTGTGATACATAGACATTCATTTATGAGCGACTTTTTCCACTTCCTTTAACTTCTCTTTCTCTGTTTAATTCAGCTTCTATTTTTTATTTAATAAGGGATACTTAATCAAGGTTATTCCTGGTATTTTTAGCTCTCTTTGTTTTTGATTTTTAAACTTTTGTGCCTCGATTTTTTCTATTTTTATTCTGGTATCTAACTCTTCATTTATTTGTTTCATTACATGAAACCTATCCACTACTATTTGTGCATTGGGTATTCATTCTTCCACTACACTTTTATATGGCTTCCATAAATCTATGCTCACTTCTTCTATTTGGTTTAATCTCTCTGAACCCAAGCTCCGCAAGTATTCTCCTATGACTTCCTTATTTCTTTTCTCCAATAATCCTATGGGTTTTTTCAATTCTAAGTCTACTCAAACTGCTGGATAATTCTTCCCTCCTTTTAAATCAGTTATTTCATCAATACCCAACCTGTTTAACTTTGAAGGTTTTTCCTTTAATAAATCCTCTCCTAATTCTTTAAGTATGGTTTCTATTTCTGCTGGAGTCATTCTATTTCTTTTTCCAGTATTAATGACATCCGTTTCCCATGGTTCTGTCACGACTTTTTGAGCTAATCTTTTCCTATAAGTTCTTCTTTTTTTGACAAAGTTTAATTCCTAACTAAAAACTTTTTTACAGTTTTTACATCTAAATTGACGGCGATTAACAAGTAGAAAAACATCAAAGCTACTCAAGGAAATATCTCTGACTCTATATCGATGAGATTGATGGATTTTATCTGTAGTCTTTTGACAATGAGGACAAGTTGTAGTTTGGACTTTATTTTCTCATTCAATCAGTAATTCATTTTCAGTAATAAAATGATAATTAGTTGCTTTAAAGCCTTCAAATTTAATGATTTGAGTGATCAAAAAGAGAAGGGAGTTAGATGGCATATTATTAAAATTTCATTTTTGTTGCTCAAATTCAATACATTTAATAGCATTAACATCTGTCATTAGTCAATATTTAGCAAGGGTTTGAGTATACTTGACTTTAAAATTACTAAGGAAAATGTAATTTTTTTATTCTTAAATTGTCATAACTACTCTAGAAGAGCCATTTTTATTATGCTTTCTAAACCAATAAATGCTTGACCAAATAAGTGTGTTGGCAACTGAGGAAAGCTAGCAATTCCTTGAGGTAAAGGTGAAATTCCTAATATCCAACTTAGTAATGCAGTTGCTAAAATTCCCCATAATAATGATCCAGTAATCCTGCGAGCTATGAATCCAGAAGTAATAATAATTCCAGCGATGGCTACTAATGTTTCTGGTTGATTTAGATTCCCTAAAGTTGTAGTTGTAGTTTCATCATAGACAATAATTTTGGTGTTTATTAGAGCTATATAAGCAATAAATAAGCCAATACCAACTGTTGTAGCTTGTTTAATACATTCAGGAATAGCATTAACTATTTGATTGCGAATTTTACTAATAGTTAAACAAATAAAAATTAAGCCTTCTATCAACACAGCAGCCAAGGCAATTTGCCAAGAAATTCCTAACTTCAACACTACTGAAAAAGCAAAATAAGCGTTTAACCCCATGCCTGGTGCTAAGGCAAATGGATAATTACCGTATATTCCCATAATTAGAGTAGCTAATGCTGCTGATATTGCTGTAGCAATTACTAATTCTCCAAATAAATCGCCGGAGCTCTGCAAAAAAATTGCTTTAGATAATATGTCAGGATTTACTACTAAAATATATGCCATTGTCACAAAGGTAGTTATTCCTGCTACACTCTCTGTGCGAAAGTTAGTTTTGAGCTGGTTAAATTGAAAAAATTTAGCAATAATTACTAATTTATTTAACTGGCCATTTTCTGGAGTCATGTTGCTACCTAACAATTGAGAATTTGGCTAGAGAAAGTATCTTTATTTGTATCTTTTGTCAAGTAAAAAAAGTTTTTTTCTACAATTCTAAATACCGTTTCTATTAACTGAGAATACTTTAATAGATAACTGTTTCAGTCTTTTGCAAAAAGTATTATACATACACTATATTTAGCAATATTTAGCAATTTTTGATTGATTTTTGCAAAAATACATAAATATTCGCTTCATTATCATTACTTTTTCAAATTTTATCCTTCATCATAAAAAAAATTGATTTTGTTAAAACCATGCTGTATAATTATTTATATATTTCTAATTTATTTAGAATTGTTGCAGCAATTTTTTGTCGATAGATTCTAGGCATTAGTAAGCCTTCGTTAACGAAGTCAGAAGTCAGATATGGGAGCTATCAGATTGGTAAAGTCCAGAAGTTATTTTTGTAAGGGGGATTGTGATCAACCTTCTAAAAAAAATTCGCCTTAAAAGGCAGGGTTTTAGACCAAATTATTTTGATAAATCAGTAATTTTTTTTGATTTTTTTCACATTCCTTGCCATAAAAATTGTTTTTTAAAATTCATATATCAAAAAAATATTGAATTATAGGTTGTTTTAAGAAGGCTTATGCAAAATAAGATTTTTCTGTAATTTCTATCTAACACATCAGCGTTGCAGAGCAAAGGAATTTTAAACTTATAGTTATAGGGTGCATCACAGATTCTTAAGTCCTATTTGATTTTCATAGCTAAACATTTAAAATGACTAAAGAACTAAAACCTTTTTAGTGTTTCTACAAAATAGGACTAATATGTAAGTTTTTTTTCTGGCTTATACAAAATTTAAAGGTAAATTTAACATGACAAGTCAACTGGAATTACTACCCCAAAATTCAGCAAAAAAATCTACAACTTTCTCTTTAATAGCATTATTAATAGGATTATTAGCTGTATCCTTAGCCGCAATTTTTATTCGATTAAGCGAACGAGAATTAGGACCTGCTAGCACAGTATTAGATCGTTTTATTATCTCTGGTTTTGTATTGTATTTTTGGAGTAATTTCCAAGCTCAAAAAAATAAATCATCAACTAATAAAAATGAACAATATTCAACTTATACATTTAGTGATTGGACTTGGTTATTAGCTGGTGGTTTTACTTTTGCTCCTAGTTTACTTCTTTGGGCATGGTCTTTAACTCAAACTAATGTAGCGAACTCAACTATACTTCATAATATGATTCCCATCTTTACTGCTCTGGGAGGATGGATATTTTTAAGTCTTCGTTTTGACCGTAGATTTTTAATAGGAATGGCAATAACTATAGTCGGAGCAATTACCATTGGAGCAGATGATATACAAGTAGATTTAGAACATTTTACTGGCGACTTAGCAGCATTTGCATCTGCAATTTTATTTGGTGCTTACTACTTATTAATTGAAAAACTTCGCTCCAAATTTTCTGCAACAACTATCTTATTATGGACTTGTATAAGTGGTAGTTTATTTACTCTTCCTATTGCTTTATTCACGGAAGATCATATTTTACCTTTTTCTTGGGAAGGATGGTTATCAATTATTGGTTTAGCAGTAATTGCCCAAGTTTTAGGTCATGGGTTTGTTACTTATAGTCTCAAAACTTTTTCCTCTGGTTTTGTTGCTTTATGCTTTTTATTGGAACCTGTAATTACTGCTTTAATTGCTTGGGGATTATTCTCGGAACAACTTACTATAATTAGTTGGATAGGATTTTCTATAGTTTTATTAGGATTATATTTAGCTCAATCAAGTCCTTCAATTCAGAAAGCTAGTAATTGAAATAGCGGTCAGCGTTCAGCTATTAGCTATCAGCTTCTCAAGGTTTATAGTAAAGGATTAAAACTCCTATTAACACGCACCACTATATTTGAAAAATTAGTGGGGTGAGAGACCTAAACTCCTGGATTTTTAGCTGATAGCTAAATGCTGTTTGCGGAGTATTCCATAAGGAAAAGCTAATAGATAGTTAACAGATATCTGGTGAAAAATAACGTAGGGATGTTCAATGGAACGTCCCTACAAAGGTTGAAGAAAAAGTTGATTTATTTGGTGTTTGTGGAGATTTATAGTACATACATACTAATCCGTGCAAGATTTGTGAGAAAAACTGTAGGGGTTTGGTCTCCAAACCCAAGCTAAAATGGGATTTGGTAACCAAACCCCTAGAACAAAATGTTACAACCTATTTAAGATTGCTACAGCATATTCCAAGTATATGAAGTACAAATATTAATTATAAAACCTTTGTAGCACAGACATCTTGCCTATGATAGCTCTACCAAACCCTATCTGGAAATCCCCTGTAAATCAATAAATTTGTGATTTTAAATAATTAAATTAATCCCACTGTTAAATAAATCTTCAATAGTTTGTTTATCTCTAATAATGACTCCTAGTTCATCTCTATATGTTAAATTGGGGTCTGCTCTAAATGATAAAAAGTTAAAGCTGGTTACTATGGCAAATTTATCATCACAAATAATTTGTTTACGATGACTATTTTCAGTTTTGTCAAATAGGAGATTTTTGTGATTTGCCTTTAAATTCTCTAATTGTTTAATAGACTTATCATCATTTTGAGAATTTGAACCTTTAATTCCATAGATTATATAAACTTTTACTTTTCGTCTGAGGGTAGCTTCTAAATTTGATAAAAATTCTTTGTCTACTACATTTACTTTAATCGAAGGTGAAACTATCATTAATCTATTTTTTGCTTCTGTTAAAGCTTTAACTAAATATTCACGAATTTGATAAGTATGAACTACCTCTGAAATTCTAGTTTTATTTTGAACTTACTTGAGTTCTTTCTGAAGCTTTTTTTTCTTGTTTGACTGAATTATTTTTAGTTTCTACAAAATTATCAGGGTAATCAATAGAGTCAATTTTTGTAGTTAACTTTTCTACAGTTTGAATATCATCATCTTGAATATTAGGAATAACTTTGTTGACCGAATCTTGAGGTGGTTTCTCTTCTTCCATTTATTGAAAAATTGGCTCAAGTATTTTTTTCCCTTCAGCATACAATTGTTCTATAGTCTTCCGATATTCTGGTTGAATAAAACCTCTAGAAAAAATCTCATATTAAATTTCGCGATCGCTAGGATTACTTTTATACAAAACTAGCAAAACTTCATGGTATTGAGGATATATTTTTTCTATGTTATTAACTTGTACTAATTCTATGGGATTAGGATTATTGGGATCGGAATTTTGTAAAAGTTTTTCAATATCTGGGTAGTAATCAACTAAATCCTCTATATGACCTTTCCTTGGTTTTTTGATAATTTTATTTATCGCACTATTTTTATGAATTTTACTGTCAAAAATTTTCAGAGAAAAGGAGTTGGTTAATTTTCCATTTAGAGTGTCTAGATAAAAAGTCTGAGTTTCAGAAATAGGAGCTAAAATTGTTTGTTGTGCTAAAACATTCAAACCTGCTGCTGTTAACTTTAAGTTTTCTTCTTTTTTGACTAAATCTCGGGAAATTAATTCTGATAATACCTTTTCTATTTGAGAACTTTTCATACCAAGAAAACTCGAAAAACAAATAGGTAGATAAAATCAAACATAAATTTACTGTAGGGGTTTGCTAACTAAATCCCTTAACATTTATTTTTCCTACATTAGTTAATATAGACTGCAAAAAAAGTTAATTCTGACCCTAATCTTCAATTAATATAGTGTTTCTCAAACTTGTGAGGTATACCAAAAACATCCCATGTTCAGTGCGATCGCTTAAATTTAATAGCTGCTACTCCCTCGTAGGTCTGAGAAACGCTATATACTCAATTCTCTTCTTGTTAAATCAACGATACCAGTAATAGTTGCTTGCTTATCTGCCTAAGCTTTTTTCTTCTAGGGTTTTAGTGTGGAGTAAATGGATAAAGGAAAAATTTGTTCCTGTTTATTGGGACAACCAGGATTGGATACATCAGGTTCGACTCCACTACAAGCTTCAACAACCTGGACAATCTCAGGACCTTGATTTACTGAACTATAGGTTTGCTCAGGAGCTTCTGAAACTCTTTGCGCTGTATAATACACTTGAGGATCATTTGTTTCATCAGTAACGAGAATCGGACCAAGAACCCCGAGCGGTGTCCCACCAACAATATTTTGTAACGTAATAGTTAGCAATTTATCTTCTGTGAGAGCTTGTCCTTCTGCAAAGAAAAGAATACATTCAAAAGGTATATTTCCTACATTACGCAAGTAATGTTGACTCGCTGGGGATAGAGGTTTAATTGAGTAAAGTTACCCATAAACTATCCTAACCAATTTTTCATTCCACTCCTTATTTATAGCAATGAGCGCTGGTATATTTACAAATTGCAGGAGGGGCAAAATAGCTAAAAGTCTTATATTATCAGCAATTTATTCCCCCAGATGAGCTGTTGCCTGTTGCCTGTTGCCTGCGCACAGCGCTATAACTTCTGTAAATTTATGAAATTATGATAATTTTCTTGATTATCACCCAGAATACTTTCTAATAATTTTGACTCTCCATCTATCCAAATTGAAATTATTGACTTTTCTTTAACACCTAATAACAAAACAAATTTCTAGGTGGTGCTGCATTTTAATTATAGGGAATTTTTATTATTTTAGTTATGTTTCCTGATAGAAACATCTTGCTCCCTTGCTAGAAATTATTCATCTCTATTTACCATTATTTCTAAATATCTTTGAAGCGATCGCCACCCTATCATCCTAATCTAAATAACCTTTAAATTACCGTTAAATTAAGGTTTAAAGCATCTCCTTGGCTGGACTACGGCCTGTCGTCCTACAGGTATAAAAAAATAAAAAAATTTCCTTTTAAACAATCCTTATATTAAAGAAGAGGTAATTATTAATTATTAATTATTAATTGTTAACAATTTAACCTTGATTAAATTCTTCAATAATCCAATGAAAAGTTTCTATTACTTGCCGTAATGCTGCATCATCTTGTAATGTGGATAAACGTAGACTAGGCGCTCTAAATTCTTCTAAATTTTCTGGTAGAGCTAGACCGATCGAACTAAGTTTAGCTCTTAATTCCAACCATTTAGTGTTGTGATTAAATGGAGGTTGACCACTATATTTATTCGAGTAAATTTCTAGATGACCTGAAATATCAATACTAAATAACTCTAGACTCTTTTTTCCAGGTTGATTAACTATTGTAGTAAAACCACCATAAACATCTCCTGTCCCCCATTGAATTGAGGTTATGGGTTCTTGTTTTTTTGCCCATTCATGAATTTTTCTGAGTATTGCTGCCTCATCAGCACCCCATCTAGTTTGAAATTCTTGAAAGAAAGATACTTCGTCCCACCTTCTTCTTTCACGGGTTGTGCTTGATTTTTTCAGTTGTGCTTCAGTCGTTTGACCAATTACTCTTGGAACTAAAGTTCTTAAACCTTCTTGACTAACATACTGTTTAATTTCTAATGCTAAAACTTCTACTGGATCTATCTGCTCGTTCAGAAATTCTACTACTCTTCGTAATTCTGCCGGAATATTATCTGCCACAAATACTAAACGAATTTTATTTGCTTGTAAATTCGTTTTCACTTTTTGCCAAAACTTTTCTTCGTCAGCATCTAGACCCAGAAATTTTTCAAATACTTGTTCTGGATCGCGACCATGTTCCCGACAGTTGACTTCAAACTGAGCAATAATTGATTCCAGAGGCCAATAAACTCCTACATTAGCAGCATAATCAATCATTTGACCTACTACTTGTTGGCGAATTTCTTCTTCGTAAGCACCTTTAACTATTACTAACGTCGGAATTGCTTCTTGGTCAAGAAATAAATGAGATAATGCCCATTGTTGTGTGATATCTTCCTCTGTTGATATTGCTATTTCCCGTGATATTAATAACCATCTTCTGGGAGTAGCTCTGTCTATATCATCTCCTGCAATTAGGTTAGGATAAGTTTCTATAAATTCTTGTAGTTGATCTTCAGACTCATAAGCTTGTTCTGTCATTTCCACAAGTTGATCGTTGTCACGAATTAGGTAAATACCTCCGCCCATGAATATACCTCTATTTTTAAGTCAAAATTCCCAGTCAAAAGCAATATAACTTTTAATTTTTATCTATAGCGCTTTGCGCAGGCAACAGGCAACAGGCAACAGCTCATTTGGGGGAATAAAAAACCTATTTTATCAGACTTTTAGCTATTGGGTAGTTCCTGCAATTTGTAAATATACCAGCGCGTACTGCTATAAAAGTTATTCTAAGTATTGAAAATAGTACAGCTAATTTTTTTTATAGCAGTCGAAGGAAAGGTAAGAACATATCAAAAGCTGAAAACTCAGACAAAGTCAGATTTTTCCTTATGCCTTATGCCTTCTGCTATACTACTTAATTAATTTTTGTTAATAACTGTCTTGAAAATGTAAACTTTGATATTTAAAACTAATTTTGAAATTTTCAAAAAATTAATTTTAAACAATTGCTAATCTCTACATTTCTATAAATTCATTATTGATTCATTTATCACTCCTGTAAATACTTTTTCTGCTGGTCCAGTCATATAAACTTTTTGGTCTGTGGTTGACCATTCAATCTCCAAACAACCTCCAGGTAGTTCAACTGTAACTTTGTTCTCGCTTCTTTGAGTTAAAACCCCTGCCACTACTGATGCACAAGCACCCGTACCACAAGCTAATGTTGCACCCGCACCTCTTTCCCATACTCGCATTTTCACATAATTTGGGCTAATAACTTGAATAAATTCTGTATTAGTGCGTTCTGGAAATACGGAGTGATGCTCAAATTGAGGACCTACTATTTCTAGAGCTATATCAGCAACATTCTCTACAAAAGTTACACAGTGTGGGTTCCCCATATTTACACAGGTAACAGACCAAGACTTTCCTGCCACTTCTAAAGTTTGATTAACAATTTTCTCATCAGCATTACCTAGAGTTGTGGGTATTTCCGATGCCAATAGTTTTGGCTGTCCCATATCAACTTTTACTTGGCCATCAGGTTGTAATTCGATTCCGAGCAGACCTGCACCAGTATAAATTTTATATTTAGTTTTATTATCATTATCTATTTCAGCAATAAATTTAGCTAAACATCTAATCCCATTACCGCACATTTCTGACTCTGAACCATCAGAGTTAAATATCCGCATGGTATAATCTGCTTGCTCTTGTCTAGGCAGAGCAAAAATCACACCATTTGCACCAATACCAAAATTGCGATCGCACAATTTTATCGCCTGTTCTGGTGTTACTATAGGTTGCGGGA
Source organism: Okeania hirsuta (assembly GCF_003838195.1). GTDB lineage: Bacteria > Cyanobacteriota > Cyanobacteriia > Cyanobacteriales > Microcoleaceae > Okeania > Okeania hirsuta. The sequence continues at coordinate 33,073 of NZ_RCBY01000017.1, forward strand.
GGTGGCGATTATCTATCAAAATAAAATCGTTGCCCAGGCCATGATACTTGGTGAATGATACTGTCATGATGATGCTCCAGTAATTAAGTTGAAATTTACTTTTAAATGAAAAGATTACGTGGGAAATATATTGAATAATTATTATGTCTGATTTTGATACCAGTTTACCCAGTGTTCGCCAGATTCAAACTTATATCACAGAGAAGAAAGAAGTAGAGCTAAAACTAATTACTAACGACCTCCATGTAGGAAAAGTTTTCTGGCAAGACCCAAATTGTATTTGCCTCTTAGACCAGTATGATTTACCAATTATAATTTGGCGACAAGCTATTGTTTATCTCAAACCAAAAAACTAATCCTAATTTTTTCATCGAAGTTTTTCTACCTTATTATTTTAATTTAATCAGAAATAGACAATTCCAGAAAAGAGGGAGTAGGCAGTAGGGAGTAGGGAGCATAGATAAATCATCAAATCAATTATTTATCTACGATAATTAATTTTATTTTTTATTATTTGAGATGTCTAATAGAAAATTCCAGAATAATGATGTAACTACAAAATTTGTGGCAAAGTCACATAAGACAAATATAGCACTACCCGCAAATCAGAAGTTATAAGTCATCTCTAACGCTAGTTTGAATATTGAGGAATGTTCTAAACTTTGATTCGACTATAACTATTAGACATAGGAGTAGAAATTACACTTATAGATTATTTTTTGTGTATTTTTTCATAAATTTTCTTCCCTGTTGCCTATTCTATTGCCTACTTTTGCAAAAAGTCGATTCTTTTTCACCAGATGTCTATTGCTAAATTTCTGTAGTTTCATTCACTACTGTAGTTAACTTTTGTTTTTTAGGATATCCCTGAGTCTGCGGAATTTTCATTTGCCTTACTTGACTTAGTTAATGGAAACCACCACAGATCAACAACCGATCGCCCACTTGTAACTTCGTATTTCCTTGAGGCCATCGGATAAATTTCCCTTCTCGTCGAATTGCTTGAATTTCTACCCCATACTGACGACGTAAATTTGCTTGAGATATTTTTTTGCCCGTATAAGGACTAGACTCACCTAAGATTAACCATTGACAAGAGGTACTTTCTTTTGGCACAGCAATTTCTCCTTTTGCCAACTTATCAAAACTCTCTAATTCTGAAGGTTCCCCTACTAACAAAAGTCGATCACCAATATCTAATATTGCCTGACCTCCTGGATAGTCAATTTCTTCTCCTTGGGATCTTGTAACATCTTTTTATCACCCCCAATTATTCGTAACATTCTTTTTTTAAATGGGTATAATACCTAAAACCTACGACCTAAAACCTTCTTTAAATAGATTTCTCCTGAGATGATAGGATATTTTTAATTTGAACCTGCAAATATAATAATTTAGTCTTTAATTAATCGCAAAAATTTTAACTAAAAAAACTAATGTTTTGGTCTATCAAAATTAAACAGTTTATCCCTAGCTTAATTTTAGCTATAGTTACAACAATACTGGTAATAGCTAGCCCTGGATTCAGCCAAACTGTACAAATAACTCCTACTAACCCACAACTTGGAGATACTTTATCAGTTGTAATTCCGGAATCAATTAGAGGAGCAACTCCTACAGTTAGTATGGATGGAAAAACCTATCCTTTTTTCTCAATTGGACAAAATAAATTGAGGGCATTATTACCAACTACTCCTTTAGACCGACCAGGTACACGACAGCTTCAAATTAACACTGAAGCAGGTGTGCAGAATGTAAATGTAAATCTGCAAAGTCGCTCCTTTCCCACTCAATCTATTTGGTTGCCTCCTGGCAAAGATTCTCTCAAAGGAACAGACTTAGAATTTGACAGAGTGGGAGCATTTAAAAAACTTGTCACTCCAGAGAAATTTTGGAATGGTCCATTTATTCGACCTAACCAAGGTCCTGTAAGTACAATTTATGGGGTGCGACGGTATTATAATGGAGAGTTTGCTGAGAACTATTATCATCGTGGGGTAGATTATGCAGATTATAATGGCTCTCCCGTAGTAGCTCCTGCTGCTGGTCGTGTCGCTCTAGTGGGATTAGAATCTCAGGGTTTTGAAATTCATGGTAATACTGTTGGTATCGATCATGGTCAAGGGGTAACGAGCATTTTTATTCATTTGAGTCGTATCAATGTTAAAGAAGGTGATTTTGTCAAAGCTGGCCAGTTAATTGGTGCTGTAGGATCTACGGGGGCATCTACAGGTCCTCATCTACATTGGGGACTATATGTATCTGGTCAAGCTGTCGATCCTGTTCCTTGGCGATACGAAGGTATTGAATAAAACTTTTCTAATTAACACATCAAGACTCAGAAATTTTTTTCCACCGACTTACTTATATGTGATTTTTAAGTTTTTCTCTGAAAAGTAAGATGATAGTTGATCTTGACTTTGATTAACTTATAATTTTAATCTGATAAATATGTAGAAACCTTATTTAAAAATTATTTTCAGTAAACTTAGAATAAAACTTATGAGCATAGAAAAAATTGTTGAACAAGCTTTACAAGATGGTTATTTAACACCTTCTATGGAAGCAGAGGTAGGATTAATTTGTAACACGGCTTCTGAATTATCAATTGAGGAATATATGGCTCTTGATCGTTTAATGGGAGCTTTATTAACAGGAGAAGTTGTTGTTTTACCTCGTAAACAATTTATTAATGTTATGGAAGAACTAGTGCTGTCTGAGGCTATCGCACGAGTGACAGAGATTGAGGCCACTAGCGAAAAAACCCTTGATGTGGGAGATATTGCAGCTTATGCTTTAAATAGACTTCCTCCTTTATATGCTACTACAGAGGAGGGCGCTCAGTTTCAAAGGTCTAAAGCTAAAGATGAACTTCAAAATCTAATTTCTCAGCAGATAAATGAAGCTATTGCTCAAAATATAGATAGACAACCAATTAATTCTACACCTTTTGGTAGTTATCCTGATGTTGGTTCACAACTTAGTGAATTACTTAAATCTTATGCTCCACATTATGAACAATAATCTGATTTATAATTAAATTATCCTGACTAGATAGGTACATTAGGCTTGTTTGTTCTAAGAATAAAAAAATTATATAAACAAAAAAAATATTTATATTAGTAATTATGAAGTATTCTAAATTATTATTTGCTAGGTAAATATGTAGTTTTTTTTACATCAAAAATTGACAATTCTATATCATTATTTATTTTGTTTATGAACAAAGTGGACTAAATTTTAGAAATACCACCTATGAAATAATTAGAGTAGAGATGTTTGAAAACATCTTCTACTCAACAAATAAAATTGAAATAATAGCAAGGAGAATGTTTTGTATATCAGTACATAGTATCTTAGAAAATGAAAATACAGTCAAAATACTAAATATTCAATAATTCAATCTTTAGGTATTTATTATTAATTACTATTTTTTGAAGTATTACTAGGAGAAGTAGGTATATTTCCTTCTTCTAAGCTACGACGTTTATCTCTTTTTTTCCTCGCTGCCATCAGAGAATCTTCCATAGCATTACGAGCTTGAATTATTCTCTCTAAATTGCTACGATACATTTCGATATCTTTTAATAATTTTTCTTCTGGCAAGTTTAAAGCCTGGGAAATTTTCTTGATCGCTTCTGTACGCTGCGGTTGTTCCTTAACTAACTCTGTATCTGCTATTTCTAGTAAAGTGAATAAACCTATAGCAAATAAGCGATTATACTTAAATTTATAACCATCTGAAATAGCTCTTAAATTATCTTGCAAATGTTGAGCATCATCTCTATCTGCTGATAAGCAAATCCACGATATCATATCCTGTCCAGACATTTGGCTCGCTAAATCTTCTAATCCTTTAGCATCTGCACGGTATTTATCTGAGTCCTCTTCTTGTGCTTGAATCAGAGCATTAAAAATAGAAATTTTGTCCTGTTCAGGAGAGTATCCCTCCATAAAACGGTCAAAAGCTGTAACTATACCCAAAGCATAAAATGGATTATAGCTATAATCAGCATTGACGGAAATCAGGTGCATTTCCACTAACAGCTCTTCAACAACTCGATTGTATATGGAGTTAATTGGACGGGTGTGAGAATTATAAAAAGCTTTCTTAGTATCTGAGACAGTACGAATATTATTCACCTAGTGTTCTAATTCTATAATCCCATCCCTGTCAGATGTTGATTTCCTACTAGGCCAGCTTGAAAGCACATAGTACTGGAAAAGCAGGGTGGGTTTGACTTTATGAAATACCTACAGTAATAACTAAAATTTGACATATTCTCCGGCGGTCAGGCGCGAAGATTCTCCTGAGACCACAATTCTTGGCTTGCTGACGCAAGGCTACGTCAACAATGAGTTCACTTAAATCAGATACCTTGAGATACCTAATCCAGAGATAGTTCTCTTCCCAAGGGTTTGCTCTATTTCAATACCCTGTGGACTTATGCCCTACGGTACAGTTCAAACCTTAAAAAAAACTTTGGTTTTCTGGTACTTGTTGCTTAGAGCTTTTCCATGTACAAGCATTACTGTACAAAACTCCATAAATCTAGTTTTCAAGGTTAAGTCAGCTACTGATTTAAGTAGCTAGGCTTTTAGAGTGGTTAGATACTTTCCACTTTTTATAGAATAACACAAATTCGCCCTGAAAGTAGGAGGCTTTAAACCAAATTTTTCGGTAAAAAATAAAATTAAAATAGTTAACTTAGTTCTTACTGGTTTAATTGATCGTGACTGTATGGCACAGTTGAATATTCTATCAACTTAAGGGCCAAGTACTAATTATTTTAATCTTCTCGAAAACTACTACACAAATATTAGGCCAACTACCTTGTCTTTCCTATTAGTCCTATTAGGAATTGTGGTGACACAACCTGGTATAAACAAGGTAATTGTTTTCCATCACAAATTTGCTTGTAGCATATTGTGTATATATAGACTACATATATTTTACAACTTTGCTACAGTCAATGCTTTAAAAGTTGTCGCTTCCAACCTTTAAATTATGATAATTTAGTTAAAAATAGCACAAGTAAGGATTAAACATAAAACTATAATTAATTTTCTTTGATTTTAAAGTTGAAAATAGCCTTCAGCCTTCAAGATTACGGAATACTCTAAAACAATTGCAACTTAGAGTCTATTTTACCAAGCCTCCATAGCAATTTCAGTAGATAGTTTTTACTTACTGTTCATTTTATGTTTCACAAAATGCTAACCACTACATAGCTAGAAGCTATTTAAATTAATACTTGAGGTAATCTGTATAATTATTTTAATCAAAATTAAAAATCAATATGAACTTTTCTCCAGAGTTAATATCTTTAGCTAGATATCTTGCTGGCGAATTTGATAATTCTACCCAGGCGATCGCAGACCCCGCATGGTATGTTCAGCTTCGACTATGGCACAGACCTGTCCCTATTACTCTGTTTCCAGAACCTAGCATTGCTTTATTTGCCGAGCAAGCAAATATTCTCAAATTAGACCAACCATATCGACCTAGAGTTATGCAACTTCGACAATTATCAGATAGTCCCACATCCTCAGATAGTTCCACATCCTTACAAATTCAGTACTATTTACCAAAAGATGTGCCTTCTATTCTCGGGTCGGGGAAAAACCCAGAAATTCTTAAACAGCTTAAACCTAGCCAAATGAAGTTTTTACCTGGTTGCACTCTAGAAGTGATCAATCACAACCATGGCCAAGATAATGAATATTTTCAAGGTATTCTACCTCCTGATGCAGTTTGTGGCTTTACCTATCAAAGTCAATATTACCAAGTTGAACTAGGTTTTGAAGTTAACGCTCAAGAGTTTCTTAGTTATGACAAAGGTATAGATCCGCAAACAGGTAAAGGTACTTGGGGGGCTTTATTGGGGCAATATAAATTTATGAAAAGTCGTAGCTTTAGTTCAGAACTGATGTTATAAGTAGTGCAGTAATATTCTAATTTCTCAAAAAAGGCCACCAGTTTTTAATGATTGGCAGCCATTCAGATTATTAAGCTTAACTCTGAGTTCAACTTAAATATATATTTAACCAAATAACAAATCCATACCCACTGAATTTGCATTAATTGCAAGTAAGGTAGACCATAAGGCAAAAATAATACATTCTAAATAAGTGCAATTAAAATTCTGATTGGGGATTTTGAACTGATGCCAAGCTAGAACAAATTAATGTCTGCATTTAGTCATCAACAAAAAGTCAGTTTCTACAAAAACTATGATAACTTTTACTGACACCAATTCTAGAAGATTCAGTGGATTTACCATAAAACTTTTTGTTAAACAAAATTGTCAGCCTTTAATCCAAGGAAAATTCACCAATAGTTCTAAATAATAATGGTAAATAGGACTGAAAAACCCAACATACCCTTACTAAAATAATGACAATTTATGATGACTAATTGACAATCATCTTGTCAGCTATATACTTTTACTGTATTGTGACTGGTCTTGGTAATCCCATTTCAATCTAATTTGAATTTATTAAAGAAGTACTCTGCTGGACAGTTTGTTTAGATATAAAATTGATTAAGTTCTGCTTAAACTCAACACTGTTTAAGCTCTATTCCCTTCACGGACATCACGATAATCAAGAGCTTCTTGTTCTGTTTCAAAAATCTCAAACACAGAATCCATCATAGTTACTTCAAATACCAGTTTAGCTTCTGGATGAACACTACAAATTCGGAAACTACCCTTAACTTTGTCAGCATCTCGCATCCCTGCTACCAGAGATGTAAGTCCAGAACTATCAATAAAATTAACCTGACCTAAATTGACCACTACATGACGACTTAGTTTGGATATACATTCCTGCAACTTGAGGCGAAACTGCCAAGCTGTTGTGATATCCAAGCGTCCAGTTGGTGCTAGGACGATTACTGTTGTGCCGTCCTGAGTTGTGTGGGTTTTTTGCTCAATATGAATCACTGACCCTTCCCTCGGGATGATATAAACTATGGTGTTTGCCCATATAACTGTAGTTTAACTCAGATAAATTAATGATTTGGTTTCCAGTTAGCCCAATCATGAGGCTTTAAAAATACTTCATATAGTTCAGCTTCTGGTGTATTGGGTTCTGGACTGTAGCCATATTCCCAACGAACCAAAGGTGGCAAAGACATCAAGATTGACTCTGTACGACCATTGGTTTGCAAACCAAAAATTGTACCTCTGTCATACACTAGATTAAATTCAACATAACGGCCACGTCGGTATAGCTGAAAGTTGCGTTCCCGATCGCCATATTCCATGGGTTGCCGTCGCTCTACTATTGTTTTATATGCTGGCAAGAATGATCTACCACAATTTTGTACAAATGTAAATAAGGATTCCCAATTACGAGATTCAGGAACTCCTAACTGCTGACTATAGATTGCTGCTGGTCCTTGACTATCTGGCCCTTTGTATAATTCCCCTTGACCATCTTGATAATCAAAGAAGATACCCCCTACACCTCGCATTTCTTGACGATGCTTTAAGTAAAAATACTCGTCACACCATCTTTTAAATACAGGATAATACTCTTTATGGCTTTTGTCACAGGCTGCTTTAATAGTTTGATGAAAGTGATTTGCGTCTTCTGCATAGGGATAGTAAGGTGTTAAATCTATACCTCCACCAAACCACCATACAGGTCCTGCTTCAAAATAGCGATAATTAAGATGCACTGTTGGTACATAAGGATTTTCAGGGTGCAGTACCATTGAAGTGCCGGTCGCATAAAAACCATGACCTTCGGCTTCTGGTCTTTGTGCTAGTATGCTTGGTGGTAGTTTATCTCCCCACACTTCTGAAAAGTTAACTCCTCCCTGTTCAAAAACCGCACCGTCTCTAATTACACGAGACCTTCCTCCACCACCACCTGGGCGTTCCCAACGGTCTTCTTTAAATTTGCCTATTCCATCTAGTTGCTCCAGTCCTTGACAAATTTCATCTTGTATATCCTGCATAAATTTACTGACTCGACCTTGGGTACTACCCAGTGATAGAGATAGAGGTGTTGTTTTTTGAGTTTCAGTGGAAGCTGTCATAGGTACAATATGTGTTTCAAATTGGCTAAAAATTATATGTATCTTTCCAGACTTTTTATCCTACCATGCTATCGATCGTCTAGTAAAATTTTCCTGTTTTTTCCAGTTTTTTTTGAGTAAATCAACCTATCTTGTCATCAGAAGATGTCAAATACTCAACTATAATTCTTAATTATTTAATTACTCTTGCCTATTGATTTACATCTAAACTATATGATTATGATACGGCAGACGATAAATTCTTGATGGCTTAAAAAAGATTTTGTAGCTAGTTATTATTGATTCTTTTACTAATTACTAAATTTAATTTTTTATCTCATTGGCAATCATTTCTCTAGACGACCTAAATTACATTAATTCTTAGGTTAAGATTCATTACTTTTATTAAAATATCAAATTAATAATTAATTTAATTATTAGTAATTAAGTGAAGAAAATATTTAACATTATCTTGCAAATAGCAGATATAATTTAAGAAAAATTTAATTTTTGAAGGATATTATATGTCAACCATACCTGATACTCAATCTATTTTAGATGTTTTACGGCCAGTGCAAGACCCAGAACTGCAAAAGAGTTTGGTAGAACTAAATATGATTCGCAATATTAAAGTTATAGATGGACAAGTTAAGTTCACCTTAGTATTGACAACTCCAGCTTGTCCATTACGAGAATTTATTGTCGAAGACTGTCAAAAAGCTGTCAAGCAACTTCCCGGTGTTAAGGAAGTTATAGTAGATGTCACAGCAGAGACTCCTCAGCAGAAAACTATACCTGACCGCCAAGGTATTGATGGAGTGAAAAATATTATTGCTGTTTCTAGTGGTAAAGGTGGAGTGGGTAAAAGCACAGTAGCAGTGAATGTAGCTGTGGCATTAGCTCAAATGGGCGCTAAAGTGGGTTTGATTGATGCTGATATTTATGGCCCTAACGACCCAACGATGTTAGGTCTAGCAGATGCTAAAGTTATGGTACAAGCAGGACAGTCTGGAGAAGTCCTGGAACCAGCTTTTAATCATGGAGTAAAGTTGGTTTCTATGGCTTTTTTAATTGATAAAGATCAACCTGTAATTTGGCGTGGTCCAATGTTGAATGGAATTATCCGACAATTTTTGTACCAAGTGCAATGGGGTGATTTAGATTATTTATTGGTAGACTTGCCTCCTGGTACTGGGGATGCTCAATTAACATTAGCTCAAGCTGTCCCTATGTCTGGAGTGGTAATTGTGACAACACCTCAAACAGTGGCATTATTAGACTCTCGCAAAGGTCTAAAAATGTTTCAGCAGTTGGGGGTTTCTGTATTAGGAATAGTTGAAAATATGAGTTATTTTGTCCCTCCAGATATGCCAGAGAAAAAGTATGACATTTTTGGTTCTGGTGGTGGTAAAAGAACAGCAGAGGAACTAGGTGTACCACTACTTGGAGGTGTTCCTTTGGAAATGCCTGTTAGAGAAGGTGGAGATGCTGGAGTACCTATTGTAGTTGGCGCTCCCAACTCTAGTTCTGCTCAAGAGTTGAAAGCGATCGCTCAAAAAATTGCTGGTAGAGTTTCTGTTGTAGCTTTGGCATAAAATAAGATTTATAGATGCCAAAAATATTACAATAGAAAAGCTTTTATTTTCCTAAAATTAAGAAAATTTTTGATAGGAGTAGAAAACAATGATTTTACCTGGTGTAGCAGTTAAAGTTAAAAATATTAGTGATACTTATTATGGATTTCAAGGACAAGTTCAACGAGTAAGTGACGGTAAAGCTGCTGTATTATTTGAAGGTGGAAATTGGGATAAGTTAGTAACATTTAGACTCTCAGAATTAGAGTTAGTAGATGCTACGGCAGGTCGCAAGAAAAAATAATTTAGCTAGTAAATAATAGATTTTTTTCATTACTGAACAATTTAGGTTGAAAGTCTTTTATTTGCAAGAATAAATCAAGAGCAAAACAAATTATATAACTTGAAGGAGAGGTAATTATTAATTGTAGAAAAACATCAAGAATGGTATGATATTTTGGATGAAATCTTAATTATTTACCACCTACAACCTTCTTCAATACTTTGGGATAAGTTAGTAACATTTAGACTCTCATAATTAGAGTTACAGCACTTTTCATATTGATGAATTACATCGCCACAATCAAAATCCTGTAGGGAAGTTCCATGGAATGTCACTACAGTGACCGAAATGAAAACCGCTGTAGTAGATGCAACGGCAGGTGGCAAGAAAAAATAATTGGTGTTAGCTTAAATGTAATGAGAATTAGACATCTACTCCACCCATAGGGAGTAGGAAGTAGGCAGCTTTGCTGTAGGGAACCCACCCCTCGCCCCTCCCCCTCCCTAGAGGGGAAAGAATTGATAATTTCTTTGGGATATAGATATTGATTTTTGATTCTTGGAGATGTCTATTAGCTGAAGGTAAAATTGAAAAACTGATGTTTTGCGCCCAAAGTTAATCTCAAAATCATTACCACTCAGCAACGCCAAATAATTTAGTTAGTAAATACTAAGTTGTTTTTCATTACTTAATAATTCAGGTTTTAAGTCTTTTATTTCCTGTGGAAATCAAGAAAAAAATCCTGTTTTCCAATTCTAGAAATTTTAAGGAGAGGTAATTATTAATTGTAGAAAAACATCAAGAATGGTATGAGTTTTTGGGTGAAATATTAATCATCTACCACCTAAAACCTACAAGTTACCACCTACAACCTACCACCTTCTTATATACTTATGCGTCTTCCTTTACCCCAGTTTGCTAATACAAATCGTCAGAACAATTACATAGCTGAAGTAATAGAAACAGCAACAACAGAATTTTTGGCTCAATGTTTAGAACCAGATGAGCTAGATTTTCCGATGATGCCTGCTTTTGGTACTTGGGTAAAATCGGAGGATGAACAATCAGGAAATCAGATTTATGGAGTGGTTTATTATGCAACTACCTTGCCTATTGATTCAGTACATAGAGCAAGAGCTTTAGGGATGTCTTTAGCTCAGTTACGGGAACAACAACCACAAATTTTTGCTATGTTGAAGACAGAATTTAGGGTAGCAATAGTAGGTTTTAAGTCTCAAGAAGAATTAAATGGTTCTACAGCAGAAAATGGCAGAATTTACCAATATCTTCCACCCCGTCCACCTCAAATTCATCAAGCAGTTTATTTATGTGAACCAGAAGAAATAGTTAGGTTTAGTGAAAAATTAGATTTTTTGCGGACTTTATTACAGTTATTTAATGCTCCTGTTGATGCTTTAGTAGCTGCTACTATTAGAGAAATTTATCAACTGAGAAAAGCCGACCGTAATTGGTTAGTTCAGGCAGGTAGAAATATGAGTGTTTTGTTGAGAGATGATTATGACCGCTTAAAAATAATATTAGGGCAAATACATCCTTAATAGCTGATTTATCCAGTAAATAATTAAGAGGCTGGATGATTGGCAAGATAAGGTTTTTTTCAGCAATTAAAAATTAACAATTCCCTCTTATTAAAAGGGAGAGGATTAACGCCATTGGAAGAAAATATTTTTTCCCTATGATAGGAGCTTGGAAAAATGAATAATTAATAATTATTAATTATTCAAGCAGTTATATTTAGGGGAATTCTAACTTAATTAAAGGCGAGGTTAAATCAGGGTTTGAGCTAAGTTGACGAATCAAATTTATAACTCAAAAATGATGATTAAACGAAAAGTATTTTACATATCTTTGTTTCTACTGTATCTAGTATTAGCAATTATAATAGTTCCTATGATTGTTCCCTTAAAGGAGGAATTTCAACTCAATTTTGATGAAGGACTTCAATTAATGAGGGCTTCACTTTATATGCAAGGCTACTCACCGCAGACAGAAATTTGGAGCGATCAGCCTTTCTTTTTCCCAGCCCTGCTTTCATTATGGTTTAGTATAGTTGGAAAATCTGTTTTTTCAGCACGCCTTTTGACTGTAACTTTTTCAGCATTACTAATATGGTTTTTCTTTGAAACTATTCGTATTTCTTTAGGAATGTTCCCCGCTCTTATTGGAGCAATATCATTGGCTGCTTCATCAGGGTTTATCAGATTTAGTAGTGCTGTTATGATCGGAATTCCTTCATTATCTTTAGCCGTAATTTCTATCTACTTTTTATTTATTTACAAAAAGAGTCAGCAAAAATATTTATTGATTATTTCCGGTGTTCTTTTTGCATTGTCTTTAAAAATTAAATTTTTTACAGTTTTTTTAATCCCAATTATTTTACTTGTTCTATTTGATGTCAATAAAATTAATGTTGAATCAAATCAGAAGCCAAGAAGTAAATTGATGTACCCTTTACTACTTTGGATAATAAGTTTAGTTGTTATTTTCTTGATTGTTTCATTATTATTTAATGAGTTAAGCTATGAACAGCTTTTTGGTACTCATTTTGGAGAAGAAATTCAAGCTGCATTTACCATGAAAAATGGTTTTGAAAAGCTAAGTAAAGTCATCATCAATAAAGATTACGATCTATTTTCTTTAGCTATTTTCGGTATATTAGTAGTTTTTGTGAGGCATAGATGGGAAGGTATATTTCCAGTTGCATGGCTAGGAACAGGAACATTGCTTCTTTTAAATCATAGACCAGTATGGCCACATCATTATTGTCTCATTGCTATTCCTATGGCTTGGTTGGCCGCTTATGCATCTGTTCCATTCTTTGACCTTTTTCAGCAACGAGAATTTAGATTAGGAAATTATTTTTGGGCAAGTATTTCATTGATTTTAATGATATTTGCATTATTAACATTAAAACCTAAAGTTTCAAAAGATATTCCTAGTCTTCAAAAAAACTATGAACCACAATTTGCAGTTATAAATCGTCTAATAGAGCATAAAGATTCAACAAAATGGCTATTTACAGATGTTCCAATTTATGGTTTTTATGCAGATTTACTTGTTCCTCCAGAAATTGCGGTGTTCTCTACTAAGCGCATAAAGACAGGCCAACTGACTCAAGATGAAGTATATGAATTACTTGTAAAATATCGCCCTGAACAAATTTTAATCGGTAGATTTAAGGGTTTTATATATACATCTAGTGATGTTGACTCATATATAAACAAATTCTATTCAAAAAGCAATGATATTTCTGCTGTCGATCACTATATTTTAAAGTCTTTAAAATAAGCTTTTTAATTTGCCAAGCAACCATTAATTTTTTTTCAGATTGGAATGTTAGTAGTATTGGTAGGGATATATATGACATCAAATTCGGTGGAATTGGACATAAAAAAATATCCAATTGTCATTTCAGTTATCAGTTATTAGTTACCGAATAGTTACCGAAAAATTCTGGTCTAAAGCCTCTCCTTTAAAGGAGAAACAAGAAAAAATTTTCATGATTAGTCAATCCTATCCGTTTCCAAAGAGAGGTAATTATTAATTATTAATTATTAATTATTAATTGTTGAACAGTACCTCTACAATAAGGAGGCTTGAAATATAGAATATTCTCTTTTTTTATCCCCTTGAAAAGGGAGACTTGAAGTAAGCATTCAGCATTCAGCATTCAGCATTCAGCTTTATTACCTTTAAAGGAGAAAAAAGCAATTTTATCAAAGCTTCAGAGTACGAATATCTGGCTGAGAATGTAGTAGAAATTAAATGAATGCTTGCTTCATTCATTAGACATCTCCAATAATAAAAAATCAAATCAATTATCGCAAAGCAATTATCAATCTACTCCCTACTTCCTACTCCCTATGCATGGAGGAGATGTCTATTAAAAAGCTGATAGCTGACCGCTAATAACTGAATGCTTACGACTTGAGACTAAAGTTTTTCGGTCATAACTACGCTCATCAAAGTGATTATCTCTACTTCTGACTCCTGACTCCTAAAGACTTAACCATTCCATAACCGTTTAACGGGATTTGATATGATACACTAGAAAAGTTGTCTAAAATCGCACATCTGGGTAGTCGGGTGTTCTACAGATTAAGAATCTATGAGAATGCACCTGGATGGAGGATTAAACCCGAATAGGAGATTATAATTATGCCAGTTGTTAGTTTGGCTCAATTGTTAGAGTCAGGAGTCCACTTTGGGCATCAGACCCGTCGCTGGAATCCAAGAATGTCCCAGTATATTTTTACAGAGCGTAACGGCGTTCATATTATTGACCTTGTTCAAACAGCTCAATTAATGGAAGAAGCTTACGACTATATTAGAACTGCCTCTGAACAAGGAAAAAAATTCTTATTTGTTGGTACGAAGCGTCAAGCTGCTGGTATTATCGCTCAAGAGGCCAGTAGATGTGGAGCTTATTATATTAACCAACGTTGGTTAGGTGGGATGCTCACTAACTGGACTACTATTAAAACTCGGGTAGAAAGACTCAAAGATCTAGAGCGTCGTGAAGCAAATGGGGCACTAGATTTACTCCCGAAAAAAGAAGCTTCGGTTCTCCGTCGTGAAATGGCTAAGTTACAAAAATATCTGGGGGGTATTAAAAATATGCGTCGCTTGCCAGATGGAGTTGTCATGGTAGACCAGCGACGAGAGTATAATGCTGTTCAAGAATGTCAGAAGTTGGATATTCCTATAGTTTCTTTGTTGGATACGAATTGTGACCCGACTCAAGTTGATATTCCAATTCCAGCTAATGATGATGCTATCCGCTCAATCAAACTTATAGTAGGTAAGTTGGCTGATGCTATCTATGAAGGTCGTCATGGTCAACTAGAAACTCTGGATCAAGAAGATTATGATAGCTATGAAGAATATGAAGAAGATTATGATTATGATGGAGCGGAAGAAGAATTTAATGTAAGTGATGATCAGGAAGAGTCATCAGCAGAAAATAATGAAGAAGAATAAAAAATTCTAGGTAAGCATTCAGCCGTCAGTTATTAGCTATCAGCTATTAATTTTGAGTATGCGTAAAAGCAACCTTTAAAATTGAAAAATAATAAAAAGTTACTGCCATGGGTTCCAGGACAAAAACCTTAGAAGTAATGAATATAGTCATTTTAAATAAGAATGAAATACTTTTTCGGCGGAAACCCTTTCACCGCAAAAAATACTTCTCTTAATCTAAACTAAAATGACTATAATTACGAATTGCTGATAGCTGACTGCTGATAGCTGAATGCTTTAATATTATTGAGTAGTTGAGGTGGGGTTTTTAGGGATAAAATACAACGTAAATTATTTCTAAAAAGCCTACTTTAAATTAAGGCACTAAAGTAGGATTAATTCCTAAATATTAAAATTGTAGTCAAGTTAAATTGAGGAATAAAAAATATGCCAGAAATATCTGCAAAGTTAGTTCAAGAATTGCGTAAAGCAACAGGCGCAGGCATGATGGACTGCAAAAAAGCTCTCGAGCAAAATAATGGCGATATTACTAAGGCTACAGAATGGCTAAGACAAAAAGGTATTGCTTCTGCAGGAAAACTTGAGGGTAAAGTAGCAGCAGAAGGACTGGTTGAAAGTTATATTCATACAGGTAGCAGAATTGGCGTTTTAGTAGAAGTAAATTGTCAGACAGATTTTGTTGCCCGGAATGAAGCATTCAAACATTTAGTGAAAAGTATTGCTATGCAAATAGCAGCTTGTCCACAGGTAGAATATATTTCAGTAGATGAGATTCCTACGGAATTTGTGGAGAGTGAAAAATCTATAGAAATGGGTAGAGAAGACCTTAGTAAAAAGCCGGAAAATATTAGGGAAAAAATAGTTCAGGGAAGAATAGAAAAGCGACTCAAAGAATTAACATTAATGGATCAACCTTATATTAAAGACCAAAATGTCACAGTGGCAGAGTTGGTTAAGGAAACTAGCGCTCAGTTAGGTGAAAAAGTACAAGTACGTCGTTTTACACGATTTGTTTTGGGAGAGGGTATTGAGAAAAAAGAGGAGAATTTTGCTGAAGAAGTAGCAGCACAAATGGCAAAGGAATAATTGATAAATAATCATAATTAAAAATTAAGAATAGCAGAGATAATCTGTTTATTTTTAATTTTTAATTGTTGATAGATAGAAAATAATTCACTATGGTGGGAGCAGCAAGGCAAGTAGAGGAAAAATTGAAAGAAATAGAAGTAGCGATCGCTGAAATTGCCAAAGAATTTTATGGTACTTATGAAGGTTATTTCAAAGTATTAGGTCAAGGGATAGGCCAACAATTAATTTTTGCTAGTTATCATATATGTACTCAAGGATATCCAGAAGCTTTTCTTAATTTATCATTTCCTCAGCGACAAAAAATGCAGTCAGAGTTGCGAGAAATAGCAAAATTACCAGTTAGAGAATTAGAAGAATTATTAGAACAAAATCCAGAAGAACAGCAAAATTTAGATGGGACTTCAGCACCAGAATTAATGATAAGTCTTTTGAGTGAAGAAGATGGGGAGCAGCAAGAAGTAACATCCCCACTAAAAGACCAAAAGACAAACATAGAATTTGATTCTGCTGTATTATTTCCAACTCAAACATCTGATAATAAAGAGCAAAAATTGGCAGATCGGATAGAAGAAAATTTGAATAAAATTGAAACAGAAGAAATAGAAAATTCCCCAGAAAATATTATTGATAAATTAGATAATTTAGATACATTAATATCTTGGCAAGAGAATATAGAAAGGCAAATACCTGAAATCCTCAAAAAAATTTCTCATCAGGCAAATTGCATCCTTAAAAATGCAGAAATACTACCGAAAAAAATACCGAAAAAAGTTTTAGAAGCTGCGACCAAAATGGAATCAGGTGATACTCCTTTAGGTGGAAAACCTAATTTATTAAATTTATTAATTGAAGCAGAAGATCCAGAAGAAGAAAAAAATTCTAGAGTTACTAAAGTTATAGCAGTAAATCTCAGATTATCTGAAATAGAATTTACTGATATTAATATTACTGCCTGGCGTAATAAAATTCGTAACCTTGATCGAAGACTTAACCAATTGCAGCGAGAATATCGTAAAAAGCAACGTGAACGAGCTGTAATAGAGGCAGAGTCAGCATGGCGTTCTAGTTGGTATGAAGAATAATTGGTATTGCTGAAGCACGTGTATGATATTCATCTTCATTACTTAGGAGTCAACCCACCCCTAACCCCTCCCAGGAGGGGAAGAACCAAGTCAGGAGGGAAGAAAGAAGAAGTAAAGAGGAGTAGAAGGACGAAGGTTTTTTGGTCATTTCAGTGGAACGGAGTTCTATAAATAATTTTTTTTCTTTTTTATCCTTGATTTAATTAAGCTTTAAACCTTAGTTATTCGATAAAATTTGTGGTAAATATAGTAGTCGCTATTACTGTATTTGACATATCAAAAGCTTAAAATTCAGACAATGCAATATTTTTCTTTTCTAGATAACTAATCGCCTAGATAAGTAATTTCTGCTATACATTAAGATTATATGGGCTAAAAATTTTCACACTAAAGTAATTCGAGGACAGAAGTAATACTAATTATCATGGATTAATTCTACAAAAAGGTAATTGGAAAATCATACCTAAAAGGAGTTTTTCCTGAATTTTTTCTTACTTCTTCATTAATTCCTTAGATAATACTAATTTTATGTGAGGTGGCACATAATTAGGTATTAGGTGTTATACCATTTTGAAAAAAGAATGTTACGAATAATAAGCATGATTAAAAGACTTTAAAGGAGATGTCCCTTGGAGAAAAAAGAGAATTTCCTAGGTCAAAAATGGTATTGAAGCTATTCATTCTGACTTCTGACTCCTGAGGACTGACTCCTAAGAAATATCCTAGCTATTTGTAGCAAAAATTTATCACCTTTGGTATTAAATATTAGACATCTCCAATAATAAAAAACCAAATTAATTATCGTAGATAAATCATCAATTCTTTCCCCCCTACTCTCTACTCCCTCTTTTCCGGAGATGTCTATTGGTTGTTATACGAATTTTATGTGAAATGGCACAGAATTATGAAATTTATTAACTTGTCTATCTCAATCTACAGTCAACTCTGATTAAAATATTATTCTACAGCGTATTTCATATTAGTAAGGTACACCAGTCGCGGGCAAGATGCTCACACGACAAACACTTGACCATTCTTATGTGTACCTCATTTATCTGCAATCTGCTGTATATATTATAGGTAGATAAATGGATTTCTTCAAAGAAAGCAAAATAAAAGAAGTCAAAAAACTGAATGCTGATATTTATTTAAGTGTGAATTTCTATAAATGAGCGACTAAGAAAATATTATAGAAACAATATGCTATGAATAACGAAAGAGAAAATATCGACTGGGAAAGACTACAAAAAGCTTTGTCAGTAGAAGTACAATATGGATTTCCAAATATCCAGGGAAAACAATATATATTTAATGAATAAATTCATTAAATATATAAATGGATTTCCTCAAAGAAAGCAAAATAAAAGAAGTCAAAAAACTGAATGCTGATATTTATTTAAGTGTGAATTTCTATAAATGAGCGACTAAGAAAATATTACAGAAATAATATGTCATGAATAACGAAAGAGAAAATATAGACTGGGAAAGACTACAAAAAGCTTTGTCAGTAGAAGTACAATATGGATTTCAAAATATCCAGGGAAAACAATATATATTTAATGACTTTTTAAGTATCAGTTTGAGCAAGTCACCAATAATATTAAAAGGTTATCAAAATCAATTTCAGGAGATATCTAATCAATTTGTCAGCTATCCAGAAATGACCAGAGAAGAGCGACAAAAATTACTAGAAATAACTAAATATTTTTTACAAAAAATGCAATATATTTCTGAAGGTGTAAAACCAGAAGAAACAATAAAAAAAGAGAGATTTAAATCAGAAGAAAAAAGTCAAAAAACACTAAAAAGCAACTCCGTTACTTCTCAAAAATACAGCGATAAACTTGATGTAGAACAACCATTAACAGAAGTCAAAGATATTAGCAAAAGAAACAGCGATCGCCTAGCGACATTAGGATTATATACAGTTAGAGAATTACTTTATTATTACCCAAGAGACCATATAGATTATGCTCGTCAAGTACATATTCGCGACCTAGAACCTGGAGAAACTGTCACAATAATTGGCAAAGTTAAACGATTTAACTGTTTTTCTAGCCCGAAAAATAAGAAATTAACCATTCTTGAACTTACTCTCACAGATGCTACAGGTCAAATCAAAATAAGTCGCTTTTTTGCCGGACCTAGATTTAGTAATAAAGGTTGGCAAATGCAGCAGAAAAAAATCTATCCAGTCGGTGCAACAGTAGCTGCTTCAGGTTTAGTTAAAGAAAACAAATATGGAAAAAATTTAGATAACCCAGAAATAGAAGTTCTTGATAGTGAAGGGGGTAAAATTGAATCAATGAAAGTTGGTCGTTTAGTACCAGTTTATCCCTTAACAGATGGAGTAGGAGCAGATGTTGTTAGAAGAGCAATATTTACAGTTTTACCAACAGCAGAACAATTATCAGATACATTGCCTGAAGCATTACTAAATCAATATCAATTAATAGATTTAAAAAATGCGATTAAAAATATTCACTTTCCTATAGATCGAGATTGTTTAGCAGCAGCTCGTCGTCGCTTAGTTTTTGATGAATTTTTCTACCTACAATTAGGATTATTGAAACGTCGGCAACTACAAAAAAAAGTAGAAACAGGAATAGCTTTACCAACTACAGGAAAATTAATCGAGCAATTCTATAAATTACTTCCATTTGCATTAACTAATGCTCAAAAAAGAGTAGTTAATGAAATACTCAATGACCTACAAAAACCTGAATCAATGAAAAGATTAGTACAAGGAGATGTAGGAGCAGGAAAAACTGTAGTAGCAGTTGTGGCGATGTTAGCAGCAATTCAAGCAGGTTATCAAGCTGCTTTAATGGCACCAACAGAAGTATTAGCAGAACAACATTATAAAAAATTAGTTGCTTGGTTTAATCTTTTACATTTGCCAGTTGAACTATTAACTGGTTCGACAAAGGTAGCAAAACGTCGAGAAATTCACTCTCAACTTGAGACTGGAGAATTACCAGTATTAGTCGGCACTCATGCTCTAATTCAAGAAGCAGTAAATTTTCACAAATTAGGTTTAGTAGTAATAGATGAACAACATAGATTTGGTGTTCAACAAAGAGCAAAATTACAACAAAAAGGTGAATCTCCGCACTTTTTGGCAATGACAGCTACCCCAATTCCGAGAACTTTAGCTCTGACATTACATGGAGATTTGGATGTTAGTCAAATAGATGAATTACCACCAGGAAGACAACCAATTCAAACAACTACTTTAACTGGAAGACAACGTAAAAAAGCTTACGATTTAATCCGCCGAGAAATAGTTCAAGGTAGACAAGTTTATGTTGTTTTACCCTTAGTTGAAGAGTCAGAAAAATTGGATGTAAAATCTGCAGTTGAAGAACATCAAAAGTTAGCAGAAAAAGTTTTCCCAGAATTTAAAATAGGTTTACTTCATGGCAGAATGACAAGTGTAGAAAAAGACCAAACAATTAGTGCATTTCGGGATAATCAAACTCAGATTTTAGTATCTACAACTGTGGTGGAAGTAGGAGTAGATGTGCCGAATGCCACAGTAATGTTGATTGAAAATGCAGAAAGGTTTGGTTTATCTCAGTTACATCAGTTGCGGGGGCGAGTGGGTCGTGGTGTCCATCGGTCTTATTGTTTGTTGATGAGGGGTGCGGGTTCCACTGATGCTACTGAACGTTTGAAAGTGTTGGAGCAGTCTCAGGATGGATTTTTTATTGCGGAGATGGATATGCGTTTGCGGGGACCTGGTCAGGTTTTGGGAACGAAGCAGTCTGGGTTGCCGGATTTTGCTTTGGCGAGTTTGGTTGAGGACCAGGAGGTTTTGGAGTTGGCGCGGGGTGCTGCTTTTCGGGTGATGGAGAAGGATGAAAGTTTGAATAGTTGGCCTCTTTTGAGGAGGGAGTTGGAATGGCGGTATCAGAAAATGATGGGGGGGTCGATTTTAAATTGATTTTTAATATTTATAATAGATTAATCCTAGAATTTTCAGGAGGTATTATAGAGATATGCAAAGATGTCCAAAATGTAATTCTGAAAAGTTAATGCACAATGTCAGGATAATTGATAGGGGGCACAATGGCAGCATAACACCTTTAGAAGTTGAAGTATTCAAAAAACCAGACGCTATATTTTTAAACGGTCACACAGAGAGGCTCTTGAGGCAACTATTTGTGGAGAATGTGGCCATACAGAATTGACAGTAACGAATCCAGATGAGCTATATCAAGCTTATCTTGAATCTCTAAGGAACTCAATCTAGATCATAATTTTGTGTTAGACAAACAAACAGGAGTGTGTCAGTCCAGTAGGGTGCGTTAATGAAATGTAACGCACCATTTTAGCAGTATGGGAAGGTCCAGTAGAAGTAACGCGCCATTTGAGAAGATTATTATGTACTTAAATTAGTAGAAAACCTTTCAGAAGTTGTCAGTTTTCCGAGTCCAGTAGGGTGGGTTTCGGTGCGTTACGCTTCGCTAACACACCCTACTAGACTGACACAGCTAAAACT
Organism: Okeania hirsuta; assembly: GCF_003838195.1. Lineage (GTDB taxonomy): Bacteria > Cyanobacteriota > Cyanobacteriia > Cyanobacteriales > Microcoleaceae > Okeania > Okeania hirsuta. The sequence continues at coordinate 54,635 of NZ_RCBY01000017.1, forward strand.
GTGCATTAGCTTTTAACTTGAAAATTCTTACTTTTGAATGCATGACTTTTGACTTTTGAATTGAATCTAATGCACCATTTAAGCTGTGTCAGTCCACTACTAGCGCGTCAAGCTTGAAATAGTGTTTTAGGAAAATTCTCCAAACCTTAGTCAGAGCAAGAATTATACTCAAAAATTTAATACACCATTTTCAGCTTGACACGACACTACTTTTTCTTCTGAAGATGTTGAGCGATCGCTCCAGACAAACAAACAGAAACTAATTATTAATTCAAAATCAAAAATTTATTCATCACTATTTTTCCATACGCAATAGTAGAATCTCAAAAATCACTGAAAGACTCAACTCAGACCAACTGACTTTTCCTTCTCTAGATGTTGAGCGATCGCTCTAGACAAACAAACAGGAGTTAATTGATTAATTTAAAATCAAAAATTTATTTACTACTATTTTTCTATACGCAATAGTAGAATCTCAAGCGCTCCAGACAAACAAACAGAAACTAATTATTAATTCAAAATCAAAAATTTATTCATCACTATTTTTCTATACGCAATAGTAGAATCTCAAAAATCACCGAAAGACTCAGTTGAGACCAACCTACTTTTCCTCCTCTAGATATGGAGCGATCGCTCCAGACAAATAAACAGAAACTAATTATTAATTCAAAATCAAAAATTTATTCATAACTATTTTTTCATACGCAATAGTAGAATCTCAAAAGTCTGGAAATAGTTATGAATAAATTTTTGATTTTGAATTAATAATTAGTTTCTGTTTATTTGTCTGGAGCGATCGCTCCAGACAAATAAACAGAAACTAATTATTAATTCAAAATCAAAAATTTATTCATAACTATTTTTTCATACGCAATAGTAGAATCTCAAAAGTCTGGAAATAGTTATGAATAAATTTTTGATTTTGAATTAATAATTAGTTTCTGTTTATTTGTCTGGAGCGATCGCTCCAGACAAATAAACAGAAACTAATTATTAATTCAAAATCAAAAATTTATTCATAACTATTTTTTCATACGCAATAGTAGAATCTCAAAAGTCTGGAAATAGTTATGAATAAATTTTTGATTTTGAATTAATAATTAGTTTCTGTTTGTCTGTCTGGAGCGATCGCTCTAGACAGACAAACAGAAACTAATTATTAATTCAAAATCAAAAATTTATTCATAACTATTTTTTCATACGCAATAGTAGAATCTCAAAAGTCTGGAAATAGTTAACTAGGAGCAACCTACTTTTCCTTCTCTAGATATGGAGCGATCGCTCTAGACAGACAAACAGAAACTAATTATTAATTCAAAATCAAAAATTTATTCATAACTATTTTTTCATACGCAATAGTAGAATCTCAAAAGTCTAGAAAGACTCAACTCAAAGCAACCTACTTTCCCTTCTCTAGATATGGAGCGATCGCTCCAGACAAATCAAAACAGAGAAATAGGCTGTAATTTAAAGATTTATAGATGATAGGAAATTTATTTTGCGACTACTTGTATAACCAACTAAATAAATCTGCAATAGATAATTGCCAATCTGTTAATAAATTGAGAACTGGTAAATTATCAGAATTATACCTAATTTCTGGTTGTTGGTTAGGTTGAAAAATCACTACAGATTCATCTTCAGAATCTATTAACCAACCTAACTGAGTACCATTATTGAGACAGAAAAGAATTTTATTAATTAATTGATTAGAACTTTGGTCTGGCGAGAGAATTTCTATTACCCAATCTGGTGCTATTTCAAATCTATTTTCAATTCTACCATTTGCTTTTGTGGGAATACGTTGCCATGCAAAAACTGAAATATCTGGAACTATGGAACGTCCGTTAAAAGTACATCTTAATTCTGGGAATGCCATTACTAACTTTTGTGGTTCACCTGCTTGATTAATAGCTGACGATAGACAAATTTGAATTCTACTATGTTCTCCTTGTGGCATTGGTTTTTGATAAATTTGATTGTTAAAATATTCACTTGCTGGTTTTGTTTCTGGCAATTGTAAAAACTCTTCGAGAGTAACTTGTTGGGGTGAATTAACAGTAGTTAACATAATTATTTTGCCTCAATTTAAGCTTAACTATTTAAGGAAGAGGGAAGAGGGAAGAAGTAATAAGGGGTAAATATTGAAAAAAAGGGGTAGACGATAGAAATAACTATCTAAAATGAACTATAGTCGCTATTTTTTTTAGCATATCCGATCGATATCTACCTTTTTGTAGTATTCTTTTTTTTAATTGGTATAATTCACTAGAAAATAAAAGACGAATACCTATAATAGCGAATCCAATTTTAGCAATAATTATTACTATATTTGTGCTCAAGTCTCATTCTTGAACACGAGCTTGTTTCAACATATCAATAAGAGTATGATGAGCATCTTCAGCATCCTTTAAAGTATGGTCAAATTCAATCCTTATCGGTAAACTTTCCCCAGTAAATTCAGCAGTTAAGTTCATACCTTGAGCATCAATAGAAAGCATCTTTGCTGCTGTAGCATTGGCAGAACTACCAAATTTTTGAGCATAAAGAAGTACAGCATCTGCATGGTCTTCATTCATATGGGAACAAATGCGAGCACTAATTTCTGAAGTAAATGAATTAGTCATATTTTCAAATCTTTTTATGAGTATTATTTTTAAATATAAAACAAGCTCAAAAACTTAATCTAAAAAAACTAGGTAAGAGAACTATAGATTGAGCTATAAACATCTAGAAAAATCTTAATATCAACCATATTCCCAGATGAAAGTAAAATGCATAAGGTACGAAAAATTAGGATTTGAGATTGCTTTCCGTTCCGGACTGCTACGCAAACCCTGTCGGTTGCAATGATGGAGATACATTGTACTGCATAAGTCCTAATAATTTTATTCTAACTTCTGAGTGCTTAGTTAATTTTCTGCCTCCTGTCTCATGTATTTTGACTTATGTTTCATGACTCCTATCTTCGATATTCATCACCACAGTCACCAATAATTTTAAACAAATTCCGTGACTCCCTACTTAAATTATCAATTTGCTGATAATCTTCTACATCTAAATTGAAATGAAACACCCGAGAATTATCTTGCAAATTTTCTGAAATACTCAGCGTTGCTCCGACAATAGCACCTGCCACAGAAGGCTGTTCTAAAATATAGCGAACTGCCACATTTGAAATACTAACTTTGTGTTTATCAGCAATTTTTTTTAGCAGATTTAATAATTTTTGAAATAAACTCCAACCACCCCAAGTATCAACCATCTTTTTATACTTTTTCAAACTAACAGTATTGAGGTCTTTTGGATGAGGTTCTGAAGAATCTAAATACTAAATATTTTTCTGAGAGCAAACCACCGCATAATGTACCATAAGCCAAAAGCTGAATATTATGCTCTTGGCAAAACTGTACCATTTCTATTAAAGGACGACGATCTACTAGAGAAAATTGAACTTGATTAGAGACTATCTTAATTCCACTTTCAATAATAATTTTCAAATGTTCAGTATCAAAATTAGTTAAAGCCAAATGCTTAATTTTTCCCTCCGACTGAAGCTCCGACATATAATTAAGAGCATCCAAATAACTTTTATTTTGAATAATGGCTCATAATTTAAACTTAAAAGTAGTTGCTGAAGGAGTAGAAACTCAATCCGAATTAGACTTTCTTCGTAAATATGACTGTGACAAAATTCAAGGCTATTTCTTCAGTGCTCCATTACCCACATCCAAGTTTGAAAATTTATTAAAAACTAATCAACTATCAAAATTCCCTAGCATTTAAAGACAAAGAAGAAAGAAGAAGGAAGGAGGAAGGAGGAAGGAGGAATAAGGAAGAAGAAATCATAGAAATATGTGGTTTTTAGGATGAGAGACCAGCTCATTATTAAAGAGTAATACCATGCATCAAAAAAGAGTTACGAATAATCAGCACCATAGCGCATAGTTTCATATAAAGTCTATTTGACGAAAAAGATAATTTACAACATTAAAAATGGCATTAAATCTATTCATTCAGAATTGCTGAATTCAGAATTGCTGAATTATTACGAAATACCCTAGATATTTGTAGCAAACATTTATCAATTTGGTATAAAATCACCTGAAAGTAGAAGGGAAAGAGCAAAGCTGAAGAAGTCATAAATCACACTATAATTGTGGAAAGCCACCAGCCAAAACCTAAACCTAATCCAGAAATAATAGCTAAAATCAAAAAAGTAGAAAATCCATTAAACAACTCTATCAACTTTTCTCCCGCAACCATTTGAGCAACTACTCCTGCCACAATACCAATAGCTACCCATAACCCAACAATAATATTAGGCCCAGCACTAGCCAAAGCGATCGCCACAGCTTTAGACCGAGTAGAATTCCAAGCTGCAGACCAAGCTCCAACCCAAGCTCCCACAATAAACCCAAGCATACTGCCAACACCAGTACCAGTCTTCAAACCAATCACAGCATCTACTATTGTCCCAAAAATAAATCCAGCAGCAGCCCAAATAATAGAACCAACAATCACCAATAATACATTTTCAGCCCCATTACCAGCCAAAAATCCTCCCAAAGCAATTACTCCATCAATAGTCACCACAGCAGCAACTGTCCTGGCCTTAGGTTCAGTGCCAGCAATTAACCCTAGACTACATCCAACCATGGCCCATGCCAAAGCAGTGATTATACCTCCCACAGAATTTCCAGCTATCCAACCTGCTCCCCCTCCAGCACCCAATAAAGCGATCGCCCAACATCTTTGAGAACCCGTTCCTTCAATTGCCAAAACAGTCATTCCCATCCATGCCACGCCCTCAACCACGGCCCAACTCCAGACAGGAGCTTTGTAAATAACTAATACCCAGGCAGTCAAAGCATAAAACAGGAAAGTGGCAATTAAACTACCCCAAGGAATACTGGAAGTTGCTGAATGTGGTTGATGAGTGTGGACAGAGAACTGTTGAAAATGATTATTAGCGTTAGAATTTTCTGGCCTTTGAGGAGAGGGGGAAGGTTGAGGAGAAGGTGGACGACGAGGTGATGAGTATTGTGTTTGACTGGGAGTTTTTCGTTTCGGAATAGTTTGTGGTTGAGAATCATTCAAAAAATACCGTAATTTTCCGTAAGCTTCATTAATCTCTTTGAGATGAATTTGAGCTTTTGCTTGGAGACGAGTATTTTGGGCAAAGCGGTCTGGGTGCCAGACAAAGGCTAAATCTCGGTAAGCTTGTTTCACTTGATCTAGAGAAGCACCAGGCTCAAGTTCTAAAATTTTATAGTATTGATTTATCTCATCCACATTAGAAAAATAATCAGTAATTAGGACAATTAGGAATTTAGTGGTGTGACGTTATCGAAAGCCTTATTTTTTGAGGTTGGTATTATATGACAGGGAAAAGGCCGCCGAGAAGAGTGGGAAAAACATTTCCTCTTTGATTCATCATTACTCTATGTAGTAACCAACTCAATATTTGATACATGAAACAAAACTCATAGACAATTAGTTCCATTTTGACTTTAAAGTAAGAAAAATGCCATATTACTCTTATGAGTCTATCTGAAAATGTTGCAATTCATCTCCCATTATCATCTTCGATTTAGCGGGAGATGAATTGCAACCAGAAAATATATTCATTGCGACAGGTGAAAGATTTGTCTTTGTGTTATAATTGCACCTTTAAATTCAGAAAAAAATAAACGGATACTTGATTACTCTAACTTACCAATACAAGCTTAAACCGACTAAACATCAAGAAGTAGAAATTAATCAGATTCTTGATGTTTGCAAAAGCGTGTATAATTCGCACTAAGAGAGCGGAAAAACTGGCTAAGTTCAAAAAAATAACCAATTAATAGTTGTTCAATTGTTGCTGAATATATTATTTCTGGTGATGCAGCTTATCCTAATAATAATCATCAAGGAAAAAACTTAACAATAGCGAAGAAAACTAATACTAACTTTAATTTAGTAAATGCCCAAGTTTTACAACAAACTTTAAAGACTTTAGATCGAGCTTTTTCTGATATGAAATCTCAAGGAAAAAGTTATCCAAGGTTTAAGAAAAAACTGAGAAGTTTTATTTTTCCAGCAATGCTGAAAAATTGCTTAGGCAATATATAGAGTTAAACTGCCTCAGGTAGGTTGGATGTAAGATTAAACAAAGTAGGCCATATCCAGATTTTTTTCAAGCTAAACAAGCTAGGATAGTCAAAAAAGCTAGTGGTTATTATTTGATGATTAGTTTTACTTCATCAGAGTTAGTATCAGATGTTGCTGAATATATTATTTCTGGTGATGCAGCTTATCCTAATTATAATCATCAAGGAAAAAACTTAACAATAGCTAAGAAAACTAATACTAACTTTAATTTAGTAAATGCCCAAGTTTTACAACAAACTTTAAAGACTTTAGATCGAGCTTTTTCTGATATGAAATCTCAAGGAAAAAGTTATCCAAGGTTTAAGAAAAAACTGAGAAGTTTTATTTTTCCAGCAATGCTGAAAAATTGCTTAGGCAATATATAGAGTTAAACTGCCTCAGGTAGGTTGGATGTAAGATTAAACAAAGTAGGCCATATCCAGATTTTTTTCAAGCTAAACAAGCTAGGATAGTCAAAACAGTTAGTGGTTATTATTTGATGATTAGTTTTACTTCATCAGAGTTAGTATCAGAGAATCCAGTAGGCAAAAAGTGGTTAGGAATAGACGCAGATATACAGATTTTTGTAGCTACTTCAACTGGAAAGTTAATCAAATCTCCTAAGTTTTTATTAAGTAAACTGCGGTAGGGGCAAATGGGCATTCGCCCCGACAATTGCTGCAAAGAAGGCTTAAGAAAAAAAATAAGGGGTCAAATAATTGGTTAAAACTTCTAGAAATAAATTTTTAACAATAAAAGCATTAAAACAACGTAATTTAGATTTATCTTATTAGCTAGTATAAACTACCCGCTAAAATAAAGAGATATCTCAAAATATCAATATCAAATGTCTGCAAACTTTCCCACTGCCGTTTTGATTGACGGCCATTCTCTCGCCTTTCGTTCCTACTATGCTTTTGGCAAAAGTCGTAGTGGGGGCTTAAAAACTTCTACAGGCATTCCCACCAGTGTTTGTTTTGGTTTTCTGAAGTCTTTGTTGGAAGTTATGGAGACTCAAAAACCAGAATATTTAGCGATCGCTTTTGATTTAGGAAAACCTACGTTTCGCCACGAAGCTGACAAAAACTATAAAGCAGATCGAGCAGAAGCGCCTGAAGATTTAATTGTTGATGTGGAAAATTTGCAAGAGATTTTAGGTGCTTTTAATATACCTATAATTACTGCTGCTGGTTATGAAGCGGATGATGTATTAGGAGCTTTAGCGCAAAAAGCTAGTACTGCTGGTTTTCGGGTAAAAATTCTTTCGGGCGACCAAGATTTATTTCAATTAATAGATGTGGAAAAAGGTATTAGTGTTTTACATTTAGCAGCAGGTAAAGGTAGCACTCCTCAAGAGTTTGGTCCTGAAGAAGTTAAGGAAAAATTGGGTATTTTACCGACTCAAGTTGTTGATTATAAAGCTCTTTGTGGAGATGCTTCTGATAATATTTCTGGTGTTAGGGGTATTGGGAAAAAAACGGCAGTTAAGTTGTTGAATGAATATGGTTCTTTAGCGGAAATTTATAGTTCTCTGAATAAAATTAAAGGAGCAAATCAGAAAAAACTTGAAGAGGGAAAAGTTGAGGCAGAGCATTCTCAGTTTATGGCAAGAATTGAAGTAAATGTTCCAATAGATATTGAGATGGAAGATTTGCAGCTCAAAAAAATCTCTCGCTCAGAAATTGAGCCTATTTTGCAAAAGTTTGAATTACAACATTTCTTAAATCAAATCCCTTATTTAGAACAACAGTTTAGTGGGTTGGCGGGAATTCAAGTTTTGCCAGAAGAGTCGGAAAATAAACAAGAAGAAAAATCAGACAATATTTTGGTTGAGGAAGAGAATGATGATTGGTTTTTTAGTACAGAAGATACAAAGGCAGCTCAACAACAAATAACAATAAAATCAGAAATAAAACCTCAAATTATTGATACTCCAGAAAAGTTAAATCAGTTAGTAAATATTTTAAAAGAACAGAAAAATCATGAGACTCCCGTAGCATGGGATACGGAAACTACATCTTTAGAACCACGAGATGCAGAGTTAGTTGGTATTGGTTGTTGTTGGGGAAAAAATATAGAAGATATTGCTTATATTCCCACCGGACATAAAGTAGGAAAAAATCTAGATAAAGGAAAAGTATTAGAGGCTTTAAAACCAATTTTAGAAGGTTCTGATTATCCGAAAGTATTTCAAAATGCCAAATTTGATAGATTAGTTTTTCGCTGTCAAGGAATTAAATTAGCTGGAGTTGTTTTTGACACAATGTTGGCAAGTTATGTATTAAATCCTGGAGCAAAACATAGTCTGGAAGAAATATATATTAGACATCTGAGAACTGCTGGAATAAATTTAAAAAGTTATGATGATGTAGTCTCGAAAAATCAAACTATTGCTGACTTAGATATTCTCAAAGTTACTCACTATTGTGGAACTCAAGTTTTTGTAACATTTCAGTTAGTAGAAAAATTAAGAACAGAATTAGAAAAAGCTGATGAAAATAAACCTCCTGAGAAATCTTTGTACAAATTATTAGTAGATGTAGAACAACCATTAGAATCCGTTTTAGCAGAAATGGAATATCTGGGAATTAAGATTGATATTGAATATCTCAAGAAATTCTCAGTCCAACTGAAAAAAGATTTAGAAGTAATTGAAAAAAGAGCTTTTGAAACTGTAGATAATCGAATTTTACAGGAATATCTCATAACAGAAATTCAAAATATAGAGACTGACTCATTCACTAATCAACAAGAATTAAAAAAAGCAATATCTAGCCCCATACTAAAAGCATATATTACCAAATTATCAAAAGAGCAAAGACAGAAATCAGAAATAATTGAAAGCCAAATCAATCGAGCAGAAACAAGTGATTTTTTAAACCTTAACTCACCATCTCAATTAAGCGAACTACTATTTAATATACTAAATCAAAATCAGAAAAAATCTCGGAAAATTAAGACTGGTTACTCTACAGATGTAGTTGTCTTAGAAAAATTACAAGAAGAAAGTCAACATCATCTCATCATTGATGAAATATTAAATCACCGAACCTTATATAAACTCTTTTCTACCTATGTCGAAGCCATACCAAAATTAGTTCGTACAGATACTCAGAGAGTTCATACAAATTTTAATCAAACTCAAACAGATACAGGACGTTTATCTTCCTCCGAACCAAACTTACAAAATATTCCCATTGGTACAGAATTTTCTAGGCAAATTCGTCAGGCATTTATCCCCAAAAAAGATTGGTTATTAGTCGCCGCAGATTATTCACAAATTGAATTAAGAATATTAGCTCACTTGAGTCAAGAACCAGTATTAATAGAAGCTTATCAAAATAATCAAGATGTACATACAGTCACAGCCAAACTATTATTTGAAAAAGCAGAAATTACATCAGATGAACGTCGTGTCGGTAAGACAATAAACTTTGGCGTAATTTATGGCATGGGGGCACAAAAATTAGCAAGGTCTGTCGGAATAAGTGTCAAAGAAAGTAAACAATTTTTAGACAGATATAAACAAAAATATTCTCAAGTATTTGAGTATTTAGGGAAGTTAAAAAAAGAAGCGATCGCTCAAGGTTATGTAGAAACAATATTAGGTCGTCGGCGTTATTTTGAATTTGAATCTAAAACTATCCGAGATTTAAAAGGTACGGAACCAGAAGAAATTAACCTAGATGAATTTAAACGTTTAAGTCAAAATGATGCTCAACTTTTAAGGGCAGCAGCTAACTCGCCTATTCAAGGTTCAAGTGCAGATATTATTAAAATTGCCATGATAAAATTCCATAAAATATTGGCAAATTATCAGGCAAAATTATTATTACAAGTCCATGATGAATTAGTATTTGAAGTTCCATCATTAGAGTGGGAAGAATTGGAGCAGGTAATTAAATCTACAATGGAAAATGCCATAGATTTAAAAGTACCACTCATAGTAGATATTCATGCAGGAAAAAATTGGATGGAGACCAAATAATACCAGTAGGGGAGTGGAAGAGTAGGGGAGTAGGGAAGTAGGGGAGAAATAAACAATGGCTTTACATAATTTTCTTGGGCGATGCTGATTGATAATGATTTTTAGATTAACATTTCAGCAACGCCTTTTTTTTAGTAGGGGAGTAGGGAGTTGCATGCAATGTCCGTAAAGAGAAATAAACATAATCATAATTAATACCCTTCTAGGGTGCTAATTATCAAAAAGACGATCCTGTTTGTGTTAATTAATTAATAATTGAAGTGCTACCTAAGAGACTCTTTGTAAAAGGAATAGGTATCTCCAAAAAAATCAAAAATAAAATCAATTATTATCGCTAAATTATCAATTATTTCTCTCTGTTCCCTACTCCCTACTCCCTACTCCCTACTCCCTAAATTATCAATTATTCCTCCCTGTTCCCTGTTCCCTGTTCCCTATAAAAAGTTTTTATTGTGCAAGAGATATGTTAAACTCCTGACTGTAGTTTACTAAGAATCTTTATTTGAGTAAATCTAATGGATACCAAAAAATTAGTTTTAGGTGGAGTTAGTTTGGTATTAGGCAGTGCAATTGTTGCAACTGCTGCCAGTGTTGAACTTAGTGTTGAACAAGAACAAGTAATATGTAAACTTAAAGAGACAGTAGAACAACAAGAAAGAGCTGGCAAAAAACTGGTTTTCTGGCCACTAATTGGAAAAGTGAAAGAAAGAGTAGAAGTTCCTTTTACAGCCAAATTATCTTCTAATACCTCCTACAGTATTTTAGGGGTATGTGATGATAATTGTAATGACTTAAATTTAACCCTTAAAAATCAAAAGGGTGAGAAAATAGCGAATGATAAAAAACAGGATGGAATACCAGTAATCTCTTTTACTCCCACGGAAAACAGTAATTATCGGATTACTGCACGACCAGACAAATGTTCAACTGAAAAATGTGAATTTGGTATGGTTTTATTTGTTCCTAAAAGTGTTGATTTAGATGTGGCCTCTGAGCTGCCAGATGAGTTATATCTATTTAAGTTGTGCCAAGAATAAGCAATAAATTAGTACAGGTAATTCAGTTAAGTTAATATTCTCAGAAAAATTTTGAAAAATAATATAGTTATACGAACAGTTAATATTTTTTGTTTGACCAATACTCAGACAGTGAAAAATGCAATAATATTTCTCAAAGTGAAATACAAGTTGTTAAACAAAATTAGAAACAAGCTTTATTTGTTAAATTGTATAGAAATATGTGAGAAATAAGCCTGGATAGTTAATCTAACTAAAATTTTACTGTCAAAAAAATTTTTATTGAATGGGGATTGGACTTAATCTCTATTGATCATCTGATTTAAACAAAAAAACTAGTATTAATACTACATCTGGTTTGGATAGGTTATATCATGTCCGGTTGAATACTTATAAATAAACAACGGAGTCCTCAGGTAGGGGATCTGTCGGATTGGCGACTTACAGGAGTCAGCAGAGAAGAAAGAAGAAAAAAGAAGTAAAGAGGAGAAAGTTTTTTTGATCACTAATTATCCGGACATGATATTACTCATCAGATTAGAAAACAGAAAAAAATTATAAATCTGTTTGATCGACTGGAATTAGTATAATATTGACTTAACGCTTAGGAACTGCTGAAAAAATAAAATTAAAAGAAAATAATATTTTAGATGTAGTTACCAATATTCTAATCCTATGCTCAGTAGTAATCTAAGGATAAAGAATTTATACTAATCCCGATCAATTAAAGTATTAGTAGTATTGCCAAAAAAAATATATTATGGTATCTAGGAAAAACTTCACTGTACATAATTAATCCTCGGAATTGACTGCTCCCCAGACTCAAGTCACGGGGATTCTAAGCAGATACTACGCAACAGGATAAATCCGTGTTGCTCCGTTTCTTCTTAGCTGACCAAAGATATATTCTTTGGGGACAAGTCAAAATGCCCCTACACAGTCGGCTTAAGTTTAACCCTAGCTTTCTGCTTACTTTTGTGATTATATTTGCAGCTCCATTACAGTCTGCATTAATACACCAATTATTACCTGTTCTATACAAACCACGCTGTCTTGATGCAGTCGCTCATGGGGGAAACCCCCAAGACCGCGCTGCATCGCTTTATTCTCTTTCCTGACGGTTTCCAATTATTGGGTTTCTCAC
>NZ_RCBY01000170.1 GCF_003838195.1 Okeania hirsuta
AAGAGGTAAGAGGTAAGAGGGTAGATGTGGGGAGAAATAATATAAAAAATTCAACACTCCTTGCTGATGATTGTTCCTCACTCATTGATGCGCGAAAAGACTGGACTACCATAATTATATAGACCTCAAATGGGTTCTATATGAAAAAAGATCGAAAAAAATTAAATATTTACAATATCTGCGAACGATAAAATTGTAGATTTAAGGCAAAAAATTATAGATTAATACATAACTACCTTTGCGTCAATTTGGTATAAAACTGATTTACTAAATAATGATTGGCAGATATATTGGATTAACCAGATTCTCCATTTTTAACAGATGAATTGAATTTACTAAAAAATCGTCATTATTACAGATTTACCTATTCTCAGAATTTGCTTGGGTTCTCAATTAATGACACGGGCACTAGGAGCATCAGTTTATGCAGTTCAACTAAAGAAATTGGTTAGTCAATTTACTTAGCATCTTTACAGATAGAGGAGCTACCCTATCAGTACTAGGGAAGCTTTTAAGATGCAGAATTTTCTTTTTTATCCCCTAGAAAGGGAAAACTTGAGACCTTTTTTTTGGTCAAAATTGGAATTTACTGAGGCAGGAATAAACTAATCTTGAGGTTATTTATCGGCAGAAAATACATCTGTTTTACATTGGCGTAGCAATATATTTGATTGACCGGTTAATGCAACTCTACTTGCCTAGACTTCTCAGCATCAAAACCAAGGTTTTACTTGGCAAAAAAATAGTTTAGCTTGGCAATTTCACCCATAAGTAACTATTAGACATCTCCTCCAAATGAGGCAGTAGGCAGCTTTGCTGTAGGCAGTAGGGAACCCACCCCTCGCCCCTCCCCCTCCCAGGAGGGGAAAGAATTGATAATTTATGTGTGAGAATTGATTTTATTTTGGATTTTTACCAGATGTCTATTAGGGAATTAGTAAGGATGGTTTATTGGTCATGGTTTGGAAATATCTGTAACTCCAGATGTCACTGTTGCTAAATTAAGACAGGATACAGCCACAAAGCTGTGAAAAGTAGGAAGTTTCTACAAATAAACTTTAGCAAAGTTGGCGATCAGAGATAGAAAGCATTAATATTCGCCATTAAACTATTAAATAGAAAGAAAAAAGTTAGGTAAGCAGGAACAAAAAGATGTTATATCATGTTCCCCCTCTGGGGGAGCTACGAATTGCGGACGGGTCAGTTATAAATAAAATTTAAGGACTGACAATACCGACAGTACCAAATAAATACTGAAATTATCAATACCCCCAATACCAATATTTCCTCTTTTTCTCCTTTCTTCCCTCCTGATTCCTGACTCCTGAGGACTGACTCCTCACAACAGTTATTTATCAGTATTCAGCGGAAATAACTGACCAGTTACAAAATCGCGCGAACAATTACAAATCAAAAATGATTGACTGTCAGATGTGCGTCTTACATTCTGGAGGGGCTGTGTGCGGAAGTAATTCCGCACAGTAGGCGCCCCGTAGGAGACCTCGCCAATTAGCACTCGCTTTTAAATGCATGACTTTTAATTTCCGCGTAGCGATACTAGAAGGTAAACCTCAACAATAACTACTTGTTTACCATTACCAAAATATTAACTTATGGATATTTAGAACTCAATTCTTGATTGCCATTTTCATATTTTTTGTATAACTTTCTTGGTCAGTAATGATAAAGACATTCTGAGCAGCAATACCCTCTTTTTCCATTAATTTCATTACCCTCAAATGAAATTCATTGGCAGTACGCCCGTAACCAGCAGGAGGATGATATGAAACATATTTAATCTTGCGAGCATTACCTTCAAGACCTAGGAACATTATATAATGTTCCAGAAAACCTTCCATACTTTTAAATATTTCATCAAGACCAGCTATTATTCTCTCTGCTTGATCTGCTGTAATGCCATCAATTTTTAAAGTTCCTGTTATCCCCCACTCTTCAACATTAGCTCTGTCTTGAGACCAGTTATCTACAATACCACCAACCATTCGAGAATTGGGCATTTTAATGATCGAACCCCATTCCCATGAGTACAACTTTGTTGTTCTTAAACCAATTTCTGAAACCTGGAAAAAACCACTTAATCCTGTAACTCCTATCCAATCACCAGGTCTATACAACCCATCAGTATAGATAATTACAGCACAACACCAATCATAGATAATGTCTTTGAACAACAAACCTAAAGCAACACCAGCACCACCAAGTAAACCAATCAAAGCTCCTGCAGATGCTCCCAAAAAGACTTCTGCTCCTTTAATACATACCACAACAATTGCTGCAATCCGAAATAGTCTAGGGAAATAAGGAACCAGCAAATCATCGAGGTCTGTCTCAGTGTGAATAGTTAGATATTTTAGTAGTTGACCTAACAAAGGAGCTGAACGATAAATCACATTTGCTACCAGAGCAATAGCAGCTAAACCGATAATATCAGTTATAATTTTGTTTAACTGAGGACTGATATACTCCATTAAAATTATATGCACTGACCAAAACCCAGCAATTAAAACTAACCAGCCTAAGGGTTCTTTAATGATAGCAATCAATTGATCGTCTAAGTCAGATTTAGTGTTAGAAGCTAGACCCTCAATACTTTTAATAATTACTCCAGCAATAAATCCCTGGAGTATTAGTGTTAATAGCAACACCCCGAGTGCAAATAATAGTTTATATGCCGATAGGCCAAAAATAGAGATTTCTCCAAGACTATTCCAAATTTGTTCTAATAAGTCCATTTTTTTTACTCAACTTAGAGATTTATTATAAGAATAATGTACTTTCCTAGTCTACAGAAACTGAAGTCTAGAGTCTAGTACAATGCAAAATTTAGATTGTTCTTACAGTAGCAAAAAAACAGTCGATCAAGTATTGTTAAATAATATTTTAATATTGGCATTGCATCATCATGGAATTATCAGAGCAGGGATTGGAGAGAGGGCAAATTAAATTTAAAATAACCAGGCATTATCCTGCAAATTATAGAATACCTTAATTTTTTCTGAAAATCTCTTTTGGCTGATGCAAATCAAACTTTACCTTGTCAGACTTTTAAAAAAATCAAAAATAACTTGACTTTTTTAATTAGTTGTCTAGTTCATATATACAGAGCCTACAAAGCTATGCTATATATAGTGTTAGGACTTACGCACCTGCAAGGTATTTTCGTCCGAAGCGACCCACAGGGTTTGCGGAGCAGTCCGGAACGGAAAGCCATCTCAAATCCTAGTTTTTCGTACCTCATGCGTAAGTACTGAATGTATTATTTGAGTAATAATCGGAGAACGAATAAGTAAGTTGGTACAATAAAATCGATGTATATTTAGTTGTGTAAAAAGTTTGAAATAAGGTATTGATAAACTGTCGCCTAATTTTGACGTTTTGATTTTTTAATACTTACCTACTTAGTAGAGTTGTGTAACTCAAGAGAAAGAAAAGATATTAAGATTAAACTATTTTTCTCAAAAGTGCTGTAAGAGTTAGGAACATTTCAGATTGATCTTCCTATATTTGTCGCTCAAATATCAGATGAACTAGAGTTGATATTTTGAGACAAAATTTATAGCAATGAGCGCTGGTATATTTACAAATTGCAGGAGAGGCAAAATAGCTAAAAGTCTTATATTATTCCAACGGAGATGCTGCGCAAACGGCAATTTATTCCCCCTTCCGGAGCTGTTGCCTGTTGCCTACGCACAGCGCTATAGATAGCACAATTCTCGGCGTTGGTGATTTGAGGTATGATATCATATCCGGATAAAAGCGCGATAGAACTCTGTTCCGCGCTCCGCGACCAAAAAACTTTTTCCTTCTACTCCTCTTTCTTCTTCTTTATTCCCTCCTGACTCCTGACTCGGTCCTTCCCCTCCCAGGAGGGGAGGGGTTAGGGGTGGGTTGACTCCTAAGTAATTAAGATGAATATGATACACTAATTCACCAACGCCCAATTCTCCTTCGGGTAATCTTGACACTCATATATTTTGATCTAGGCAGCTTAAAAAAATGTTAATACTCTCCATTTTTTTGCCAAAAATCAAGATATTATTATGTAATAAAATCTACAGAAAAAACAAAATTATGAAGATTGATAAAAAGATTCAAAATGATTTCATAAAAGACGAGAAAAAAATTCAAAAAAAAGCTAAAATAATCAAACAAAAAATCTACAAATTTTTACATAAAACATTAACTATTAATAATGCTAGTAAGCCACAAATAATCGCATTTTACACTTCACTAACCCTTGGTGGAATTAGTTTAACATTAGCTATATTAGGGTCTTTATTGTACACTCTAGAACAAAAAGAGAGATTTGATAATGCTAAACATCAAGCTCAAAGGGAAACAGCTAGAGTTGCTCTGGAGATTGACCGACGACTGTATTTTGCCCAAAAATCAGCTATTTCTGTAGCCAACGACCTCACTTCTGGTAAATTAAATGATGGGGAATTATTGGAGCGACTTAAATCAGAAATTGAGACAAATACAGAACTTTTAGATATTGGGGTTGCTTATCAACCCTTTGCTTATCAACCGGATGTAAAGTTATATGCACCATATTATATCAGGAGAGACGACAAAGTAGAACTATCTGAAACTAAAATTAACTATACTAAACCCAAATATGCTTGGTATACTAATACCCTGAACAAAGGACCAAATTGGGGAGAGCCATATTTGTGGAGTGACACTTCTCTAGTCAGCGATCCAGTAGTCGGATTTTATACTCCTTTTTATAACCCAAATACTCCAGATAAATCCCCACGAGGTATCGTATATAGCGAATATTCATTAGGGCAAATTCGACAGGTGATGGAGTCTCTAAACTTGGGTAGAACAGGTTATGGATTTATCCTTTCTCAAACTGGAACTTACCTTTACCATCCTAATGAAGAACTTTTTAAAGCTCAAGAAAATGTCTTCGATCTTACATACGAACAGAAGGATGAGAAACTCAGAGAATTAATTGTTAGAGCGCTTAAAGGTACACCAGTAGAAGCAAATTTAACTGATGACGTAACAGGTCAAAATTCTTGGTTATTTCTGCGGACAACCAATCGAAATGGATGGGTAGTAGGAATAATCTTTATTCAAGATGAAATTTTACCAGATTCTGCTGTCACAAGACGTAAACTAATCGCTCTTAGTATCGCCTACCTTTGGTTTGCTGTTTTTCTCTCAATTCTACTATTTAAAGCTTACCTGGGAGGAGTAAAACGAATTGCATTAGTATCATTTATTATTACGACATTCTTTGTAGCAAATATTGCTTTTGTTTGGAGCTTAGTGTTGAGAGCGAGAACTTATACCGCAACTCGAAATATTTTACTTAGTGATACTGGTGTAACACAATTATTAGCTCCTCAAATAGAGTTAAGCAAAGAATTAAATCAAGAACCACCCCTAATTGTTCCTACAGGAGTTTTTATTCAATCATTTGATTTTACCAGTGCAAAAGATGCTTTTGTCACAGGTTATATATGGCAAGAATACCAAGATGGTGTACATGATGATTTATCTCGTGGCATTATACTTGCTAATGCTATTGAAGATAGTGATTATGAGTTAAGAGAAGATTATCGACACAAAAAAGATGGTTTAGAAGTTATCGGTTGGTATTTTGCTTATACTCTCCGGATGGATTTTAATTTTGATTATTATCCTTTTGATGATAAAGATTTGAAAATCCGGATTTTGCATCAAGATTTCAATAATGGAAACTTAAATCGTCGGGTGATTCTTGCTCCTAACTTAAGTAGTTACAATGTAATTAACCCTCGAACCACACCAGGGATAGATCAAGAAATGGTACTCGGAGAATGGTATCTCAGGGATAGTTTTTTCGAGTATGCATTTAAGACATACAATACTAATTTTGGTCTAATAGATTCTGTACCAAAAACTAATTTTCCTGAACTTCAATATACTTTCATTTTACAAAGGTCTTTCTTAGGTCTGTTTATTTCTAAACTAGGACCAATGATTGTAGTTTTGACTTTGTTATTTGCAGTACTACTGGTTTGTGACAAAGAACAAACTATGGAAGTTTTGGGAGCTTCTGCGGGTTTTGTATTTATTGTTATCTTAGACCAGGTAACAGTCAGACAACAAATTATTACTAAAGGAATTGTTTATTTGGAGTTCTTTTACTTTGTTGTTTATTTATACATTTTCTTAGTAACTTTGAACTTTATTCTCTGGAGTTTGAGGCCAAATATTCCGATTTTTAAGTATAAAGATAACTTTATCTTTAAGGCGCTTTATTGGCCGAGTATGATGAAGATTTTACTGCTAATCACTATTTTGGTATTTATTTAAAGAAGGAATTTACGATAACTAATTAGGGTTTGCTGAATAAGTTTTTTGGTATGAGGTAGGAGTCAGGAGTCAGGAGTCAGGAGTCAGGAGTCAGGAGGAATGGGGAATTTAGAGGAGTTAGTCGGATATTTTATTCCTTGATTTTTCTGCAATTATTCTGCCTTTTATCCTAACTTTTTGGTCGCTCAAGCTGAAAAAGTTGCAGTTTTTTTCGATCTTTAAAGGCTAAAACCTTTATCTGTAAATGCTTTTAGATTTAATCAGCAATCCCTGGAACACCTCTAAATTAGACTTGTCGCTTCATAACTTAAAACAATCCCAAAAACCCTGTTATGTAAGGATTGTAGCTATTGGATAGCAAAAATGCTTGGAATTATTTCTCTGTCTAGGTTAGAGTGATTTTTCCCTTTATTTAGCGACAACTCTATTCTTTTTCATACCTATGTCTATTGTGTCAGCTCAATTAGATTAACTACCACTGATTTTATTCCTTTCTTTTTCAGAGAAAAGTTTATCGATCAACTTAACACCAACAGCAGATTCTCCATCAAAAACAGAACCAGTAGTCAGTTTTTCAACACGCTCTCGTACTTTCCCTTGTAACAATCCGGGTAAAGGTACATATCCCACTTCTGAAATTACCGCTTTATTCGCAACATCTATTTGGTAATCAATAAAAGCTTTGACAGGGGGTATTGTTTCTAGGGAATTCTTATTCACATATAGAAATAATGGACGAGATAGGGGGCTATAAGTACCGTTAGCGATAGTTTCACTGCTTGCCTCCACACATTGATCCTTACCATTATCAATAGCAATTAGTTTCACAAAATCTTGATTTTTTTCGTAGTAGGTAAAGCCTATGAAACCCAAACTACCCCAGTCAGATTCGATACCCTGAATAATCAGATCATCATCTTCACTGGCCTGATAGTCTTTGCGACTTCTACCTTCTTCCCCAGTAACAGCATCAGTAAAGTAATCATAACTACCAGAGTCAGCATCGGGGGCAAAAAGACTTAGAGGTTCTTCCGGAAATTCATCACGAATTTGCTTCCAGTTTGTTATTTTATTCTTATCATCATTATTAGGTTGCCAAATTTTTGTTAACTCTTCTAGGGTCAGGCAGTCTGCCCAATCATTGTTGCGATTAACGATTATAGAAAGACCATCGAAAGCAATGGGAATTTCAACAAATTCTATTTCGTTTGCCCGACAGAGGTCAATCTCAGACTTTTTAATGGGACGGGAAGCATTTGCTATATCTGTGTCCCCAATACAAAACTTTTTTAGTCCGTTTCCAGAACCAGATATTCCTACAATTACTTGATTTTCCGGATTATCATTCATAAATTTTTGAGCCATTGTGTCAGATAGGGGAAAAATTGTACTTGAGCCATCAACTAGAACATATTCTCTTTCCTCAGTATCTTCTTCCTTTACTTGTGGAGATATTTCGGTAGTGGAAGTTATTGTTTCATTATTGCCGCAAGCACTTACAATCAGAAGTAGAGCTATTGCAAAAAAACGGAGAGATTGGTTTTTCAATTGTATTACTAAATTCATAAATTTTAGAGTAAGATTTTACTGATAACCTTGATAATTTTACCACTTACCAATATTCAATCTTGAGATAAACTCTCTATTCAGCTAATATTTTTAGTTTGATTTTGTGGGAAAATTATTATCTTTTTCTTTATGGGTTTAATACCCCACCGTCTACAGGGTGTCTACAATTGGTTGGCGATAGTCAATGACCTGCCACTTCATGTCTACAAACCCCATCCACTTTTTTCTTCTTCCTTCTTCAAAATAATTATCCAATTACTAAGGCTGACAAAACTATCCTGTGTAAACTTGTTTAAATCTACTTAATCTACCTCTAAAAATTTATACTCTAGTCCGAAATAATATTTATACCTTAACCATTTGAATAACTGTCACATTTCAAATATTTTTCTGTGCAAAGCTAAACCATCATCAAGAGGTATCCATCATTGGAGGAAGTAGAAGAATGAAAACTTCTGTAAATTTTGCTAGCTTTACTGTTGGACTAGCTTTAATATTACTTTTGACATTTGGTATTTTACAATGGCTACATATTTCGGTTGGTAGTTTTTTAGATTGGGTAATTGGGGGTGCTTGTTTTTGGTGGTTATTGTTAATTGTTACTGTTCCCTGGAATATACATTTTGAAGCTAAAGAGGTATTAGCTGAAGCTGCTGAGTCAAAGCAAAAAGGTATAACAGTTGATGCTCAACAAGTTGATTATGTTGCTAAGTTAGCGCGTTTTTCTTTGTGGATAGCTTTGGCTTTACATTTTCTTTCTACAGTTGGGCTTTATACTTTAGCTATTACTGGTATTAGTGTATTTGGTTATGTGAGTTCTGGCGCAGCTTTATTGTTAACTGTTTTACGTCCTGCTATACGTTTATATCAATATTTAGTGGTACGATTATCGATGATTCGTCGAGAATTATTGCATCCTCGTGCAGATATTATTGAACTTAGAAATCGCTTTGTAAATATCGAAAAAACTGTTGAATATCTAGGAACACAACTAAGTATTGAAAATCCAGAATCTTTTAGATCGAAACAACAGCAACACTCCGAAATAACAAGAAAAGAATTCAGTCGTTTAGCAGTGACAATAGAAGATTTAAGAAATACAAACCAAGCAGAACATCATCAGTTAGCTAGAGATTTTGAAAAAGCAATATCGAGACTTTCAACAGATGGGAAATTTCTTAATCATGTGCAGGAAATAATTCGGTTTATCAAAGAAGCTTAATGAGATATTTATTTTCAATCTTTTCCGAACCCGATATTCAATAATTAACAATTAACAATTAATAATTACCTCTCCTGAAAACGAATAGGATTGGCAAACAGGATTTTTTTGATTTATTTCTTCTTCAAAGAAGAGGCTTTATATAGCAAGGAAAGAGTTGGTTAGGACAGAGATTGATGATGAACCTGAGACAGAAATTACCACTGTTCCCTGTTCCCTGTTCCCTGTTCCCTGCTATAGTAGTCGAAGGAAAGGGCGCGGACATATCAAAAGCTTACAACTCAGACAACACAATATTTTTCCTTCTTTCCTAGATAACTAAAGCCTTCTTCCTTCTGCTTTAAACCTTAATTATTCAGTAAATTATGGAGTTTTTTATCATCTTCTCAAACTATTAAACTTTATCAATAAAGCCAAATAATCGTAACACTTCTATCTGAGAAACAGGGATTAAGCAAAAAAAAATCTTAATCTATTACAGGAAAAAGGTTTACCACAAAAAAACTAAGTCTAGCTAACTTAATATATACCTAAATCTGTCCTGATTAAGACCAACTGATTTTGACTTTAATCTATATTTAACTTGTCATTAGACTTCAGATAAGCTGAAGCTTTGTTGCAAAATTTAGATTTAATTTTCTTTAGTAAAAAATTCTAGATTTTATTTGAAACCAGAAACTTCTTCCTCATCATTTTTATTAGATACACCCCTTTGGATCTAGTTGGATCTAGAAAATATTTGAAAGAAATTTTAAATTAATCAGGAACCTATGGAAGAAGATTTAATCTACCACTTAAAATACTTGAATCCAAAATCTTAAGATACTAACTCTAAAATTAAAAATTTTAGTTTTTGCTTTGGGCCTGAAGATTTGTATTAGGTTCAATAGAGGCTTTATCAAATTCTTCTCGGTTAGGAAATATATCAAAAACTCGATCCATACTTGTTAACTCAAACAGAATTCTAACTTGTTCATTAATAGAACATACAACTAATTGACTTCCAGCAGCTCTAACAGTTTTGAGCGCTAAAACTAAAGCACCTAAGCCAGAGCTATCCATAAAAGTTACATCTTTAAAATCTATCAAAATAATATCTGCTCCAGCTTCAACTTGCTCACTAATTTCTTGGCGAAATTCAGTAGCCTTAGTGCCGTCTAAAATGCCATTAGGTTGAATATACTTAACCACAGTACTCATATTTTCTAGAAGCTATGACTCTAACTATTAACAAACCTAGCCTAGTATACCTCATTACTGAGATTAAGTCCAAGTATATTGATAAGTAACTCAAAAGTAATTACCATATAAGCTTTTCTGTTGTTTGATTTAATTGATAGGACTAACTTTGGCACGGAATAGTAGTTTACCTCCCTGTCGATAGCCAGTATAACGAACTTTTACCAGTTCTCCCTCTTGGGCAGACCCTTCCATTAGTTGATGTAACTGAGGGTCAAAAGGAACTTCTACTCCCACAGGAACGATAGATTCTACATTCCATTGTTGGATCAATTGCTCTACTGGACGTAACAAAGGTAATATCTTTGTTGCTGGTAAACGAGGATTTTGTTTAACCTTGTATACAACAGTGGGCCATTGTTGTAACCAAGATTCTAAAATTTGCAAGCTAGACTGCTGAAACTCCTGTGTTAAAAATTGTTTTTGTTGCTCAAAGTTTGCCTGGAGATTGCGATATTCTTGTTCTAATATTGATGTGGAAGTTGGTACTGATTTTTTGACAAGTTCGGGGGCAAAATTATCTAATAATTCTGTTAATGTTATTCCTAATGCTTGACTAATTTTGAGTAGAATATCTACTCGCATTTGTGACCCTAACCCACGTCGCAACCGAATAAGCTGCAATTCCGAAACCCCTGCTTTTTGACTTAATTCTTTAAAGCTAGAAATACTTGCTTTCTTCATCAGGTTTTGTAATTGGGAGGCATAGTTTATTGGAAAAGACTGATTCATTTCACCGGATATTAAAAGAAAAGAGTAGACTTTTGTGTCTGCTCTAGAATATATCACAATTACTCATTATCATTAGACATCTGGTGAAAAAGATATAGACTTTTTGTAAAAGTAGGGAACAGGGAATAGGGAACAGGGAACAGGAAAAATGTTTTTAGGAAAAAAACACGGAAAATGATTTTGTGAGTAACTTTTACAACCCTAGTTTTTAGTAAATAAAGGGTAAGTTTATTTTCTGGAGATGTCTATTAAGTAGGTCAGCATTAAAAATTATCCTGATGACAAAGCACGAAGTGTGGGGTAAAAGGAATAAAATAGTAGGGTGTTTGAGGGACTTTACTTTTCATTACATACTAATTTTTTTCACCTTCTTACTGACTAAAAAATTACCGAATAATTAAGGTTTAAAGCCTCTCATGAGTAAGGAGAAGCAGCGGTCGATCTTCGCAGCTTCCCGCAGGGTGGGATGGCGAAGAAACCTGCGCCATATCCAATCGACCAAGAGAAGAAAAAATTTTCATGATTAGTCAATCCTCTTCTTTTCAAGGAGAGGTAATAATTAATAATTAATAATTAATAATTAATAATTAATTATTAATTGTTGAATAGCATCTTACAGCGCTTTTCAAGTTGATGAACCACATCTTCACAAATAATACCTTGTAGGGAAGTTCCATGGAACGTCCCTACTGTGGTCTACCCAAATGAAAACCTCTGTAAGTATTGAACTTACTCAAGATGATTTTATGAAATATTTTGAGTGAGCACCATCGATTTTTTACAGCAATTTCAATTTAAATTCAGCAATATTCATTGTGATTGTATGCTAATTATGTTGATTTTTGAATTAATAAAACAAATTTATTTTGATTGTCAATGTGCTTCTAGGAACCACAAACGTTTATCAATAGTCCGAGAAACTTCGGTATACAAATCGGATGTATCTGCATCTCCTAATTTATATGTTTTATCTATTCCATATTGGACTAATTTTGCATAAGTTGCGAAGCGGTCTGCTAATGCTATTTAAATAATCTTTTCCATAAATGATTTGATCAGAATATTCTTCTTAAATTGATTCAGAAGCAGCAATTCGAGCTGTCCCCATTGCTATCCCTCCCAAAGCTCTAACTCTTTCTGCAAAAATATCAATATATTCTTATAGTTCACCAGCCATTTGATCAAATAATTCATGTAATTGATCAAAATCCATTCCTTTAACATTCCAATTCCCTTGTTATACTTGAGTTTTTATACCGAGAATTGTTGCTAATGTATAGCGCTGTGCGCAGGCAACAGGCAACAGGCAACAGGCAACAGGGGGAATAAAAAATCTATAATATCAGACTTTTAGCTATTGGACACCTCTTGTAATTTGTAAATATGCCAGTGCACATTGCTATATTGTTAAGAATACCCACTATTTTAGAACGTTTCTCTCCAGGTAAATCTATCCAATAATAGTAAATATTTTGCTTTCATTTTTCCTGATTCATATCGATTTATAATTAACTTCAACTAAAGGATAACAATGGAAAAATTTGATTTTTTTAAATTAATTATTCTTGTGAAAATTAACAAACTTATGCAAAATATTCCCAAGTTTAACTATATAGTAAAGAATAGAAAATAGGCAAAATTGGGAAAAAAATCAGACCGTATTTGATCCATCATTAGCATCAGTCCTCAGCAACTCTTTCCCGTGCTATACCTTGAAGTTCATCAAAGGATGAGAAAAAAAGGTTTAAGTTTAAATTTATTTGATAGACCTGATTCAGGTGGCCAATTCAGCTATAGCAAGCAACAAGCAACAGTTGTAAGACTCTCTAAAGGGTTCGCATTTTTGCCACAGGTCGGCGTGACCCCAAGACCGTACTAACTTATCGCGTCGGCGACCTCTGTCGGAAAGAAGCGCCACCAGGTTGCACATTCACAAACCTACCTAGCGTCTGGTAGTGCACTCGGTGTGAGTCAATAGACATCTCCTCCACGCATAGGCAGTAGGCAGCTTTGCTGTAGGCAGTAGGGAACCCACCCCTCGCCCCTCCCCCTCCCAGGAGGGGAAATAATTGATAATTTATGTGTGATAATTGATTTGATTTTGGATTTTTACCAGATGTCTAATAGTTAAGAAAAAGATTTCCCTGTCTAGGGTTCATTATCAGTCTATGTCCTAACTAACTATTTCACCTGTTATAGCTATTTATTTCTTGGCAAAGGTCGATAAACTTTGGTCTACTAATTAATTTGTTCATAATTAAATCATACTTATAGGGACTTTGATCTAAAAAGGGGTATGTTAAGAGGTAATATCATGTCCGGTTGAATACTTATAAATAACGACGGAGGAGGACCGAGTCAGGATGACCGAGTCAGGAGGGAAGAAGAAGGGGTAGTGGTACATTGTAATGGTATAACCAGTAGGAGTATCTTGCTCCCGTTCTAATTATTTTTGTCACGGTATAGTCAGTGGGATCATTTTGCTCTCTTTCTAAGTGTTGCTTGTCTCCACCTACCATTACTATGCAGGATTACCGAAGAATGAAGAGGAGAAGAAAATTTTTGATCACTAATTAAACGGACATGATATAAAAGTTGTTTGTTATATCTACAGAGTCTTGATGTGATTTGATCAAGTATAGCGCTGTGCGCAGGGAACAGGGAACAGGGAACAGGGAACAGGGGGAATAAATTGCCGATAATATAAGACTTCTAGTTCTTTTGCCCCTACTACAATTTGTAAATATACCAGCGCTCATTGCTATATCTCCCAATGAGGGGGGGAAAGGAAAAAAAGTGATAATTTATTTATCTACCTAAGAAGTATTTTTCTTGATGATAATTTTGCATTTATTGTATAGTTTCAACCATAAATAAAAAATATTTATTTGACTAATTCTTAAGTTTGAGAGTCGCTCAAAATAATTAAATTATAAGTTTTTTTCAATCTAGCTATTTTTAGCTACAATAGCTATAAAATAAACACTGTGGAGGTAAATAAAATTGCAGACTAAGATATATAAAAAATATTTCACTCACAAATTAATTCCGATTACAATATTGATAACAGCTTTACTGCTAGGATTATATAAAAGACCAGCAGAAGCTTTAGAAGAATCTAATAGATTGCTCAAAATAGGAGTCATACAACGATTTGGTACTAAAACTACAGATAAAATCACCCTGAGAGCTACTCCTGGAGATCAATTAACTTTAAGCTTTAAAACTCCAGTAGGAAAAGAAACTCTTACTACTGAAAAAGTTGAGTTGAAAATTAAGATGAGACCGCAAGAAAAAGCATTATTAAAAGAGCGGTTAATTCTCAGTAGTCACCGCAGTTATGAAAATGCTGAAGAAGATGCTCAATTATGGAAAAATAAGGGAATAGAAGTAGAAGTAACCCAACCCGGAAGATGGAAAGTTTGGGCAAAAAGAGAAGTTTATAAAACTCCTTTATTGCGACGCTGGTTACTAGAAAGTCTACAAGCTAATAGTAATACAAATGTATATCTCGATTTGGAAGTTCTCAAACAAAGACCCACAGCTTACTGGGAAATGAATGGCTATACTTATCATCGCCATGAATTAGATATTACAGCAGGAAAAGATATAATTCTCGTTAATAATCAATTTAACCAAGATACAGCAATACCAGAAGAACGACGTTATGCTGGCTCACTCAAATTACAACCGAATGCTTATGGAAGCTACACATTAGTAAATAATATCCCAATAGAAACTTATATTCGGGGAGTAGTACCCCACGAATTAGGAGCTTGGCCACCAAAAGCATCCCTAGAAGCTCAGGCAATTTTAGCTAGAACTTATGCACTACGGAATTTACATAGGTTTGTAGCAGATAATTATGAGTTGTGTGCCAATACTCACTGTCAAGTCTACAAAGGATTAGATGTATACCCAGAAACAGATGAAGCGGTAGCAGCAACTAGAGGAAAAGTCCTGACCTATGAGGATGAGTTGATAGATGCTGTTTATTTTGCTGTTAGTGGTGGTGTGACAGCAGATTTTAACGACTTGTGGAATGGCACTGAACGTCCCTATTTACGACCCGTAGTTGATTCAGCTAATAATATCTGGGATTTATCTACAAATAGTTTAGCTGATGAACAAAATTTCCGTAAGTTTATGAGTCTTCAAAAAGGATTTAATGAAGAAGGTTGGATAGAGTTTCGTTGGCGGGAGGTAGTGAGTTTACCTGGTATAGTTAGCTATTTAAAGAGTTATTTTCGAGAGAAAAAAAGTCCTTTTGCTCAAATTGAAACTGTAAAAAATGTGGAGGTGACAGAGCGATCGCTTGCTGGTCGTGTTCTGAAAATGACTGTGGAAACTGATAAAGGAATTATAGAGTTAAATAAGGACGAAGTACAAAATGCCTTTTGGGTGCCTTGGAGTACACTGTTTTATTTAGACCCTATATACAAACCCGATAAAACTTTGTGGGGCTATAGTTTTGTTGGAGGGGGATTTGGACATGGGGTAGGTTTCTCTCAGAAAGGTTCTATTAAGTTAGCTGAGTTAGGTTGGAGTAGCGATCGTATTCTCAGTTTTTATTTTCCTGGAACAGAGATCCAACCTCTCAGCGAGTCCGTCACTTTTGGACAAAAATAATAGTAGCGATCTATCCTCAAGCTGAAAAAGCGAAATTACTCTGTGCTCATCTGAATACTGATCACATTGCTTCACTCTACAAGGCTTTTCCTGGGCTTGAGGCACACCGTCTACCTTGAAGATCAGAAATTGATCACGCCACCTCGTAACTGGAATTTAGACCAGGGCAAACGCATCTTATTTTGCCGTTCCCTATATGTAGTGTTTGTTTGATTTTATAGACACTATATGTTGAAAGTCTATTGTCAACAAGCGCAATAAAACCCGGTTTATTGATAATTACCCCTAGTTTATTGACGAGATGCGTTTGCCCTGGAATTTAGACCAGGGCAAACGCATCTTATTTTGCCGTTCCCTATATGTAGTGTTTGTTTGATTTTATAGACACTATATGTTGAAAGTCTATTGTCAACAAGCGCAATAAAACCCGGTTTATTGATAATTACCCCTAGTTTATTGACGAGATGCGTTTGCCCTGCCCCCTCTGTGTTGCGTATGTCGCAATAGTCAAATCATTTTGTGAAGCGCATAACTTCCGAGTGTGTCGTAGAGAAATATCTACTTCCCCTCTGTGTTGCGTATGTCGCAATAGTCAAATCATTTTGTGAAGCGCATAACT
>NZ_RCBY01000171.1 GCF_003838195.1 Okeania hirsuta
TTATCAATGAATGAAGGCTCCGGTTGTATCTGTATCTTCTCCTAAATTTACTGCTTTTAGAACAGCTATTTTAGGGAATAGGTATAGAGGGAAGAAAAGAATATATATGAATCAGATAACTGCTATATCTTAACACCTCAATTCTCACATCTGATTCCTGATGGCTATAGCAGTTTCTAAACGAGTAGCTAAGTTGACTATATTATCTTTTCTAGCAATAACTTCTATCCACTCATTTGGCATATTTTCTATACCATAATAAATTCCTGCTAAACCTCCTGTTACGGCTCCAGTTGTATCTGTATCTTCCCCTAAATTTACTGCTTTTAAAACAGCTTCGGCAAAAGAATTTGTAGTTAATAAACACCATAAAGAAGCTTCTAATGTATCTAATACATAACCACCCGCATGAATTCTGGTTACAGGTAGAGATTCAATTTCTCCATCCAATACTTTTCGGAAACGAGATATCTCTCCTGCATACTTTTCTTGTGAATATACTTGTTGAATATTTTCAATTCCTTGTAAATATGCTTTCTTTACTTCTAAACCTTGTAATAAATAAATAGCTATACTGATATAAATACCACAAGCCATTTGTGACCTTAAATGACCATGAGTTATACAAGAACAATCATGGACTTGCTGAATTAAATCTGGAAATTCAACGTTTTTATAGTAATAAGCTAGGGGTAAAATTCTCATTAACGAACCATTGCCATTATTCCTATCTTCTTTACCTCCAGCTTCTATTGCTGAGACACCTTTTTTAATCCGAGAAATAGCTGCAGCAGTGGTACCTCCAATATCAAAAACTTTACCATGAGGAGTCCAATAATCTTCATAACGCCACCGATAAAAAGAGTGGGCGATCGCTTCTAAATCAAACCCTTCACACAGACATTCAGCTAAACATAATGTCATTGAACTATCATCTGACCAGGTGCCTGGTGGTTGATTATGTGCGCCATAACCAATCATTTCTGTGACAGGTTTAATTGTTCTTTCGTTGCGACTGGAAAATTCGACAGGTACGCCTAAAGCATCTCCAATACACACGCCCATTAAACCTGATAATACTTGGGAATTATTCATAGTTTGATCTCAATTGAAGTTAAATTGTTTTACAGTGCTTTTCATTAGATATTAAAGAGGGAGTCGGGAGTCGGGAGTCGGGGAAATAATTGATAATTTATGGATAATAATTGATTTTATTTTTTATTTTTGGAGATATTTAGTAGTTAGTGATTATTTTTAATATCATGTTTGTTTAATTAGCAGTCGTAAAGTTCTTAGGTGGTAGGTATAAATTCAAGCTCGAACACTGGAAACGGAGCAGAAATTTGGTATATCGCTTCAATAGAACATTTTCCTCATTTTCTCTTAATATTTATTTTTTAAGTATTTTATATCATGTCCGCACTTTATTGTTTGTGTAAAACCAAGGGTGAATATCTACAGGAAATTTAAGTTTTTTCAAGCTTTTAAGCCTTCTTCCCTCTTCCCTCTTCCTTCTTCCTTACTTTCGCGCTTATAATACCGATGCTACCGGACATGATATTAGCTTGAGTTTTTGGCGTTGGTGATTTGAGGTTATAATATTATGTCTGGATAAGAGCGGAATAGAACTCCGTTCCACACTCCATGTTTTCGATGCGGAATGCTGCGCTTGACCTGTCGCATACCGTTAACGTGCGTTGTGCGCCAGCTAAACAAAAAAACTTTCTCCTTCTACTACTCTTTACTTCTTCTTTCTTTCCTCCTGAGGACTGAGGACTGAGGACTGACTCCTAAATAATTAAGATTAATGTTATACACGCTCTTCAGCAACGCCGAGTTTTTTGTGTAATTTCTTGTAAGTTATCAGAAATTTTCATTGGTAACAAATTAGGATTTTCTAGACTACGAATTTCTGGAGGCAAACTAGCAACAGAAGCAGCAGTACGTTTAGCGATCGCTTCTAGATTTTCCGATTTTTGCACTATTTTCCCATTTTTAACTACTTGTGACATTAATTTTATAAAAGAATCAGTCTGATGTTCTGTTTGATTCGATACATCTTCATCCATTAATCCCAAATAATCTTGTTTTAACTGACCATTTTCCAGATATCTATATATTTGTTTTCGACCAGGATAACTCACTTTCCCCGTAGAATTTTTCATCACCGGAATGCCGTCTATTTCTACCAATTTATAAACTCCATTGACAGGGGCACCAGTTACCAACTTAGTACCAATACCATACCCATCTATACAAGCATTCTCCCGCTGAAGTCTAGCTATTTCCCACTCATCTATATCTCCACTAGCAAAAATTGTCACTTCTGGTAGTAGCGATCGTACCTCCTGGGATAATTGGACTAAATTTCCTGAATCTAACCTTACCCCACTCACCTGCATATCATCCTGCTTGACTCGTTGTGCTAATAGGTGAGTAGCTGCCGACGTATCGTAAGTATCTATCAATAGGGGTGCTTCAGGAAAATATCGTTGAAAAGCATGAAAAGCATCCTCCTCCGTGCCTTCAACGGCAGATATTGCCATCACCAAAGCATGAGCCATTGTACCTACTGGTTTCCTACCCAGTTTCAAAGCTGCCAAAACATTAGAAGTAGCATCCATTCCACCTGCTAAAGCAGCACGAGCCGCCCAAACACTAGCTTGGGGACTAAATGCACGTCTAGTGCCAAATTCAAATAACTTTGCATCATGGCCTGCAATATCCCGCATTCTAGCTGCTTTTGTAGCAATTAAAGTTTGGTAGTTGAGAGTATTCAATAGATATGTTTCCACTAACTGTCCTTGCCAAAGTGGAGCTTCTATCCGCAGTAGGGGTTGGTTCGGAAATATAGCTGTTCCTTCTGGTACTGCCCATACATCTCCAGTAAATTTAGTCTCTGCCAAAACCGACCAAAATTTATTAGGAACATTAGCAAATATCCCAGTTGACTGTAAAGCCTCAATTTGTGCGTGGTCAAATCGAAATTTTTCTAAATAGTCTAATACTTGTGCTAAACCCATGGCAATGAGATAGCCAAAACCGACCGGGAGTCTTCGCACAAATACTTCAAAATTAGCTTGCCGTTGGTCTATTTCTTCCCCAATATAACAAGCTGCCATTGTTAGTTGGTAGAGGTCTGTTAACAAACTGTAATCTTCTGGCGAGAGAGAAAGTTCTCGATCTTCTTGTGTCATTGGACAACTTCCTAACTAAGCTCTTTATGTTAATTATAGTAAAAATTACTATATCTGTCCAGGTGATTTTGATAATTCTCCATAAAACTATTAGTAACTCTTATGCTTCTTTGACTTCTAAAGTTATTTCTAGCCAGATAAGGCTCTATCCCAAAATTTATTGGCGATAAATATAGTAGCTTTAATTATAATCAGCCTTACATTTAATACTTTTGGCATCAAGATGTTATACTACAGTTGAAATTCTAGAATAGATAATCCTGTGAGTTTTAACCTAGAAAAGTATCAGCTCAAAGTAAATTCTTGTAAATATAAAACTATAATTATTCACATTTTATGTCGATCCCTATAGTCAGTAGTTACGAAATAATACAACCTCCAAACAAATATTACAACTATCATCAAGTCAGAGAATAAGCAGCTAGAATAAAAGTGTAAGGAAATCAAAGTTTTATTGACAAAAAAGAGGTAAAAATTATGAATATTTTCCAATCTATTGAAGAGGCTGTTGTTTATATATCAGAAGCAATTAGCCGCATTTTTGGTCCTAGCGATGATATGTATCCAATGATTGGTGTAAATCCTTTTGAAGGAGACCCTTATCACGGACCTAATTGGGCAGAGTAATACAAAAGGTTCAGTAAAATTGTTAGCTTAGTAGAAAAAAATAAGTTTTGTCAGAACTATTGAGGAAGGAAGGACTAAAAGACCGAAACAGTGAATCGGGATACTGAACAGTTGACGCTCCTCTCTGTCGATCTCTAATCAATTTTAGACACCGCTTATGATGCACGTGGGTATTAAACCTATAAGGGAAAAGATAATATCAAGTTAAATTAATTAACCATAATGTAGGGACTAATCATCGTTAGTCCCTATAGCTTTACCAGAAGCAAAGTTTATGGGGTTGCACATTCTGGAATGATATTGGCAAAAATTAGTTTAGACTCTGACTAAAAAAACCTAATATTAATCATTCTAGCAATTGATTAATCCACAATCCAATTCAATCAAAAATCTCAAATCATTCGTCGCTGTGCAACGCCAAGTTTATTATGCTTGTTCAATGAGACTTGATATAAGTAGTTTAAAACCTACATTCGGCACTTCAAAGCATAATATAAAGGGCAAGTAGTCAGTAGTCATTTAGGAGAGCCGTCGGATTGGCGACATGCATTAGTCAGTAGGGAATGATGCTGACTAATTATCTGACTGCATCAAGTATTTATGCTTAATTTATTCAATTTAATTTGGCTTTTGTCTCAGTTAAATTATCATCATTTATAGAGTATAAATACTGAGCAAACCACTGATATTTGTGATACTTTTTATGTGAAAAATTGAGGTGCGGAATCTGAGTTAAAAGCTTAAAAAAGGATATATAAAATATTAATATTTTATATTATTTATATACCTATTACTAAGTTATTTTTTCTGTTGCCTACCTCTATAAAAATAGATTTAGCAAAAAGCATAGAGCAGCACTACCCAGTGGCACAGTTAAATTATCAATACCAATTTTTGATAAGGTCTCCAAACCAGTAGCAGCTAGTGCCACAGGAATAGCAACGACCCAAGTTTGCCAAATATTGCCTTGTACTGCCAAAAGAATCAAACTACAAATAGCATAACTAACCAAACACATAGTTAGGGAACCCTCCCAACTTTTCTTCATTCCCCAAACTTGATAAGGATGTTTGCCAAAATTTTGACCAATAACAGCAGCTAAACCATCGCCCCAAGCCATAATTAAAATACCCAGAGCTGCATATTGAGGTTGTTCGAGAAACCAAAAACAACCGATAAGAATGCCAATACTAACTGCATAGAAAAATGTGCCTAAACTTTTGCGTCCCACACTATTAACACTGGGAAGAATGGGAAGTCGGTAGGAAATTAAAGCGATCGCTGCTGAGAGAATTCCAGCCATAATACCTACCCATGCCGGAATTTGTAACCACCAAGCTAATAGAATTACATTACCTGTGCCAATATGAACTACTTTTCGTGATATTTCTGGGTCTACTTTGGCAAAACGGTTAAGTACTTCAGCAAAAATTAAAATAATTCCTAACCATGCTCCGACTAGAAAAACTTGGATAAAAATATTGGGAAATGTACTGATTATTGCCACTATTAATTATATAAATTATTAACTTAATTCAACAGAAATAATATTACCAAATAATATCAGGACTTATATCATGTCCGGTTGAATAATTAGACTTTGGTGGAAGGAAGGCAGGAGGCAGAAGGTTTTCTCAAGAGTGTCACCTTAATTTTATACACAAACGATGCTACCGGACATGAGATTATGCAAAATATCAAATTATACGCCATCTGTAGGGAGTGAAGGCCGTTAGGCTCTACTAGATATAGTGCTTGTGGTAATATCATATCCGGATAATTAGCGATAGAATTCTGTTCCGCGCTCTGCGTTAACGTAGTTGTGTACCAGCAAACAAAAAACTGTCTCTTTCTTCTGTTTTTTCTTCCCTCCTGACTCCTTTGCTAAAGATGTCTATTAGACATCTGGTAAAAATCAAAAATCAAATCAATTCTTATCCATAAATTATCAATTATTCCTCTCTGTTCCCTGTTCCCTGTTCCCTGTTCCCTCTTTCCTGAAAATATCTATTGCAATATTTGATGATAGTTAAAATTACGAAGTAGTTTAGTTGCTTGGTAACTATCCACTGGTTTTGAAAATAAATATCCTTGTCCTTTTTCACATTTAAGTCGCTTTAGTTGTTGCATTTGCTCTTGAGTTTCTATTCCTTCTGCAACGATGTCTAAGCCTAAATTATGAGCTAGTGCAGTAATGGCACTAACAATTTTTAACGACTGACCAGTAACATTCAGGTCTAATGGGCTAACAAAAGAGCGATCAATTTTCAAACTATTAATTGGGAATTGGTGTAGATAACTTAATGATGAATAACCTGTACCAAAGTCATCAATTGATAATTTAATATTTCGATTTTTCAATTGATTCAATACTGTGGTTGCTAAAATAACATTTTTCATAATCACTGTTTCAGTAATTTCAAGTTTTAAATAATTAGGTTTACAGTCTGTTGCTTGCAAAATTTCGTCAATTTCTTCTACTAAATTTGGTTGTGAAATTTGGTGACTAGAAAGATTAACACTCATGGTCAAATTGTAGTTAGGAAATTCACAAGTAGAATTAAACGCAGGACAATTAGTATGACATTTGCCATTGCCATTGTTAACTTGAGATAAACAGTTAGATGTTGAGGATATTTCTTGAGTGCTATTAACTATAAACTGACAATTGTTTTCTTGATATTTATGTCCAAAGGACTCTTGCTGCCAAATAGTTAATTGATGACAAGCAGCTCGTAATACCCACATTCCTAGAGGAACAATTAAACCAGTTTCTTCTGCCAGAGGAATAAACTGTCCTGGAGAAATCAAGCCTTTAGTTGGATGATGCCAACGTATCAAAGCTTCAAAACCTGTAATTTTACCTGTAGATAAACAGATAATTGGCTGGTAATTTAAGATAAATTGAGAATTAGCTGGATCTTGTTTAATCATTTCTACAGCTCGTCGGAGGTCATTTTCTAGCTCCAGCAAGGATATAGCTTCGTCGTGCATGATCAAATCAAATACTTCATGTCTGGCTTTACCAGAAGCTTTAGCCCTATACATAGCAATATCTGCATCTCGTAGTAAGTCTTCTGGATTGTTGTAGACAGGACAAATAGGGGGATAATTTTTATCGGTATGATTATGATTAGCAAAATTTCCGCGACTGTGAACAATACCAATACTAGCTGTAGTAAAAATTTCATGTCCTTCTATATAAATTGGTTTGGCAAGTTTTTGATTAATTTTACGAGCTACTCTAGCAGCATAGCTAATGTCCGGTGGATACTCTAATAATATTGTGAATTCGTCTCCTCCTAATCTTGCCAGAGTATCTGATGCTTTAATACAACTCTGGAGTATCTTGGCGATCGCTATTAATAGTTGATCTCCTATATAATGTCCTAATGTGTCGTTAATTACTTTAAACCGATCCAAATCTAGAAAAAGAACAACAAACTCATAATCTAAATGTTGTCTAGACCGACGCAGCGCTTGTTCTAATCTATCAAATAATAAGGTACGGTTTGGTAAACCTGTCAGTGCATCATGAAGGGCGTCATGGAGCAGTTTTTGCTGTGCTTGTTTGCGTTGAGTGATATCTCTAATCATTATCTGCACTGCTGCCTTGTCATAATAAGTATAGGGTATTCCAGTTATTTCGACATCTATAATTTCTCTATCCAGGGTGATTAACTTTTCTTCTTCTAAATGTGTTTGTTGTCTTTGGTGCTGAACTTTTTGCAGTCTCTGCTTCTCTAATTCTATGTAGTCTGGGTGAATAAATTTCCAGATCGATTGACCAATAATTTCTTTTGGAGATTTTGCACCAAGTAACTGAGCACCAGCAGTATTGATATAGACAATTTTTTCCATCCAAATTACTGATATTGCTTCTGGTGAATATTCTACTAAACGACGGTAACGTTTTTCGCTTTCTCGCAGTAACACTTCGGCTTGCTGACGTTCTAAATCTATTTGATGAGCTGTAATAAATTTGCCAATTCCTTGAGCCATTAATTCAATAATTTCTTCTTCGTAGTATTCAAATTCTTTAATTCTTGCTTGGGAAGATAAGAAACATAAAGTACCATAGATTTGATGATTTACAAATATTGGAGTACAAATATATACTTTTATGGGCATACTTTTTGCTTCCGAGGGTTCTAACTCATCAATACAGATTGTTCTTTTTTCTTTAACTACTCTATTACAGAAAGTATCACATAAATTAAATTTTCTTCCTGGTACAAAATAATCCTGCTTTGATTTTACAGCTCTGATAATATATAATTCCTCCTTTACTTCACCAATAATACCAGTATCCGTCCCGAAAATTTCACAACCAGCTTGGAGATAATCAGCAAAAAGTTCTTCTATATTATTGTAATTACAAGTAGCAATTCTATGTAGCTGCTTTAGACTAGAACTAAATTGTTCTAAAGCTTGGGACTTAATAAATAATTCTGCTTCCCAACGGAATCTTTCCGTAACATCTGTTTGAATACCAATAAAATGTGTTAAATGCTTTTGAGAGTTGTAAACTGGTGCAACGAATAGTTCATTCCAAAAATCTGTGCCATCTTTCCGTACATTTTGCAAAATAACATGACATTCTTGACCATGTAAAATGGCATTTCTTAACTTAGAAATTGCTGGCTGATTTGTTGATTTTCCCTGCAAAAATCGACAATTTTTGCCAATTAGTTCTTCAGTTTGATAACCTGTGATCTGTTGGAAACTAGGATTAACATAAATAATGGGATTATCTGGCTGAGTAGCATCAGTGATCACGATGCCATTGTTACTACTATCAAGAGCTCGCTTCATCAGTTCCAAGTGTTCCTGATTAGCATGACGCTCAATGGCAGTTGCGATAATATTAGCGATCGCTTCGAGAAAGTATATTTCATCCTGGGTAAATTCTCGATGTTCACAACTATGAACCCCCAAAACACCCCAAGCTTTATGAGTAAGTTCGGGATCGGTTGTTTGATATGCTGTAATTTTCAAGTTAGGTATGATCAAAGTAGCACCACTAACGATGTGATGGTTATGTAGGAGAGGAGAACCTGAAAAGCTAGTTTCCACAGGAAAATCTTTGACCGTAACTGGTTTGTCAACAAAAAGAGTATAACCAGCTTGAGACTTTTCTCTGGCAGCAGTAATTGTCGCTTTACCAACCAATCCTTTTTTCCAACCTACTCCAGCACGGAGGAGCAGAGCATTATTTCCAGGTAACAACTCTAGAATTTGGCTAAATTTTACATTCAAAGTTTTGGCAATTATGGTGGCAGCTGTATCAAGCAGTGTATGATAATCTGATGTTGCTATAGCTTTTTGCCCTAACCATGCTACTGCTGCTTGTTGACGTTCGCGAGATTTGAGGCAATCTAAGAGTAGGTCTTCATTTACTTGCGCTTGCTTTTGCTCTTTAATATCTCGGTTAACTCCTATAGTTGCAACTATCTGATGAGATTTATCTAGCATCGGTACAACTGTAGTTTCGCATATGCCTTCACTACCATCTTTGCGAATAAAGTTTATTTCTCCTGCCCAGCGACCATCTTCCTTCATCTTCTTGAGAATTTCCTGAGTTAACACAGAAGCTTCTTGCGGTTTGTGTAAAATGCCTGGAGTCTTACCCAAAACTTCAGTTTTGCTATAGCCAAACATTCTAGTTGCTGCTGGGTTCCAATCAATAATATGACCATGAATATCCGTAAGAATTACCCCATCATAGATATTCTCAAAAGTTAAAGCTTGTCTTTTTAGTGACTGTTGGGCAAATTTGCGTTCTGAGATGTCCAAAAATATTGACAGTATTGCAGTTTCCCCATTAAACTTGATGGAATGCATTGATGTCTTAGCCCAAAATGGTGTGCCATCTGCTTTTTTTAAGTACACTTCGCGGTCTCGCACTACACCTCCTTGATGCAGATTTGCGAACAACAATTCACATTCTTGAGGATTACAGTAAAAACCTGATTTGGGACGACCGATTAATTTTTGACCAGGAAGTCCAAAGGTAAATTCAAAGAGTTTGTTATTGAAAAGTATCACACAATCAACTGCACGGCTAATTACTATTGCTACTGGCATTACTTCCGCAATATTCTTCCACAATTCTTCATTTTTTCTTTTTTTCATAGCTTACTTAAAACCTATATTTTAACTTTTTAATTTATTTATAAAGTTGTATTTTTAAAGTTGTATTTTTATCATTTTCTTTGTGGGTTTAATACCCCACCGTCTACACGGTGTTCAAAATTACTTGGGGTTAGAATCCCCATGTAATTTTCCTCCTGTCTCCTGTCTCCTGTCTCCTGTCTCCTTCTTCAATGATTTATTTTAATTTTATTTTGATTGTCTTTTCTGATTTTTTTGCTGATTATGTTACACTACCGATCTGAAATAATTAGCGATCCCTAATCATAAAAGTGACATTTATTACATTCTCAAATCAAATAGCACCTGAAAAAATTATCACACCCCGATCAAACCTGATAATCATCTTGTGATAGATTATCAATATTGCAACATAAACTTATTTTAATCTCAATAATTAAATCTTAAAGTAATTTGTAAATTTTTTTTAATATTTTTTCTAAAGATTTATGAAAATTAAAGTAGGTAATTGAAGAAGGAGACAGGAGACAGGAGACAGTCGGAAAATTACATGGGGATTCTCACCCCAAGTAATTTTGAACACCGTGTAGACGGTGGGGTATTAAACCCACAAAGAAAATGATAATATGTCAAGATTAGTTATATAAGCGATCGCTGCCACAAAAAAGGCAATTGCTCACACAAATAATTTCATGTTGGTAGCAATCAAAAATTAGCCATAGCACACAAATATAGTCTAGATAAACTATTTATATAAAGTTTTGATGAAGAAGATAAATA
The DNA here is from genome assembly GCF_003838195.1 of Okeania hirsuta. Lineage (GTDB taxonomy): Bacteria > Cyanobacteriota > Cyanobacteriia > Cyanobacteriales > Microcoleaceae > Okeania > Okeania hirsuta. Next base: position 10,719 of record NZ_RCBY01000171.1, read on the forward strand.
GATTTTAGGTAATGGTTTAATGTTCGCCCTCAGATTTAAGCCCTACTAATTGTAAGGATTCTAAGCAAGGTCTTCTACAATTAGAATCTCTGGAGCGTAGCAATCAGAATTTTATAGACAATAGTTTATGTAAAAAAGACAACTGGAAAAGCAATAATGAAGTATTGAAACCTACTGTTTTTTTAGTTAGGTTACCATTCTATATTGGTGGGATATTGGATCAGATATATCCCTGAAAAAAATATCTAAAATTATAGAATTGACGATGTAAACCTGGAGGACACCCGAACAATGTTAGACAACTATGAAAATCACGTTAAACAACGGGCAGATTTAGGAATTCCACCACTGCCACTAGACGCCCAACAAACATCAGAATTATGCGAACTGCTGAAAAACCCACCTACGGGAAAAGAAGAAAAATTAATGGCATTACTGCGCGATCGCGTACCACCAGGAGTAGATGAAGCAGCTTATGTCAAAGCAGGATTTCTCACAGGTATTGCCAAAGGAGAAATTACCAGTCCTCTAATAACTCCCACCTACGCAGTCGAATTATTAGGCACAATGGTAGGTGGATACAACGTTCAATCCCTCATTGACATCCTCAAATCCGAAAATCCCGAACTGGCAAATATAGCAGCTCAAGCTTTAAGCAAAATTCTGCTAGTCTATGATGCCTTTAACGATGTTATAGAATTAGCAGAAACGAACCCCTACGCCAAACAAGTAGTAGACTCCTGGGCAGCAGCAGAATGGTTTACCACTCGCCCCCAACTCCCAGAAACAATAACAGTCACTGTCTTCAAAGTTCCTGGGGAAACCAACACTGACGACCTGTCACCTGCTCCCCATGCCACTACTCGCCCCGACATTCCACTCCACGCATTAGCGATGCTGGAATCAACAATGCCAGAAGGTTTGCAAACTATTGCCGACATTCCACTCCACGCATTAGCGATGCTGGAATCAACAATGCCAGAAGGTTTGCAAACTATTGCCGACATTCCACTCCACGCATTAGCGATGCTGGAATCAACAATGCCAGAAGGTTTGCAAACTATTGCGGAATTAAAACAAAAAGGTTATCCAGTTGCCTACGTTGGGGATGTTGTCGGTACTGGTTCATCCCGGAAATCTGCCTGTAACTCCGTGTTATGGCACATTGGAGAAGACATTCCCCATATTCCCAATAAGCACTCTGGTGGATATATTCTCGGTGGTAAAATTGCTCCGATTTTCTTCAACACTGCTGAAGACTCTGGCGCATTACCCATTGAATGTGATGTTACCAAAATGGAAACAGGGATGGTAATAACTATTCATCCCTACAAAGGCGAGATAACTAACGAAGCAGGGGAAACAATTTCCACATTCACCCTTAAACCAGAAACTATCTTCGACGAAGTACAAGCAGGTGGACGTATTCCCCTATTAATTGGGCGTACCCTCACTGACAAAACTCGTAACGCCCTGGGATTAGAGACCAGCACTGCATTCACCCGTCCCCAACTACCAGCAGAAACAGGTAAAGGTTTCACCTTGGCACAGAAAATGGTGGGTAAAGCTTGTGGTTTACCAGGAGTTCGTCCGGGAACAGCTTGCGAACCATTGATGACAACAGTGGGTTCTCAAGATACTACCGGACCTATGACCAGGGATGAAATGAAAGAACTCGCCTGTTTAGGTTTCAGCTCCGACTTAGTAATGCAGAGTTTTTGTCATACTGCTGCTTATCCCAAACCAGTTGATATTAAGACTCACAAAGAGTTACCCGATTTCTTTTCTGCTCGTGGTGGAGTGGCGTTACGTCCGGGAGATGGAATTATTCACTCTTGGTTAAACCGGATGTTGTTACCGGATACAGTGGGAACTGGTGGTGATTCTCATACCCGTTTTCCTCTGGGAATTTCCTTTCCTGCGGGTTCTGGTTTGGTGGCATTTGCCGCAGCTCTGGGTTTGATGCCATTGGATATGCCAGAATCTGTTTTGGTTCGGTTTAAGGGTAAGTTACAACCGGGCGTAACATTGCGGGATATTGTCAATGCTATTCCCTATGTGGCAATTCAAAAAGGGTTGTTAACTGTAGCGTTAGAGAATAAGAAAAATGTGTTCTCCGGACGAATTATGGAAATGGAAGGTTTGCCAGATTTGAAAGTTGAGCAAGCTTTTGAATTGACTGATGCGACTGCGGAACGTTCCTGTGCTGGTTCCACAATCAAGTTGGGTACGGAGACAATTTCGGAGTATTTGCGTTCTAATATTGCTTTGTTAAAGAATATAGTAGCGCGGGGTTATTCAGATGCACGGACAATTATGCGTCGGGTTGCCAAGATGGAGCAATGGTTAGCAAATCCAGAGTTGATGTCAGGGGATGCGGATGCAGAATATGCCGAAATTATTGAGGTAGATTTGAACGAAATCAAGGAACCTATTGTGGCAGCACCCAACGATCCGGATAATATTAAGTTGATGTCGGAATGTGCGGGGGATAAAATTGATGAAGTGTTTATCGGTTCCTGCATGACGAATATTGGTCATTATCGTGCTGCTGCCAAAGTATTGGAAGGTGCAGGGCGAGTCAAAGGTGTATTGTGGATATGTCCGCCAACTCGCATGGATGAGAAACAGTTGCGCGAGGAAGGAATGTATGGGGTATTTGCTGCTGCTGGTGCGCGGACGGAAATGCCTGGATGTTCTTTGTGTATGGGAAATCAAGCGCGGGTGAAAGATGGCGTGACTGTGTTCTCGACTTCGACACGGAATTTTAATAATCGCATGGGTAAAGGTGCCCGGGTGTATTTGGGTTCCGCTGAGTTGGCGGCGGTGTGTGCGCTGTTAGGTCGGATACCTAGTGTGGATGAGTATTTGGAGATTATGAAGGAGAAAGTCGATCCGTTTGCGGCAGATTTGTATCGGTATTTGAATTTCGATCAGATTGCTGGTTTTGAGGATGAAGGGCGAGTGATTCCGTTGGAAGAGATGCCCAAGATTGAGGAGATTCTGGGGATGCCAGTTAGTGTTGGGAAGTAGTAGAACAATGAATAATGAATAATTAATAATTAATAATTACCTCTTCTTTTCAAGGAGAAGATTGACTAAAAATAATTTTTTTTCTTCTGCTTTAAAGGAGAGGCTTTAAACCTTAATTATTCAGTAAATTAAGTGAATTGAGGGTGGGTTAACTCCCGCCCTCTATTTTGAAATTAAAGCAGTATAATGAAGTAGTATTTTTTCACAAATTCATATAAATATGGCACTAAAAAAGACTAGGCATTCAACCATAATACCTGAAACTCCAGAAGCACTTTTCCGCGACTTAAGAAATCGAAAAATAGAAGGTCTTCTTTCTCATCAAGCAGACATATTACGAGAATATCAAAAAGAAGAAACTTTGAACAAATCTAATGTAGCTTTGCAACTTCCTACTGGCAGTGGTAAAACTCTAGTTGGATTATTAATTGGGGAATGGCGACGACGAAAGTTCAGAGAAAAAGTAGTATATCTTTGCCCTACTCGTCAATTAGTTAATCAAGTAGTTGAGAAGTCTATTAATGAGTATGGAATAAAAGCGAAAGCTTTTACTGGAAAACAAAAGGAATATGATCCTAGAATCAAGACAGAATATAGCCGTGGAAAAACTTTAGCTGTTACTACATATAGTGGTCTATTTAACACCAACTCATTTTTTCAGGATGCAAATTTAATTATATTAGACGATGCTCATGCTGCCGAAAACTATGTCGCTAAATTTTGGTCAATATTAATTGAGCGAAAAAAACATGACTCACTTTTCAAGAATATTGTATCGTTTTTAAGACCAATTCTTTCAGAATCAGACTATTCAATATTTTTTAAAGAATCCCCAGATATATCTGATAAAAGTTGGGTTGCCAAAATCCCTACATCAGATTTATATGAAAAAATACTAGAGTTAATTGAACTAATAGATGGATATACTTCTGATGATAGCTGTGATTCTAACATGAAATATCCTTGGTCTGTACTAAGAGATCATCTTTTTGCCTGCCATATATATTTGAGTTTTAACGCGATATTAATTAGACCTGTAATACCTCCTACTAAAACACATAAACCATTTTCACAAGCAAAACAACGTTTATATATGTCTGCAACTTTAGGAGAAGGAGGAGAAATAGAGCGTCTTTTCGGTATGGAAAATATAGTTCGTTTACCAGTACCAGAAGGTTGGGATAAGCAAGGAATTGGTCGTCGTTTTTTCTTTTTTCCTGAAAGCTCTCTTAATGAAGAATCATCCTTAAATTTAGTAATGAAAATGCTCCGTTCAACTCCTCGCTCTCTTTTCTTAGTTCCAGATGATGAGCAAGCAGAAAAAGTAAAAAATAAGATTAAAGAGCAGACAAAACACCAAATATTTGAAAGTAAAGAAATTGAAACTTCTAAGCAAGATTTTATTTGCAAAGATGGAGCTGTTGCTGTCCTAGCAAATAGATATGATGGAATCGATCTACCAAAAGATGAATGTCGGTTACTAATAGTTAAAGATTTGCAGCGAGCTACAAATATTCAAGAAAAATTTTTAGTTACCCGTTTGTGTGCTGCTGTAATTTTCAATGACAGGATTATAACTAGAATGGTTCAAGCAGTGGGGCGTTGTACAAGGTCTGATACTGATTATGCAGCAGTAGTTATATTAGGAGATGAGTTAAAAAATCTTTTGCTTAATCCTGACAAACAAAAGTTTTTACATCCTGAATTACAAGCGGAAATTGAATATGGAATTGAGCAATCTGAAGCAGAAAAAGAAGAAACATATTTTGCGGAAATTGAATATGGAATTGAGCAATCTGAAGCAGAAAAAGAAAAAGAGAGGAATTTTCTTGAAAACCTTAATATTTTTTTAGAACATGGAGAAAAATGGAATCAAGCTGAGGAAGACATAATTTATCATAGAGGAGCATTAGAGCAAGCTAAACTACCTGCAATAGAAAAGCTGAAAGAAACTGTTTCTGATGAAGTAAAATATCAGTATTGTATTTGGCATCGCAATTTTGAAGAAGCTCTAGCTAAGTGCGAAAGTGTTTTTAGTCAGCTTAATCAGGTAAATGATGAAGAACTTAGAGGTTACATAGCTTTTTGGTACTATCTTGCAGGAAGTGCTGCATGGATGGGGGCAAAAGATGGAATTACCTCTATGGAAAGTAAGGCAAGAGATTATTTTAAACGTGCTGCTAAAGTTGCTCCAGAGGTTACATGGTTTTCACGACTTGCTCGATTGTCATTAGAAGATGAAGTTCCTCAAGTCGATCCAAGACTTAGCAAAGTGATAGAAGGTTTAGAGCAGCGATTAATCAAATTAGGTACAAGGAATAGTACAAAATTTGATAAAGAGGTAAGAGCAATTTTTGATAATCTAAATCCCCCAATAAAAGATCGGCAAAATCTGACAGATGAGGGGCGTAACAAGCTAAGT
>NZ_RCBY01000172.1 GCF_003838195.1 Okeania hirsuta
AGCTTGGTCTATTTCTGAGAGTAAGGTCTCCGGCCCCTGATGTTGATGGCGACGATCTTTTAATCCATCAATACCTAATCGGTTATAGCGCCCTACAATTCTGTAAATTGAACCACGCCGATATCCAGTAACCTCAGCCACTTCTTCTACTTTGTGGCCTTTAGCTATCAACCAGAGGATTTGCCATCTAGTTCGTTCTATTGGGTCTTGAGTTTGTCGGTAGAGTTTTTCCAACTCTTCGATACTTTTGTGTGGTTCTAGCTTTAACAATCTCGGCATGGCGATCGCCCAACTCTTACTATTCATCCCTTAATTTATCAGGTTTAATTTTTTTATACCGATGCTACCGGATTTGATATGATGGAGTAGGGGAGTGGGGGAGAAGTAAACATCAGAATAATTAATACGCTAGTGGCGTGCTCATTATCAAAAATATCATTGTGCCTGTGTTAATTACTTAATAATTGAAGTTTCACCTCACAAAAGCATTCTTTTTTCACCCTAATACCTAAGACCTAACACCTAAGACCAATTTTTATGTATATGAATCAATCAACATCCCTAGATATTTCGGCCATTCGAGTTGGCAAAATCAAACTTTTAGCGAGTGCTAATCTCCCTGGTGCAGATTTAGCAGGAACCCAACTTTCAGAAGCAGACTTCTACCAAGCTAACTTGGTTGGAGTTAATTTTGCTGGAGCTAATCTACAGAAAGCACAATTGAGAGCTAACCTGCGTGGAGCTGACTTCACTGGTGCTGATTTGAGAGGGGCAGACTTTCGTAATGCTGATCTACGGGGTGCTATTTTTATGGATGCCCAAGTTAGAGGAGCTAGCTTTGCAGGTGCTTTCTTAAATGGAGCTGTACTGAATAATTTGGACTTGAGTGGGGCTGATTTTCGTGGTGCTGACCTACGAGGTGTGAATTTCACTAGAACTATTTTATTTCAGGCAGAATTTAGTAGTGCTAATTTAGCTGGTGCAGATTTATCCCAAGCAGATTTAGAAGAAGCTAATTTTACTGGGGCCATACTCCGGGGCACAAATTTACAACGGGCTAATTTGCTCTGCGCTATTGTCGATCAAGCTGACTTCAATGGGGCTATATTCACCGATGCTTGTCTACAAGGTACACCCCTTGATTCAGTCTATTCCTAAAAGTTTTATTTGCCTAGTGGATTGACACATCTAAAATTTTGCAATAGTAGGGGCGGGTTCGGCGTTAAATTAATTGCTCAACATTAAATTGAGATGAACCCGACCCATCCCCCTATGTCAGTCCAGTAGGCTATGTCTTCAGTAGATGCAAAGTAATGCTTATTAAGTACATAAGTACAAGTAAACTTTACAATTCTTTATCAAACTGCTAGGATATCAATGAAGGCAAACATTGAAAAATTATGGTGACTGCGTTGTTGACCAATGTACCAATGCAAAATCAAAGTGGCGATCGCCTAGTGAGCAAGGCAGCAGGAGCGGCAATAGCAGCTCTGTTTAAAAGCTCTGATAAAGTCGAAGCCAATGTCCGTGCCGAGCCAGTGGCCAAACTTTTACAGGGTAGTCTGGATGGGTTTGATTTCATTGGCAAAGGAATGCGGATGTACAATGGCCTTCGGATTGAAGTTATGGAGCTTTACCTGCAAGCTGTATCAATAGACTTTAGTGCAATTTTTACTGGTAAAGTCAAATTAAGGCAGCCGATTCAGGCCACTCTGAGGACTGTATTAACTGAGTCTGACTTGACTACCTCTTTCAATACACCATTTGTGATAGAGAAACTGCAAAGGCTCAAATATCAGGGACAATCCCTACATTTCCAAAATACTCAAATGACCATCACTGAAGAGCGAGCCCTCAGACTTAAAACTCAAATCGGGGTAGGAAATCCAAATCAACCTATAGATGTTGATTTCACTGCTAACATTGAAGTGGAAAATAGACGTAAAATCAAATTTGTTAATGTTAAATATAATGGCGATCGAGAGTCAGTAGATTTAGGTAAATCTCTCATAGACCATGTAAATAATTTACTAGATTTAGATAAATTTGCTTTAGAAAATACTCAACTAAGAGTAGACCGACTAAGGGTAGGAAGAGATGACATCACGTTCTATGGTATAGCTAAGATTGAACAGTTTCCTAGTGGGATGAAGAATAAATAGTTGTTAATCTTTAAAATCCATTTAATGCAAGATCAAAATTGATGGAGTGAGATTGATAATCAAGCAGGAATTGACTAAAAGTATACAACTTCCTTGACAATTCTGGATTATTTCTCAAACAATATCACAAATGAGATAATACTCAGGTCAGATAAAAGCTACTCTAAAACATAATCTCTACCTAGTTAGAGTAGCTTCTAATGTTCAGTAAACTGTTATGCTTTTAGCTATCTTTATCATCATTAACTTTAGGAACATAGTCTGGACGTTGTGCATCTTCCCAACCAGGTGGACGCTTAGAATTATACCAAGCAATTGAACCTATAGTAATAGCAGCAACAAAGCCTACTACAACTACTGCAATTGGAATCCATATATTACCCTGGACCATATTAAATCTCCAAATTATTTCTATAATTTAGAAATATTATCTCACGGCCTGGATTGAGTTTAAATAAAATCAATCATTATTGCTAGGCGGGGTCATTTCAGTCATAAGTTAACAGTTATCAGTACCTTTAGCTGAATCAAGAGACTTGAAATACGGAATATTCTTTTTTTTATCCTCTTAAAAGAGGAAGATTCAGACCAAAATTTATCGGTCAAAGTAAGAAACAATCTAGAATCTGAATTTGATAGATTTTTTTGCGGTTGTAATCGTGGAGCTTAGTGTAAGCCGTATTACTAGTTTCATCACACCTATTTAACCACCAGCAACAGCAGGAACAATACTAACTTCATCTCCATCTTGTAGAGATGTTTTTGTTCCCTCTAAAAATCGGATATCTTCGCTGTTGACGTAGAAGTTTAAAAATCTTCGGGGTTCTCCTTGGTCATCACAGAGACTTTTTTTAATGCCAGGAAAGTTTGCTTCTAGAGAATCTATTAGTTCGGAAATATTGCCACCGCCACATTCAATTTTTGCTTTACTCTTGGTGAACTTTTGTAAGGGAGTAGGAATTAAAACTGTAACTGCCATAGTTGAGTAATGTTATTGATATAACTAAAACGTCTTTGCAAATTTTTATTCTAATGGTGGGCTAAGAAAAACTGTCAATTTTTAAGAAAAAAATTATTTTTCCTAACCCACTATTACTGCCTGGAAGATACACCAGATTTAACCTTGCTGAGGTATATTCATCGCGGACAAGATACCCGCACTAGGAACATTTAACTGTTAGTATCTTTACTTCAGATACCACCGAATCTGCTGTCTTTAGGAATTTTTGAGGTAAAGTTGCTTAAACCAAAACTTGCTCCCAATCAAGACGCTCTAATGTTTGAGCACGTTCCCAAGCTCGCTCGAAACTGTCTAACTTTGCATCTATTGTTAAAGGTTCGCCGATATAACCTTGTACTGCTTCTTGTGTCTTTAAGCCGTTACCTGTAATGTAAGCAACAGTAGTTTCTTCTGGATCGATTTTGCCTGCTTCTGCTAATTTTTTCAAGACCGCAATAGTTGTACCACCTGCTGTTTCGGTGAAAATTCCTTCTGTTTCTGCCAATAACTTCATACCTTCAATAACTTCAGCATCCGTGACAGATTCGATATTACCGTTTGTTTTGCGAGCTACTTCTAATGCGTAGATACCATCTGCGGGGTTGCCGATTGCGATTGATTTGGCAATAGTATTAGGTTTAACTGGGGTGATAAAATCACGACCTTCTTTGAATGCTTGAGCTACTGGAGAACAACCTTCAGCTTGCGCTCCACTAAAACGAACTGCTTTATCTTCTACTAAACCTACTTTAACAAACTCTTGGAATCCTTTGTAAATTTTTGTGTAGAGGGAACCGGAGGCTATGGGAGCAACTATATGGTCTGGTAGTTGCCATCCTAGTTGTTCGGCGACTTCAAAGCCTAGAGTTTTTGAACCTTCTGAGTAGTAGGGACGGAGGTTAATATTTACAAATCCCCAACCGTAGGTATTGGCAACTTCGCAACAGAGGCGGTTTACTTGGTCGTAGTTACCTTTAACTGCCATAACTGTTGGATTGTAAATTAGGGTGCCGAGAATTTTGCCTGCTTCTAGGTCGGCGGGGATAAATACACAACACTCTAATCCTGCTTTGGCTGCGATCGCTGCGGTGGAGTTTGCTAGGTTGCCTGTACTTGCGCAGGATACTGTGGAGAAACCTAATTCTCTGGCCCGACTTAAGGCCACTGATACTACCCTATCTTTGAAACTGAGGGTAGGCATATTTACAGCGTCATTTTTGATGTAGAGATTTTTTAGACCCAGGCGACGGGCTAAACGTTCTGATTTTAGTAGGGGGGTCATACCTGTTCCTACGTCTATTACATTATCTGTTTTTACTGGTAGGAATTGACGATAACGCCATATAGAGTTAGGACCTGCTTCGATTGTTGCCCGACTGACTGTTTGACTGAGCTTTTCATAGTCGTACTTTACTTCTAGGGGGCCAAAGCATACGTCTTCGCATATATGTTTGGCTTCTAGTGGGTATTCTTCACCACATTCTTTGCACTTGAGTGTTTCTATTGCTGTATTTTGACTGTGGATTTGACTATCGGTATTTGTAGCCTGGGTCATGGTCTTTACTCCCTACTTCTAACTAAGAACTATTCTTCTGCACTTTTTGAAATACTAGCATGGGTAAAAATCACCGTCAACCATACCAGACAAAAATAGTCGGGATTAATTTTATTCTATTTTTTCCATTATTAATTGCAACAGATAGATTTTCTGTTTTGGTAAGTAATTTTACTAATTTAGTAGTTAATTTTAATGTAGCGATTTGAGCGGTAGTATAAATGGCTTAGTTGTTTAGAATTAAGCTTAAAGTTAGTGACTTGCTTAACGAAGTCAGAAGTCAGATAGGGGAGTCGCCCCATTGGCGACGTACAGAAGTTATTTTTTTAAGGGGGATTTGAGCAAGGATCCAAAAATATTTCACCTTAAAAGGCGGGGTTTTAGACCCGATTATTTTGATAACTATTTTGTTCAAATTGATTAATATTTTGGTTGTCAATTTTACTGATTTTCAGGATAAATTTATTTTTTTTGTGTCACATTTTTTCTATTTAACTTAGTATTAAATGTGAATCATGTTATTGGATTTATTTTAATAAATGTAGCATTTTATAGTGAAAAAGTTTCTAGAGGTAAGTGGTTTAATACCATATACCAAAGAAATTATATTTTCTAAAAAAAATATCTAAATTCTAAAATTGTAAAGAAGAAGGCTTCTATAGAAGTCGGGAATTTCAACTCAAGCTTTTAGGGTCTTGAAAGCTGAGTGCTGTTTGCAAAGCATTCCGGTATGGAAAATGCTGATAGCTGTTTGCGGAGCATTCCGGTACGGAAAATGCTGATAGCTAGTTAAGGCCACCACTAACTGGAGGAATGAGGACTACTTCATCGCCGTCTTGAAGGACGGTTTCGGGTGGAGCAAAGTTGAAGTTAATACCAAATTTGGTTACTTTTCGCCACTGCTCTAGTTCGGGGTGTTGAGTGACGATCTGTTCTAAAAGTTGGGAGGCGGTAGTTCCTGGGGAAAGGGTGAGTTGGAGTTCGGAGACTCCATAGGCTTCTTGGTAGGCTGCGAATAGTTTGAGGGTGATGGTCATTTCAGTTATCAGTACTTCCTGCAATAGAGAGGCTTGAAACCTAATTTTTTGGTCATATTATGGGAAGAGGCGATTAACGAAGTCAGAAGTCATAAGTCAGAAGTCAGAAGTGAAGTTATTTTTGTAACGGGGATTTGAGCAAGGCTCCAAAAATATTGCGCCTTCAAAGGCGGGGTTTTAAACCCATATTTTTTTGATAAACTTCTATTTTCATTGATTTTTTTGCGTTGAATAAAAAATCATGCGCAGGGACGAACAGCCCCTTATACATTTTATAATCTTCAAAATATCAGAGTTTTTGTTTGAATGCAACAATTTCCCTGGCATTTTTTTCGAGAGCTTTTAAAGGGGAATCAGCTTCTTTATTTTTTGCGTTGAATAAAAAGTCATACGCAGGGGCGAACAGCCCCTTATACATTTTATAATCTTCAAAATATCAGAGTTTTTGTTTGAATGCAACAATTTCCCTGGCATTTTTTTCGAGAGCTTTTAAAGGGGAATCAGCTTCTTTATTTTTTGCGTTGAATAAAAAGTCATACGCAGGGGCGAACAAACCCTTATACATTTTATAATCTTCAGAATATCAGAATTTTTGTTTGAATGCAACAATTTTCCTGGCAATTTTTTCGAGAGCTTCTGAGGATGAGAATGATTGATAATTTATTATTTTAAATAGGGGCGTTGTTGAATGTATGATTTCACAGGAGTTAGGAGTAAACACTGCGGGTGACGGTGGAGTATAAAACCCAAAAGAAAAAGATAATATTTTAATTAGACAGGACTTACGCAAAATACGAAATTACACACAATCTGTAGGGGCGGAACGGAACAGAAACAGGCAAGATGCCTATTCCACATTTAATAATTATGTTCAGCCTCACATAAGACCTAAAATTATTATCAAAGTTAACCATCTAATTAAAATGCTCAAAATTCAAAACTTAGTTCTCACTAGCAGTTGTTTTTACCTCTACTTTTCAAGCTATTGTTTAGCAAAAACTCCTGAATTTTCCGAATATACCGTCAGAAAAAATGCTGTAAATATTATCTCTCAACGTCAAACAGATGCAGAACAAGAATTAGAATCTCCCAATAAATTTTCCCCTAACCCTTTAGAAAGCACTGAACCAGACCCACTCTTACCAGAACCCCCTACTACAGGAACCGTTACCGGGGACAAACGAGAAGAACTTTCTCAAGAACTCGACCGACTTAACGCTGAAGCTTCAGCATTATTCGCGGCGGGAGAAACAACTAAAGCTTTTGATACCTGGAATAGAGAACTTCGTTTGCGACGTTATCTGGGTCAAGCAGAAGAGTTAGCAGCTTTGGAACGAGTGGCGGAAATAGCATGGAATAATAGTCAAAAATTACAAGTGCAGTGGATTACAAAACGACTGGAAACCATACAACCAGAGATTCAAGAACAAGAACCAGTGAATATAGAATTGTTGCAAGCATTAGGTTCTGCATTTAATACTGTTAGAGCAAAAGATCCAGCAGTTCAAGTTTATCAACAAGTTATTGTTGAAGCAAGAGAGCGAGAGGATATTGCTACCCTGAAACAAGCTTTGACAGCTATGGGGGAAATATATTTGAATTGGTTAGATTATGATAATGCAGCGATCGCCTATGAAGAATTATTGGAGGTTCAGCAGCAGAGTAACTCAGCAACATCTACTAATGAAGAAACAACAGATCCTGCTTTAACTACTAATTTTGAAAAAGTAGATACTATCGAAAAATTAGCTTTCATTTATAATCAAGCGGGAAAACCTCTACAAGCAATTACAGCTAAAGAAAGATTGGTCAATTTTTACGAAGGTCAAGAAACTATCACAGAAATTCCGGATATAAAAATATCTATTGCTGGAGATTATGAGGAACTCGGTAAACTTAGTCTTGCCAGTCAATACTATCAGGAAGCTTATGATATTGCTCAATCAATTCAACAGTTTATAAGTGCTAGTGATGCTTTAGAAAAATTGGCAGCACTCTATCTTTCTCAGGATGAAAAAGAGGCAGCAATTGAAATATATAAAGTGCAATTATTGATGGATCAACAGTTTGTTAATGTTTATGGGATGATGGAAACTTATGACCGTATGGGTCAAGTTTATGCACAGTTAAAGGCTTTTCCTTTAGCAATTTCATCTTTTCAAAGAGGGTTAGAATTATCTAGACAATTGGGGGGATATCGAGAAAGTTATTTTCTACAAAAGCTTGATAAATTAAATAAAAATAAAAATCTGTGATTTAACTAAAAATGGAACGATACCGTGAAATTGTTGGTAAGAGTTAAGTTTATCAACCAATACAATTCTAGAAAATCATACTTTCAGCTAATAAAAATTTCGGTAGTTCTGCGTAGTAATGGTAGATATAAACAAGCAATGTTTGGCACGGGATCAAGATGCTCCCACTGCGGTCTCGTAACAACAATAATTACAATGGACGACTATTACAATGCACCACCACCAAAATTTCGGGGTTGCACATTATGGAATGATATTGCCAAAAAATAGTTTAGACTTTGACTAAAAAAAACCTAATATTAATTATTATAGCAATTGATTAATCCAAAATCTTGTTCATCAAAAATCTCAAATCATATCAAATCCGGTAACATCGGTGTAATTAGATAGTTAATCTAGGAGGACCGAGTCAGGAGGACCTCCTCAGGAGGGAAGAGAATGCGCGAAACATTTGCTCTTGGATGAAGATGAAAATTTTTTTTATACCGAACCCGAGCGGATTTGATATCATTCGTCACTGTGCAATGCCAAAATTTCGGCGTTGCTTAAATGTAATGATAATTAGATATCTACTCCACCCATAGGGAGTAGACAGTAGGCAGCTTTGCTGTAGGGGTAAAGAATTGATAATTTCTTTGGGATATAGATATTGATTTTTGATTCTTGGAGATGTCTATTAGCTGAAGGTAAAATTGAAAAACTGATGTTTTGCGCCCAAAGTTAATCTCAAAATCATTACCACTCAGCAACGCCAAAATTTCTGCATAATTCACTGAAACTTTTTCTATCAACTTCCCCGCTACTCTAATTACTGAAACTTTTTCTATCAACTTCCCCGCTACTCTAATTCCCGACGCCCCTCCAACGCACGCGCCAAAGTTACCTGGTCAGCATATTCTAAATCTCCTCCCATAGGCAAACCAAAAGCAATGCGGGTCACTTTTGTAAAAGGTCTCAACAACTGACCGACATATAAAGTAGTAGTCTCTCCTTCCACACTCGGACTAATAGCAATAATCACTTCCTGAATATTTCCCTGACTAACTCGCCGCACCAAAGCTTGAATACTCAACTGTTCCGGACCAATACCATCCATCGGCGAAATGACCCCCCCCAGGACATGATATTCACCCTTATATTCCCGTGTTTTCTCCAAAGCAATAAGGTCGCGGGAGTCAGAGACTACACAAATAATTTCCTTGTCTCGCTGAGGGTTACGACAAATTTCACAAATAGGTTCAGCAGATAAATGGAAACATTTCTCACATAGACCTACTTTTTTCCTCGCATCAACCAATGCTTGAGCTAAAGCTTGAATTTCTGCTTCCGGGCGCTTAATAATATGTAGTGCCAGACGTTGTGCCGTTTTAGGGCCAACTCCAGGCAACATTTGTAATTGTTCAATTAATCTGGCTAAAGGTCGGGTATAAATTTTGGACTTCCTCCGATTCAGTTATCAGCTATCAGTTATCAGTTATCAGTACCAAACACTGTTTGCGCAGCATGACCTAGGAAACCATCCAACTTGATATACTGAAGTTTATTCTTTTCATTCCTTTAAAAAAATAGGCTTGAGACCTTATTTTTTAGTCACAACCTACTATTTGATTGTAGCGATAAATAGTTTTACTCTCAGAAAAAATCAATATTATAAATTCTTACTTTCTAACTTCTGGCTCCTGAATTTTGACTTCTGACTTCATTAAGGCGATCGCTCATGTAAACCAAATGTTACAAATTGAGGGCTTTTCCAGATTGAGCAGCTATCGTGGAAAAAGTAGTAATCATCTTAAGTCCATGAGTGAGACAAGAAAAATTAAGAGAACTATTATTATTTCCTTAGTACTAATCTCTTCAATTACCTTAAAAGCTTGCACATCTCGTAGAGACAACCGCGAAGTTTATAGAAATCTTGAAGACTGTCGTAGAGAATGGGGAGGAGCAGACAGATGTGAACCAGTCACAGACGGAAGTTATTCATCTGGACACTATTATGGTCCTCATTACTACAGGTCTGGTGGTAGTATCTACTATTACCAGAATAGTAATAGTCGTTATCAACCTGTTCCCAGTAATGCAGGTATTCTTAAAAGTCCTTCGGGAAGGTCTACAACTTCTGTTGGTACGGTCAATAGAGGTGGTTTTGGTAGTAGAGGTGGTAGAGGCGGTAGTAGTTTTGGCGGTAGAGGCGGTGGCAAAGGTTGATATAGCGCAAGTTTAAAGTTTAAAGTCAAAAGTTTAAAGTCAAAAGTTTAAAGTCAAAAATTTAAAGTCATCCCTGACTGAGTTTGAGTATTTATACAAAATTCAAAAGTTTAAAGTCATCCCTGACTGACTTCTGACTTAGTTAAAAATGTCTGCGCCCTATTTGTGTAGTGCTATAAAATCAAAAATTAAAATTCAAAAATAAGGCAGAAAATGAAACGGATAAATATTGAACCTCGTGCCAACTGGCAGCAGAAATGCGAAGCGGTTGGCTTTCACTTTTATAATATGTACGGAGAACCATATTGGGATGAGACTGCTTGTTATCGTTTCACCACTTCAGAAATAAATGAACTGGAAGCAGCAACTCAAACTCTACAAGAATTATATATTGAAGCGGCAGAGCGCATTATCCAAGAAAACCGTTTTTCTCAATTATCTGTTCCGGAACAGTTTGCGGAATTATGTCGCCAGTCTTGGGAACGGGATGACCCCAGTCTTTATGGTCGTTTTGACTTTGCTTATGATGGCATCAACCCACCGAAGTTATTGGAATACAATGCTGATACGCCAACTGCTCTTCTAGAAACTGCGGTAGTGCAGTGGACTTGGTTGGAGGAAATGTTTCCCGAAGCAGATCAATTTAATTCTGTGCATGAAAAGTTATTGGCAGCTTTTGTGGAAATGAATGGTTTGGCAGGGGAGACTTTATATTTTAGTTGTGAAAGAGAGACATTGGAGGATTTGGGAACTGTTGAATATTTGCGAGATTTGGCAATTCAAGCAGGATTAAATACTCAACATATATATATAGATGATATTGGTTGGAGTGAAGAATTAGAAGTTTTTTGCGACCTGGATAATCAAATTATTCGTCACTTATTCAAGTTGTATCCTTGGGAATGGATGATGCGAGAAAATTTCGGGAAATATCTATTATTGGAACCGATGAAGTTAATTGAGCCTGCTTGGAAATTAATTTGGAGTAATAAAGCTATTCTGCCAATTCTTTGGGAATTTTTTCCCGACCATCCTAATTTATTGCCTGCCTATTTTGACTCTGGGAAATTATCTCATCCATACTTGAGTAAACCTGTTTTTTCTAGGGAAGGTGGAAATATTACTATTTATTTTGGAGATAGAGAATATCAAACGGAAGGAATATATGGAGACGAACCTTTAATTTATCAATCCTATTATCAATTGCCGAATTTTGATGGTTATTATCCTGTAATTGGTGCTTGGGTTATTGGTGGAGAAGCTGCTGGTATTTGTCTGAGGGAAGATCGGGAAATTGTGACTCAAGATTTGAGTAGATTTGTGCCTCATTATTTTAGTATCTAGGTATGAGTTATAAATATTCACCCCGAATAATTAATAATTCAATAATTCAGGTTAAAAGCCTCCCCTTTCAAGGGCAAAAAAAGAATTTTTTTTTCCTTGAGCGTCAATCCTATCCCTATAAAGGGAGAGGTAATTATTAATTTTTATATCATGTCCGGATAATCAGTGATTAAAAAACTTTCTCCCTTCTAAGCTTTTCTTTCCTTCAGCATAAGTGCCTTCTACCCTCTGCCTTACCTCCTCCAAAGTGTAAGCATTCAACCGGACATGATATTAATTTTTAATTGCTAAAACTACGTCAATAAAAAGTATTTAGAAATATAAATTCTAAGTATAGCAAGGTTTTTTATAATTGGTATAATATCATGTCCGCTGGTATCGTTTGTGTAAAAGTTAGCGTGAATATTTACAGGAAATTTAAGTTTTTTCTAGCTTTTAAACCTTTTTCCTTACCTTGTAATATCGGTGCTACGGAACTTGATATAACTCCCTAATTTAAAAATTATACGTTAATTCAGCAACGCCCTAAAACTTGCCCAGAATCTTAAGGGAATTTTTTCTTGATCAAACCCCTAATAAAAGCTCCAGGTTAGGATTTTCTGCCCAAGCTATTATTAACTGACTGAGAAAATGGCAATCTAAAAGCGGTGTTATTAATAAAACTGCTATAATATACTAATAACAATAATTAGTCTGAAACTCTTGTCAGCTATTATGCATTTAAATTGGTTTTTAATACAAGGCATAATCATTTTGGGGTTGTGCATCTGGCTGAAACCAACAAGATTAAACAGAGCTTGGCTTGCAAACCAATTATCGAATTACTTTGACAATGCTTTGCTTGTCGTAATATCTCTAGTACTTATATTAAGCCTGATGCCTGCATGGTCGGTATTAGCAGAGGAGACTTCAAACATCCCAGAGAATGTCCCAAAGATCTGGAAATGTATTGGTTGTTCTGCGGGGAAAGTTGGGACAAGGATGTCCCTGGATGAACAGGAAGCAAATCTCAATGATTTATGGGGTAAAGAGATTCTACGTCAGGGCAAATTTCCCCAAGAAGTTAAGGACTCCCAAGAGGCAATAGCTGAGGC
Source organism: Okeania hirsuta (assembly GCF_003838195.1). Classification (GTDB taxonomy): domain Bacteria; phylum Cyanobacteriota; class Cyanobacteriia; order Cyanobacteriales; family Microcoleaceae; genus Okeania; species Okeania hirsuta. The sequence goes on from NZ_RCBY01000172.1 coordinate 12,653, forward strand.
AGGTCCTAGCCTAACACAGAAGATTTACCTAGTGGCTGAAGGAGGTCAAATTCCCCTCTCCATTGCCCCACGAAATGCCGATCGCAATCCACGATTGGCTATTACTTGGAAAGGAAATAGTATCCTGTCAACATTGCTCAGTGGAAGTCCTGGTCCAAAAACACGTTTCTTACAAGTCATTGCTTGGGACCCCCAAAAGAAAAAGTTCAACTATTATGAACTTAATAGGGATAATAACTGGAGTTGGGCAGGGGATTCCAGTCATGCTCGTCAACCACAGTTTATGGGAAAAGGGTGTTTTGACTGTCACCACAATGGTTCAGTCATTATGAAAGAACTCAAACGACCTTGGAACAACTGGCAAAGTGAGTTAGCGAGCATTGATTTATCAGTTTTGCCAGAGATGATTGCACAAGATCCTAACTTGGTCAACTTAATTGGTGCTAATGTCCTGGAACAGGATATTAAAGGTGGAGTATCCCAGTATTATAATGCGTGGCTTGACCGCCATATAAGTGAGGATATCACAACAGTTACTGAAGTTCCCGAAATATTACGACACCTTACTACAACTACCTCAGTCAATTTTGAATCAGATAATCCTAGTTCTACGAATACAGAAGTGGTATCTCCGAAAAACTTTTTTCTCTATGATGATGTTCTGAGTAAAGTAGCAGGAGATGTATTCGGCGACGCTGGTTATAAATTCCCCAATACGATTGGGTTTGACTCCAATAAATTTAAGCAAACTATTGATAGTAAAGAATTTGCCTTGCGTCAGTGTCGCAGAATTCCCAACACTAATAAGTGTGAACCAGATACTGTGGAGTATGAACAAAAAGGAACAACTTTTCATCCTTTTTTCATTCCCGTACCTTCCAATGAGGACACCTTTGTCATCCAACAGTTGATGAACTTTCAGGTTATACGAGATAACCAACGCAAGGACATCAAATTTATCACTGACAAGTTTGCTGCCGCAGTTTTGATGGTGGATTTCCAGAATCCTATATTCTCACCAGTGCGTAGTAGCTTACAAGACTATGCCGAAAAGCTAGATACGGCAACTATTGACAATCAAGAAGTCAGTAATATTCCTGCTTTGTTTGTTGCCGAGATCGAAGCAGCAGTTAAAAATCAACCTCCTTGTTCAGTAGAGAATTTGGATAGCTGTACTGCAGAACAGCAGTTTCTGAATACTTGGAATTTACCTGATGCAACCTGGAAAGATCAGGTTAACCAACGGATTCAATCTTATCTCAATGCAGTAGCTGACCAGATCGCCAATGGCAATGGAGTTTCGGATTATGTAGACCTTAGCATCTCGCGCAGACAACAATTTGCTTCTATAAAGCCGATTAAGAATCTTTTTGAGTTTAGTCTGTTACTTCCTCAAAGCGATCTGCCAGTAAATTCTCCCCTGTTACGGATGCAAAGCGACGGTCAAGTCGGAGTGGTCAATTAATTTATGACCAAAAGCTTATGATTTGTTTAATTAGTTCCCACCTGTTCAACCTAAACAATTAAATTAGAAGAGGTACAACTATGGCAACTCTCAAACGATTTAACACACCAGCAGGTCTTAAAGACTTAGGCGATCAACCAGATAAACAAGCTCAGTTAGATGCGCTCTGGAATCAGTCTCTCAACGAATTTACAGAACAATCAATTCAGGGAGGACGTGCCCCTCTAGATAATGATCGGACTTTCTACTTTAATCCTTTGAGCACCAATCTTACAGGAGTTGTTACTCCACCTCCTGTAGCTTGGACAGCCTTTCCCAACCGGATTTTACTAACCTTTCCTAACGCATCCCGAGCAGAACAATTACGATATGCTGATGAAAGTCCTCCAAATGTTGGTGGTCGACCTTATGGTCCTGAAGGACCAAGAGGATGGCAAGACGAATACTGTGAGTGGAGTGTAACCCGACGCACCAGTGACAACAAAATTACCAAAGTCACATTTACCTGTGAGAATCGTGAATATTGGTTTGCTTTATGGATGATTGACCCCAATCGCGTCCTTGAACTTTATAGAGAGTTAGTCAGTCCCGATGTACAACTTTCCGATATCCAAGGTGATATTGATCCTAACACTAAACTTCCTAGTTATAATTACCTCAATAAGTGGAATAATAATACAACAACTGGACCTGTTCATTTGATAAGTAGACCGAATAGTTTAAGTGCTGAAATTTATCTTGCCGCCGCCGCCACAATTGTCAGAGACTGTAACGGGGAGGTGGTCACTAACCAGTCTCAATTAATCCAATGTAGTCTTTATGGTACTCCAGGGCGTAATAGTGATCCCTTCATAGGCGGTACAGTTAACAGTATTGTCCGGCCAGGTGGCGTTAAGGTAACCCTCAAAGACCCCGTTGGTTTGTATATTCAAGAACCCGCTTTCGATCAGACATGGCAATTACCTTCACAAGCTCCCATTGATGCTCACCCCTCAGATTACTGGAAAATTGTCCGAGGTTATCGTCGTACTGATCCTAATGAACCCGATTTTATTCTTCATGCAGTTTATGAAGTGCCAGAGGAACAAGGCTTCTGTGTTGGTGATATCACAATTGATGGAGTTCCAATTATATTTGGGTCTCAAATTACCCAAAAATTCCAGATTGCCTTAGCTGCGATCGGCATTCCCACAACTGAACCAAATCAAACACCTCGTCCTTGCATTGATTCAAGTGCTTGTCCTTCAGAAAGTGCTGAAGTCGTTAGTGCTGCCGTAGATCCAGCCCATCTTAGTAGTATGAAGTCCCTAATGTCATCGACTATGAAGAGACTCTAATTTGATTTATGGGGGTCGGACAAATTTTTGTTAGGCTCCCCTTGAGTTTATTGACAATGGAAAGTTGTCAGATTATAAACTTACAGCAGTTTTCAGGTCAATGAACGCTATTAAAAAAATGATAACCCGCTCTGGGACGTTGCATGGAAAGTCCCTACTTTGTGGTCTACTAATTATGAAAGGCCTTGTAATATCAAATCCGGTTAAACAGTCATAGAATGGTTCAGTTAGGAGTCCTCAGGAGTCAGGAGACAGGAGTCAGGAGGAGAAAGAATTACAAAGATGAGGGTAGTTATGACGATTGAAGATTTTTTTTATGTCCAATTAAACGGATTTGATATTATAGCAATTCCCAAGAAGCGTGAGGTACAAAATTCCTTTGCT
>NZ_RCBY01000173.1 GCF_003838195.1 Okeania hirsuta
TAATAAAAATTATGGGATGTTTTCCGGATTAACATCGAACTATGGAGAATAATGAATTAAAGTCTTAATTACTTAAGACTTTAATTCCGGTAAATTAGTAAACTAAAACCCATTTATGTTCCAATTTACAATAGCTATATGTACTTATAATGGAGAAACTCGTTTAGGTGAAGTTCTAGAAAAACTCAGTCATCAATTAAATCAGCACAATATTTCTTGGGAAGTTTTGGTTGTTGATAATAATAGCCAAGATAAAACTGCTGAATGTGTGTGTCAGTACCAAACTCTTTGGGCAGGAAAAATTGAATTAAGATACACTTTTGAATCAAAACAAGGATTAGCTTTTGCTCGACAAACTGCTATTGAAAAAGCACGAGGTAAATTAGTAGGATTTATTGATGATGATAATTTTCCTCAAAAAGATTGGTTAGAAAAAGCTTATTTATTTGCTGAAAGTCATCCTCAAGTAGGAGCATTTGGTGGTCAAATTGAGGGAGCTTTTCAAAAAGAACTGCCAAAAGATTTTGATAAAATAGCGAGTTTTTTAGCAGTAATTGACCGTGGAAAACAAGCTTTGATTTATCCACCAGAAAAACGAATTCTCCCTCCTGGAGCGGGACTAGTTGTTCTTCGTCAAGCTTGGTTAGACTGTGTTCCGAAAAAATTATTTCTCGCAGGTAGAACTGGTAACTCTATGTTAGCCAGCGAAGATTTAGAAGCTTTATCCTATATCCAACGTGGCGGTTGGGAAATTTGGCATAATCCTCAGATGGTAATTACACATAAAATACCTCCATATCGCTTAGAAAAAAAATATTTACTTTCTCTAGTACGGGGTGTTGGTTTAGCAAGACATCATATCAGAATGATTCGTATAAGTAGTTGGCAAAGACCCTTGGTTGTGCCTATTTATATTGCTAATGATTTTAGGAAAATTTTATTGTATTATTTACAGCACAGAAAACATTGTAAAACAGAACTTAGTTTAGCTTGCGAGATAGAATTTTTATGGAGTACTTTATTCAGCCCTTTTTATCTGTGCAGAAAACAGCTATATGACTATTTTAGACAAACTTAAATAAATTTTAGATAATACTATGACAACCCCTGAAGATATCAAAGAAAAGTTGTATTATTCTCTAGCAAATCTAGAAAAATATGAAAAATGTGCTTTACTAGATTATCCTGATTATTTGAATTTAGGAGACCATCTAATTTGGTTAGGTTCCGTTCTTTATCTAACTGAAGTTAATCACACAAAAATTGGATATGCTGCCAGTGTGAAAAATTTTTCTGCTAGAGAAATGGAAGAAAAAATTGGTCAAGCTCCTATCTTTCTTAATGGTGGTGGAAATTTAGGGGATTTGTGGGGAGAATGTCAAAGATTTCGAGAGAAAATTATTACTCAATATCAAGACCGCCCTATAATAATTTTTCCCCAAAGTATTTACTTTAAAAACTTAGAAAATCTCAAAAAAACAGCAAATATTTTTAATAGTCACCCTGCTCTAACGATTTTTGTTAGAGATAGTCTAAGTTATAAACTAGCTAGTGAATATTTTACTAAATGCCAAATTTTTATGGCTCCTGATATGGCTTTTCAAATGGTTAATAGTCTGAACAGAGAGCAACAACAAAATTACAACAATTCTATACTGTATCTATGTCGAGATGACCGTGAATTGAATCAAACTTTTGCTCCTAGTCAGCTCGGATTATCTAATTTAGTCATTGCAGATTGGGTTTCTTACAAATGGGTTTTAGGAGTTGAAAAAACTAAGTTGCTGAGATGGGTAGCAACTCTATTTAGAGAAGGATGGCAAAGAGGTTTAGCTACTCCCCAAGAATGGTTTACTAGGCAACAATGGCTAGCTTCTCATCCCTATACACTCAAGTTTCAGAATTTACAATACTCTAGTTTACACAGTCGGTCGTGGCACTTTATTCATAGTGCAATCTATCAATTGCAACGCCATAAATTAATAATTACCAATCGTTTACACGGTCATATTTTATGTATTTTACTCAATAAACCTCACATATTTTTGCCCAATGCTTATCATAAAAATGAATTATTTTATCAAACCTGGACATCGAAAATTTCCTTTTGTAAATTTGTCAAAGACTTAGATAAAATTAGTAAGTCAGTATCTGAATTATGAGTTAATTAGAATATGAGTTAATTAAAATTTTCTCCTAACTCAGTTGTTCAATAAATAGGTAGGCATTAAAATTTATAGTTAGAGTCAGGCAGGGAATAGAGGGCATAAAGTAGAAGTGAAAATGCTTATAAACTACTTTAGTTTTTATTACATACTTGATATTTTTTTCGTGATCAATAAAATCACTTTTTAACAGCTCAGATATAATTAGTTATATAATTAAATATAAAAATAGGAAAAAAATCAATAAATTATGGCTAATCTAATAATTATTGTCGATTCAGATCCAGAACGCAGAACAAATTTTATTAACAAAGTTAAGCCATTATTACCACCCTTCACAGGATTAGTAACTAACTCTTGTACGACAGGAAATTTTGCCAGTATTTGGGCGGCTAATTCTCAAGCTCCTATCAGTCATTGTACTAATAATAATGGCGCTGCGGTAGTGTGGGGACACGCCATAACCCACAATTCAACCGAGCAGATTAATGCAGAATCTTTGCAACAAAAATGGCAACCTGGCAAGATTAATAATGCTTTTCCTACCTTTGATGGTTTTTATGCTGCTGTAGTTTACAATCCCGAACATGGACTAATAGTTGGAGCAGATTTATTAGGTTTTTTTCCTCTTTATTATTACACCGATGAAAATGTTATCCTGATTGGCTCAAGTCCAGAACTTTTTAGGTATTATCCTAACTTTAATCCTCAATTTAATCCACAAGGTTTAGTAGGATTATTGCTGGTTGGGGGTATGGTTAACGAACAAACCCTTTGGTCAAATGCTAAACGTTTAGGTGCAGGAAATATACTGCAATGGAAACCTCAAACTGTGGGTAAAGAATTGCAACAATATCGCCTTCCTTGCTCTAGTGACAATACTCCTTATTCCTATCTTTCATTTGCAGAACATTTAGACATTTTAGATGAAGCAATTGACCAAGCGATCGCCCGCCACGCATCCACAAGCAAAAAACATAACTTTTTGTTGTCAGGAGGGTTAGACTCACGGATGTTAGCCGGATTTCTCCACCGTCAAGGCATTGATCCAGTGGCCTTTACCTTAGGAAAACAGGGCGATATAGAACTAGAATGCGCCACTGCTGTAGCTCGTCACCTAAATTGGGAACATCGAGTAGTTTCAACTCCTATGAATAAGTATCCTTTTTATGCTAACTTTGTAGCCAATTGGGAACACCTAGCTGGAGGTTTTGGTGGTATCAGTGGAATGGTTTCTGATGCTCATTCCTACCTAAAATTTTCACCATACCCAATTGTTAATGGTTTTGCAATGGATCTAGTTATTGGTGGCTTGAGCAATTCTTCTGTTTCTTTTCAATCAATCTTTAACAAATCTAATTGTGGGAGACTTTCACCAGAAGTATTAAGTAAATTAGTTAATCAAGATATATTTGGCGATCTAGTCTCAGATACTATCACTATTCTCCAAGAAAATTACAAAGCATACTCAGATTTAGAGTGGCAACAAGCATGGTGTTTTAGCCTTTATCATGGTAATCGATTTGTGATGGGTACAATGGCTTGGGAAATTTCCTTTGGGGCATGGCCGATAGTAGCAATATTAGATAGAAAACTATTAGAAACTGCTGTTGTATTACCCCCTTCAACAATGAATAAAAGACGGGCACAAAAAGCATTAGTCTGTACCAGATTTCCACAACTAGCACAATTACCATTAGATCATAATTCTTGGAATATGGAACCTCTTAAACCTCGCCCAATTCGTCGGCAGTTAAATTTATTGTTCAAATTGCAACAAAAATGGCGGAGGTTACAGCTTGAATTGGGTTATGACCGACGTTATTACTATCGAATTTTTGACATTAACAATTTTGGATGGCAAGCAGTACGAAAAGAAGCAGAACCTTGTCGCTCTAAAGTAGAATATTTATTTAATATGGATGTTCTTAATAAATTATTGCCAGCTCCTGATGTTAAGTTAAAATTTAAGTCAGATTCTATTCAAGAAGCTTCTGGACTTATGGTTTTATTTTGTTTGTTGCTTTGGTCAAAAAATCACCTGTAATTCATCTGTAAATTTAATGTCTAAAACTCATCTCTGGCAAGAAGAAATAGTTGAAGCTAATGGTTTGATGACTATTAGCGTAACTATTGAAAATCCTCAACAAAATCGACAGCAACTTTGGTATCGCATCCCCAAAAATTATCGTTCTATTTTAATTTCAAGCTGTGACCCTTTTGTCATTGCTATCATTTTTCTAGCAATGAATCAAGGCACAGATTTAATGGTGCATGGAGAAGTTTCTCCCTCTTTACTGAGAAATTTAGAAGAATTCCAAATAATTTGGTCTGCTTGGAAACCAGAGCAATATAATATCATCCAAATTAACGCTGAAACTGAAAAAGAACAAGAAACAATTTTAGCAACAGAGAAAGCAATTAGTGCTTTTTCTGGAGGAGTTGATAGTTGTTTTACCGCCTTTCGCCATAGTCGAGGAAATTGTGGTAGACAAAAACGTAATCTGAAAGCTGGTTTAATGGTGCATGGTTTTGATATTCCCGTAGAGCAAGAAGAAATCTTTTCTCGTGCTGCTCAAAAGTCTCAAATTATGTTATCAAGTTTAGGCATGGAATTAATCCCCATAGCAACTAATTTTCGCAAAGTAATTAAACTTAATTGGGAAGATGTTTTTGGCACAGCGATCGCCTCTTGTTTAAACTTAGTTAAAAAAGGTTACAATACAGGCTTAATTCCTGCTTCTTATGCCTACCGAGATATTACTTTACCTTATGGCTCAAATCCCCTCACTGATCCTTTACTATCAAGTAAGTCTTTTACCATCATTTATGATGGGGGAAAATTTGGTCGCTTAGAGAAAATAAAAGAGATTTATAATTGGGATGAAGCTTTAGTAAACTTAAGAGTTTGTTGGCAAGGTGAACAAAAAGATCGTAACTGTGGACGTTGCGAAAAATGTATTCGCAATATCTTAAATTTTCGAGCTTTAGGTTATGAATTACCACCTTGTTTTCCGAAAGATGTTACAAACAAACAAATTGCTAATCTTAAGCTTAGAGGTGGATCTTTGGATTCAATGGAACACATTCTCAAACTAATTAAAATTAATCAAATTTCTGGTTTTTGGATCAAAGTTTTGCAAGCAACTGTTCTCAAAAACCGCATATTGATAAATTTAGAAAAAATGATTCCTGATTCGGGGAAAGAGAAGTTACGGCAATTAAAATTTTTGTTAAATAATAATCTAAAACATAAAAGATAATTGCATAACAAAATTTTGAGGAGAGGGTAAAATGTTTAAAAATTACAAAGATATATTTAATCAACGAGGTACTTTATACCATCAAGGAATGCTGAAGTATCCTCTAGCCAGAGCAGCAGAATTTAACAATATAATTAAATTGTCTGACTTACAAGATAATCAGATTATTTGTGATATGCCTTCAGGGGGATGCTATATTAGTAATTTTATTCAACAGAATCTGAAAATTATTTCTATAGAAACATCGAATGAGTTTATTAAAGATTCTCACAATACAGTCAACAATACTATTGTAGTTTGTGAAGATATCAGTAATATTCCACTTAACTCAAATAGTATTGATCGGATTATGAGTTTGGCTGGATTGCATCATATCGAGCATAAAGTTGACTTTTACAAAGAAGCTTACCGTTTATTAAAGACAAAGGGAATATTTTGTATTGCAGATGCTTTAAAAGATTCAAAAGTTGCTAACTTTTTAAACATTTTTGTCGATCAATATAATTCTATGGGTCATCAAGGTAATTTTTTAACAGAAAACACAAAAGATGAACTAGAATTCATTAATTTTCAAGTGGTACATAATGCTTCTATTAGTTATCATTGGTGTTTTGATTCAGTAGCTAGTATGGTAGATTACTGCCAGTTACTTTTTGGTATTGATCAAGCAAACTATAACCAGATTCTCGAAGGTATAGAAACATATTTAGGCTATTATCTAGAAAATGATAAATGTTATATGAATTGGGAACTACATTTTCTCAAATCTATTAAAGATAATTAGGTTTTTACTATTAATTTATCGCTACTTTTAATGTAAAAAATTTAATTATTAAAAATCTGTTATGTCAACCATTCTTGATCAGAATCAGCATTAATAGGAAGTTGAATTATATTCGAGGATAAATCACTTTGAATAACATCTCGATTGCGTAATTTATAAGTTGAAGAAAAAACACTATTGGGACTAAGGGTAGTGCATCAAGAAACTGTGGGAATGATCATATGAATATTGTCCCTAAATAGTTGAAACGATTATTGTAGATTTTTTCAACGCTCTAGTAAATAAATCTTCTTGTGAAATAGGAATATCTAAACCATGTATCATTAAACCAGCTAATAAATTATGTTTTTTTCTTCTATGAACATCTTGACTATGACGAAAAGCAGTAAAAAAACTATCTAAATTACCTGAAAATGCTGAAATAGCTTGTGGTTGACCTAATGGCTTTTCTAATTCTTTTTCTGTGTCTGCTTGAACCATAATTTTTGTATATTTTTGCAATGGATAGCAGCACCATGCGTCTTGAAATTCATCTAAAATTATCCAGTAAAGATTGAGAAACTTGACCATGGATAATTAATCGCAACCTTGACTCATTGCTAATAAAATTGTCGCAATCACAAAAGAATCACAGTTAGTGTTTATATCTTCTTGATATTTAAGATAAAAACGATACCAAAGATTAACTTGAGATTGATTTGACATTTCTATAGTGGTACTGACATGAACTAAATTATCGATTATTTTAGTTTCTTCTTGCCAAATATGTATTTTGGCCATTACTAAATTATAATTTGCTTTAGGAATAGAAATATTTGATATTAACAGTCAAGTCTTTGAGAAACAAAAAATTTTGTTAGACAATACAATAATAAAACTTACTTACTATATTTGAGCAAATTTATCAATACCTGTCTGCCATTGAATATTTCTGCTTCCTTATTGAGGGTTTTAATGCAGAATTATAAATTTTTTCATTCTCCTTAACAGACTGCCACAAATCAATCATTGGTTGTGGATAATTAATACCAATTTTTACACCAAACTTCTCTTGTTCAGCAGGTGATAATTTCCCAGGTTCATGTATTTTAGGAGCAGGTACTCTTGCTAATTCTGGCAACCAATGTTTAACATATTTTCCTTCGGGGTCGTAATCTTTTGCCTGTTTAGGAATATTAAAATAACGAAACCCCCGTGCATCATTTCCCACTCCAGCAGTATAATTCCAATTTCCCCAGTTACTACAAACATCATAATCTATCAATAAAGACTCAAACCATTCAGCACCCATTTGCCAATTAATTCCTAAATTTTTAGTCAGAAAACTAGCAACATTTTGTCTACCACGATTTGACATAAAACCTGTCATTAAAAGTTCGCGCATATTAGCATCTACTAAAGGAAATCCTGTTTTACCTTCTTGCCATTTTCTAAATTTTTCCCAATCTTCCTGCCAAGGAATAGCTACTCCTTGTAAACCAGATTTATAAAATACTTTATTCCCATGTTTTTGACAAATAAATCGGAAATAATCCCGCCATAATAATTCAAATATTAACCAATAAGTGGAATTATTTTTTACCCTCCGCTCTTCATATTCTTGTACCTGTTCATAAATATAACGAGGTGATAAACATCCTAAAGCTAACCAAGGAGAAAATTTAGAGGAATAATTTGCCCCTAGCATTCCATTTCTTGTTTCTTTATAAACTTTTAGACAATCTTGCTGCCAAAAGTAATTTTTTACTCTTTCTTTTCCAGCAGTTTCTCCGCCTCTAAACACTAAAACTGCTCGTGAATCTTGTGGTGGTAATTCTAGATTGAGTTTGGATAAGGTAGGTAACTCTCCCAGTTCAACTTCTGGCAAAAATGGTAATTTTTTAGGAGTTGAAAATGTAGGATTTATAGTAGATTTTTTTTCTATTTCTTTCCGAAAACTGGTAAATACTTCTGGTAATTGCTTAATTTCAAAAGGTAAATCATCAGGATGGTAAAGTGTATGACCCCAAAATGATTGAAACTTAACCCCAATTTGTTTTAATGCTTGGTGAAGTGCTATTTCTACTTGAATTTCTTCTGCTGTAACTTCTCGATGAAAAAATACAGATTTAACTTTTAATTCTTGAGCAAGTTGAGGAATTGCTATTTCTGGTTTTTGTTGACTAATTATTAAATTACTACCTAGTTTTTGTAGAGTATTACGCAAGTCAGCAATACTTTCAATTAAAAATTTTGCCCTAAATGCACCTGTTTTAGGAAAGCCAAAATTAGTCTTACCAAATTGTCTTGGATCGAAGCAATAAATAGGAATAATTTGAGCCTGAGTTTTTATTGCTTGATCGAGGGGTTCATGGTCATGGATGCGTAGGTCGTTACGATACCATAATATAATTCTGTCTTGGTTCATAAGCTTTTATAGCGCTACGCGCTAGGGAATATTGAAAAATATCCTAACTAATTCTTAAAGTATAGAATATAGCAATTATTATATTCATATGATATGTTTTTTTCTTCTTCTGTGTTCCCTGTTCCCTGTTCCCTGTTCCCTAAAAATTGAAAAATATCCTAACTAATTCTTAAAGTATAGAATATAGCAATTATTATATTCATATGATATGTTTTTTTCTTCTTCTGTGTTCCCTGTTCCCTGTTCCCTGTTCCCTAAAAATTGAAAAATATCCTAACTAATTCTTATAATGCTATAGCAATCACCGAATGAGTTGTAAGAATTGAGATGTTCCTTAAAAGTATAGAATATAGCAATTATTATATTCATATGATATGTTTTTTTCTTCTTCTGTGTTCCCTGTTCCCTGTTCCCTGTTCCCTAAAAGATGAAAAAACTGATTACTAAACTGACACCTGACCAAGAAACTCTCATTCCAGTTTATCGGAAAAAGTGGCATACAATAGCACATTCTACCCAACCTATTAATCGTCAAAAAGCTACTAAAGCGATTCAGTTAGCCTACAATTTAATGGGCGATCCAAATCCAGAGATTCTTTTTTGTGAAAGCCCCTATGCAGCTTTTGACACTCTACTTAGTGTCATTTGGCAACGATGGGAAAGCAAAGATGACTATGGTCATCGTCACATTTTCGGAGATAGATGGCAACTTTTGAGAGAACAACTAAAGTTGCAAATTACCGATAAATTATGTGAAGAAATAGATAGCAAAATTCGGGAAGATACTAACAGTTCATTAACAGAAGAGTCATTAAAACCAGAGGATCTTTGGAGTCATATTCTTTACTCTCAAATAGAAGAAAAATGGCAAGAAATAGTTTCTGATATTTCAATTAAATTGTTGTGTTTGTGGAGTTATCCTATTCCTACAGAATTATGGAGTAGTTATGTTGCTTGGATAGATTTTTGTATTTCTGTGATTAATTGTGATTATAATTCAGACGACTGGCAAGTATTAGAGTCTATTGTCAGAAACTGTGGTTGGATATATCCTTTGAGACATCTGTGTATTATTTGCGATCGCCCTAGAAAGTTATTCTTGGATGATGAATATCGCCCCCATGCGGAAGGCACACCAGCTATTGAATTTGCTGATGGTTATAGTTTATATGCTAATCATGGTGTGAGACTACCAGAAGAATATGGAATATTCTCTCCTCAAAAATGGGAGGCAAAATGGCTTTTATCTACAAAAAATGCTGAACTCAGACGAGTATTAATTCAGGAAATTGGTTATGAGAAAATTTGCCAAGATTTACAAACTTTAGAAATAGATACATGGCAAGAATATACTCTCTTAAGAATAGATGATGATGCCGATATTGAGCCAATATTAATCTTAAAAATGATTTGTCCAAGCACGGGAAATATTCATACTTTAAGGGTACCTCCTGATATAAACTCGGCGAAAGAAGCTATTAGTTGGGTAAATTGGGGAATTTATCCAGAAGAATTTTATATACAAACTTAGCAATATCATCTAATTGACATCCTCTGCGACCTGAAAGCACCCCCCCCACTCTCCTCTAGATTATGCAACGCCTGTTTTTTTAAGATATAATTCCAAGCATTTTTTGCTCTGTTGGAAGCAGATTTTTGTCGCAGTAATAATTCTGTTAATGTCTTGGCAAAAAACTTAATTGTTTTTTGTGTGGCAGCGATCGCCTTTTGGATGTTGCCTTAGCAAATTGCCATTCCCCTACAATATAAACTCTTATCTTTAACACTGAATAACACCGATGCTACGGGGTTTGATATTAGGGCTAGAGCAAAACTACGAAGCCCTATTATAACTGTTTTACCGTAAGCGTAGCTCCCCCGAAGGGGGCACATGATATAAAAATTGCACTGAGGTAAGTTGCTAACACTACATTAATTTTTTGCTGATTTATTTGATTTAAAATCAATTAAATTATTCAGAATTCCAAACCAAAAAGGCGCTCCTTGAGAAATTGCAATAATACTTATAATCCATCCTGTAATGGCTTTAATAATATGAGGAAAATTAAAGGGTGTAAACTGTTCTTTTAGTGGTTCTGAAAAATTCCATCCAATTGGCAAATTATCAATTCCATCCAAGGCCATAAAAGTCGTAGCGAATTGTTCTTGAATACAAGTTTGAAATTTGGTCTCGTCATTGACCTGCGAACATGAATTTGATTCAGAATTTGAGACTATTACTTCCGTTATTTTATTACTTAGGGTTGAGGTAATTTCGCTTTTTGATAAATTATCGATAATGTTTACTGTGTCAATATTGAACATCAAAACAACTATTACAGATAATATAATAGAAATGTATTGCCTTTTTTTATCGTAAATTTCTAAAGCATATTCTATTGACATATCATACCAAGATTGAAGTTGTTGATCTAAATATTTAAGTTGCTCTCCTTTGTCTTCAAATCTATTGATAGCTCTTTGTAGCATTGCAGAAAGGTCTCGTTTCATTTTTTCAGAAAAACGACAATCGCTGCCATTAATATCTTCAATGATTTTGGTTAATTCATACTTATTATAGAAATCTTTATCTTCATATTTTAATTCTTCTGCTACTACGGTTATTAAATCAGCAACAAATTGTTCAGCAGGTATTTGTTCTGGTCCCATAGATTTTGATAGTTTTCCTGCCTGTAATTTTCCTCCTTTTTCTTGTTGTCGCTTTGATGATAGAGATGGGTTAAGAGGCAAGTTTAAATATTTTTCATAAAATCTTTCTGTAAGAGAAAAACTCCCTTTTTGTTGTTCTTCTCCTAACAAGCCATAAATAACTTGCTTTAAGTTCTTAGCTTTTAAGTTAAAGAATAAAATAATTTTTTCCTGAATTGCAAAAATGATAAAACTAGAAGCCAAATAAATAAAAATGAGGGTGATTGCGATGTTGATGATAGTAGATAAAGTCATAATTATCTTTAAGGTATATATTGTAAAATTTGTAAGTCAATAATATAAAATTTTTATCTGGACTGTGGAGACTAAGTACTATTAAAAAGGGAATAGATAACAGTAAAGAAGGGAAAACAGCATTAAATAGTAGCTTTCCCAAAGGATTAGTAGGTACTCAAGACAGGGTTTTGTCTAATAAAAATATCAAGCTAGATTGACCTCCATGAAATTTTTCGCCATTTTAAATCTCTAGCCTCAAATGCTGGTGTTGGTCGCTGTAATTTTAGCTTTCTCGAAAAAGTTTTCAGAACTCCTAATTTTGCAGCAATCCACTCCGCTGATTCTTCTCCTTTCCAGTAATCACTATGACCGTAGGTTGTTTCTTTAGTATTAGACCAAACTCCCTTATGGGGGTTTCCTTTTAAACCTACAGCCTCATCAAATCCTTCTCCTGCTAATTTTTGACCTAGAGGAAAAGTCCATTTTAAAACATCATCTTTTTTTGAGTATAAGATACTATATTTTTCTGTAGAAGAAATACTTGGATTTAACTGTTTATCTGGTTGTACCATAGACACTGGAACAGCAGGAGCCATTAAGAAAACTTCCAATCTAAGGTTAGTATTTACTGTCTTTTTTAAAGCTTCAAGTAATAAACGACAGCCTAAAGAGTGTCCTATTAATGTAATACGAGGTTGCTCATTACTTGTGGAAATTAAATTTAATTTGTTTAAATATTTAGCAAACCTTTCTCCACAAACTTTAGCGGTATTTACTGTTTTAAAATAAGATAATATACTATCAAGTTTATTAGGTTTATCAGAAGGCCACAAAAAATAATGGATGGCTTTGTTGAGTTTTGATAATTGACTAGAGTATTTACTAAAGTTTTCTTGAAACTTTGTGTATGCTTCTTTCGCTCCTTCTTCCGAAACATTATATCCATGAACTAGAATAATTATGTCACCATAAGGTATCTCAGTTTTACCATCAACTTTTTCTTTGATTGCATATATATTTTTTCGGATGGTTATTATTTTATCTTTCTGCATTGTTGTCGTTGAGCATTTTCAGATATTGTTAATATTTAACAGCAAAATTTTTCTATTTCTTGTAAAGTATATTGACGAATAAATTACGAATTGTCGGCGCTAAAAATCCTGATATTATAGAAACAGAAATAGTCAATATAGTTTCCGCAGGATTATCTCCAACCGAAAGCGTAGTGGGAACTGTTAATAATAACTCTAAAATTACAAAACTGATCACGATTGAGAAAATATAGTCTACTTGGAACCAAAACTCAGCTAGAGTGATTTGAAGATCGTCAAGACCTATATCTGCCTGATAAAATACCTGTTCTTTTATAATAGATAAATTGCCTTGTTCCTCGTTCGATAAGTTTTGAGCATTTTGATTTTTTAATCTTTCTAAATTTTCTGGAGGTACATTGTAAGCAAATATATCTAATAAATCACCCTCTCCAGACTCCAATTGATTCCGTAAAGCATTGGCAATTTGACCACATAGCTGTTGATAGGGAAGAGAATAAAGATTTGATCCATTACCTGTCCCTATGGAACGTTGAAAAACACTAATCTTTTGTTTAATAGGAGTAAGATTTCTCCTTTTCATCCATAGTTTAATACAGTATCTTTGTAGCCAAGAACGAATACCGAAATGGTAAATAGCTTCTGTTAAGATAGCTGTTAGAATTGACTGCATCAAAATGGTACTAGCAACATACCATGTATTATTATGTAATCTCTGTATAAGAACTTTGTATTTATCAGCCTCTGAGGACTCGGAACCTGAGACTCCAACCATCAATGTCGGTAGTCCTGAATATAGTAAAGTATGCATAATCTAAATTCCTAAAGTGATAAGATATTTAGCATTTAAACAACTATATATTTAATTTTTGTTAAAAGCAACAGGTTAAGATGCAATATAAAATCTAAATGATTTTTAGCTTATACACAAGATTAGTTAATTTTTCTATAAAAGGGAAGTGTGGGAGAATAAATACCCAAAATAAAATAATAAGGTTAGTATAAAAAACAATTTAATATTATAACCTAATTCTTGGTCTTTATCAAACTACAAATTGTCAAACTAAAAGGCAGGCAAAATGCCTACCTCAAATCTGGATTTTTATTGTTTAATTACTGTTTAATGAAAACTAGGATAAAATTGCGATCGCACTACCAATAAAAGTTTGCAAATTATCTGCTACAGCAGTAGTAATTCCGCGAGTAAAAGGTAAACTGTCAATCACCATAACTAAACACAATAACATCATGTAGTAGATAGAATACTTAAACAGCGATCGCGCTACGTCTCTATTGGAAGGTTCTTTTAATAATAACCAAGCTTTCTGGATAAAGACTCCACCGAGGAGAGTTGCCAATACTGCATAAACTGCTCCACTAGCGTGCAACGGATAAACTAGCAACAACGTCATCGGAATCAAAATCAGACTGTAAACCCAAATCTGTCTTGCTGTTTCCTCATTTCCTTCAATCACAGGTAACATCGGCACACCCACTTCCTTGTATTCATCGCGAATATAGATTGCCAAAGCCCAAAAATGAGGAGGAGTCCAGATAAAGATAATCGCAAATAGTAACCAAGCTGCCCAACTCAATTCTCCTGTAACCGCAGCCCAACCTACTAATGGGGGAATAGCACCAGCAGCACCGCCAATTACAATATTTTGTACGCTATGACGTTTTAACCAGTGGGTGTAAATACCAACGTAGAAAACGATTCCAGACATTGCCAAAAGTGCTGCCAGTAAATTAGCAAAGACTGTGAGCAAAGTAAATGATGTAGCTGCTAGAGTGAATGCAAAAATTAAAGCATCGCGTGGTTTTACTCTCCCAGAAGGAATAGGACGCCAGCGAGTACGCTCCATAATATAGTCAATATCGCTGTCGTAGATGCAGTTAATAGCGTTAGCTGCACCAGAAGCTAATGCACCACCTATTAATGTCACGAATAATAGAAGTGGAGAGACTTCTCCTTTTGCTCCCAACCACATTCCGGCTGCTGTTGTAATTAGTAGCAGTAGAATAATTCTAGGTTTTGTTAGTTGATAATAGCTTTTGAATACTTGTAGGATATTATCATGGCGTCGTGGAAGATGATGAGAAATAACTTCTTGCATAGATTCTTAGTTTGTTAATTTTGTGTTTTAACTGATTTTTGTTTCCGTAGTCTAAAGTTTATGAGCAAATAAAAACGGATATTAGTACCAGTTAATTTGTGGTGTTAGTCAGTTTGAAAAATTTAGTCCGGTTGAATAGTTATACAGCATATTTCGGGCAAACGATCTACGGTGAAATTCTTGTAGTGCGGGCATCTTGCCCGCTAGTTCTGTACTCACCGATAGCTGACAGTGCTGTAAACGGACACTAAATCGAGTGAGGGCGTTAGCGGAGCTTTGCGTAACGCAAATGCCATTCGCCCCTACAGATGGCGTTTTCAAGGTAAATTTGCGTAAGTCCTGTAATCTAATAACTCACAAAAGAGGGCTATATTACTGTATCTATCTTGACAATTAACTAGCTTTTAGCATTTCCTGACGGAATGCTGCGCAAACAGCTATCAGCTTTTATAGGTCTGGGTTTAAATCCCCAGTTCTATAAACCGGAAGGTTTAGAACGAGGTTTCAATCCCTTTCTAAAAGTTTACTGCTGACTGCTGACTGCTGACTGCTTTTTTAAGCTTTTGCAAATTGTCGATCGCGTAAAGCAATAACAGTAAATGCGACTAAAGTTCCTAATAATGCTGCTCCTACAGCTTGGTGAGATACGGTCAATAACTCAATTTGCAGACGTAACCGGAAGGTCATAACCCCCAAACTAATCTGAGCTAATACTAATAAACCAGACCAGTTTGCTAACTTTCGCAGCAGCGGATGTAAGGCAGAGGTGCGCCACGCCATTACTACCAATGCTAATGTTGCTAAAGTCGGAGGAACAACACCAGCAATATGACTATTCATTATTTTACAAAGTTCCGCCACTCCAAAACATTGATGCAATGCCCACTGAGAAGCAACCAACCCACCGAGTAAACTTTGTAAATAAACTAAAATTGCAGCAGTTAATCCTACCCAAGGTAGTTTACC
>NZ_RCBY01000174.1 GCF_003838195.1 Okeania hirsuta
TTCCTGTAGATATTCACCCTTGGGTTTACACAAACGATATAAACGGACATGATATCAAAAGCTTAAAACTTAAACAATATAAATATAAGATTCTTCCTTCTTGCTTCTTCCTTTTTCCTTCTTCCTTCTTCCTTCTTTACTCAGAAATTTGGAGTTCATATAAATTCCAAAAACCTCCGGAAAGTTCAGTATATTGAATTCCTTTAATCCGATTTCGTATAGCTTCAAATTCTAGAGGATTGACCATATATATAAAAGGTAATTCCTCAGCAATAATTTGCTGTGCTTGACCATAAATTTCTTTTCGTTTTTCTTCATCTAGCACTTGAGACGCTCTAATATAAAGGTGGTCTATTTCTTGTTCCCAATCATTAATTTTCCAACCTTCTATGTTGTCTTCTCCAGGTTGAGGTCCTTGATTAAAAGTGTGTAATCTACCATTGACAGACCAAATATTATAACCACCATGAGGTTCAATACTTCCTCCGATAAAACCTCCTAGATAAGCTTCCCAATCTCTGGATAAAGATAGTCTTTCTACATAAGTATTGAAACTAAGAAACTGCATATTTACTTTAATACCTATTTTGGCTAAATCTTGATTAATTTGTGTTGCCATTTGTTCTCTAACTTTCCGACCCGCACTTGATAATAAATTGAATTCTACTCTATTATCTTCACTGTCTAATAATTCACCATTTTGATTATATTTAAAGCCAGCACTCAGTAAAAGTTCTTTGGCTTTTTCTGGGTTATAGTTGTAAATTTTTAAGCCTTCTTCAGGAGAGAAATAAAAAGGACTGGTGACTGGAATTGGTGAATATTGGGGCGCACCTAATCCACGGTATATATTATTGGTCATTGCTTCCCTATTAATTCCATAGGCGATCGCTTGACGAAAAGTTTTATTATTAAACCATCGAGATTTAAAGGGTTTGACAAATGGTTGACCTTGAGCATTCTTTGCCTCATTCAAATTAAAAGAAATAAAGCTAGAAGCAGATGTAGGACCGCCATTATAAATAGTATATTTGCCTCGTTTTTCTTCTCGTTTTAACAGAGGATACATTTCTGCTGCTACTTGAATTGTATCTAGTTCTCCAGAACGAAAATTTAATAGTTGGTTATCTGTGTTTTCGATGACTTGCCAGACAATATTTTCAATATAAGGCAGGTTATTTCCCCGATCATCTTTGCGCCAGTAAAATGGATTTTTTTCTAAAATAATTCGTTGATTTGGAGTATAACTTTTGATGCGATACATACCATTACCAACAATTTCTGTGACTGGGGTATCAGTTCCCCATTTTGTGAGATAGTTTAATTCTCCTTCCGAGTTAGTAGTACGAACTGATTCTTTTAAAACATGAGCAGGTAGAATAGGTAATCCTCCGGCATATCTGACAAAAGGAGCAAAAGGTTCGGGGGTAGAAAATTCTACACGGAGATTATCGATTTTTTTTACTGTTGGTAAAGCACCACTTTGACCGATTCTGAGAATATCTTTAAAGCTGCTAGGAATTTTATCATTGAGATATATTTCGTTATAGGAAAATACCACATCATCAACAGTTAAAGGTTCTCCATCTGACCACTTCAAATTTTCTTGTAAAGTAATAACTATTGTTTGTCCGTCTTCGGAAACTTCCCAAGATTCAGCTAATGCTGGTTCTAATTCTCCTGTTACACCATTTTCAATAATTAAGCCGTCATAAATATAACCAAAAACACTATATGCTGACTGATTTAATGGATAGTTAAAAGTAGAAGCATCGCTTGGTGTGGAAACTACCAGACGAGATTGATAATTTGATGGTGCTGGTCTACAAGAACTCAGGAAAAATATTAAAATAACTGTGCATAAAATTGCTAATTTACGATAGTTATTTTTTGGGGTATTAAAGTTAATCATCTTGAGGTAATTTATATATCTCTGTAACTAGATAATACCAAATTAAACAAAAATATTTCTGTTGTGAGCAAATAAATTTATTTATAAGTATTTAACTAGGTATGATATAATTTCCAGAGATATTTTATCAAAATAATTGGGTCGCTCAACCCCGCCTTTTAAGGGGAAACGTTTTTGGAATTTTGCTCTCATCCCCTTTACAAAAACAACTTCTTATTTCTGAC
This sequence comes from Okeania hirsuta, assembly GCF_003838195.1. Classification (GTDB taxonomy): domain Bacteria; phylum Cyanobacteriota; class Cyanobacteriia; order Cyanobacteriales; family Microcoleaceae; genus Okeania; species Okeania hirsuta. The sequence goes on from NZ_RCBY01000174.1 coordinate 2,137, forward strand.
TTCTAACTTCTGACTTCGTTAACCATCCACACCCAAACTAACTTTTTGCAGTCTTTCGCAATGTCTCTGAAGGCAACTCCCCAAACATAGTTTTGTAATCTTGAGTAAAATGACATGGACTGTAAAACCCAAATTCACTGGCGAGGATGCTTATAGTACAATTTTCGGGTTCGCTTGCTTTGAGGTGTTTTCGCACTGCATTAAGTCGTCGTATCTTGAGATAGCGCATTGGACTCACGCCAAATAAATCTTTAAAACCAAAAGATAACGCACGACTGCTACACCCTAAATTTTCAGCTAGTTGTTTTAAAGTCAGAGGTGTTTCCAAGTGTGCTAACATTTTTTGCTCTGCTAGGGCAATCAACTGTTCTCTTCGGGAAGGTTTGAGAAAAGACTTAGAATTTAACTTAATGGGAATATGACTAATTAACAAAGGAAGGAAATCATCAGTAATGAGTTTCTCGATGTGAGGTTTTTGTAACCAATTTGGTTCGTGTAGTGCTAACCAAAATAGTTGTTTCAGGTAATCTTTAATTTCATTCATCCCAGTTGGTAACAAATTCACATGATTTTTACTCAGGAAACTATCATCAAGATCGTGGCGTTGTAGTTTGTCTGCATAAGTATGAAAAGTTTTCAAAGGAATATAAATGTCGATCATCACTCCACCTTGAGAAACTACTAATGTAGTTTCCATTCCATTGAAACCAAAAATAGTCCTTTTAGGGTTAATGAGGTGATGGTAGGAGTGAAATTCCCCTTTATTATCGAACCAGACTATGGAAAAACTGCGATATTCTTTCAATTTATCGCCAAAAGCTTGAGTCCCCTGATTTGTCTGAAGATATATGAAATATATGTCACCAACCTGAATAGAGAAAAAACTACCTTCAAGAGAACCAGGAGTAAGTTGTATTATTTCCACCCCACGATAGGCAAAAAACTCTTGGAAAGCATCCACATCTGTAAAGGATTTGGAGACAATATTATGATTGCTTGTCCCATACTCAAGATGATCCTGAGTAGTTTTACTATTTTTTATATTCATCAATCAACTTACTTTTACACCACTCCATCAAAAAAAATAATCAAACCAGTTATAAGTAAAACTAATATTAAATTCAACTTAGTTACTTAATTTGTATAACTGAGAAAGTTTCAATTTTTGATTATCCACAGAGATAAATTACCACTAAAGTAACTTTAGAAATCTTCGGATTACTCTGTGATGCTACGGAATGGGTATGACCCATCCTAATTCGATAGATCAATTCAAGGGTGTTTATTCAATCAAGGTTACTCAAGCGCTAGAAAATGCTCAAAGCTGATAGCTGGCTTTTGATTCCTTTAACTGTGAGATAAGTTTTTTAACCTCAGTAGGTAAGTGAAAAAAATTACAAGTACGTCCGCAGCGACGGTCGCTTTGTGCGGAAGGAAGCAATCTCAAGGGTTCCAACTGCTTTAACATTTTGTTACATAGTGAGGTTTATTTACGCCTACCTACTTAAAAATTAATTAAGGAGATTATTTTCGTGCAACGAATGATGAAAATGGGTGTCGCTATGGCGATGTCCCTATTGCTTGTGGTGTCAGGAATTTTACCTTGGCTCCCAACAGCACCAGCTTTTGCTCAAGAAACCACGACTAAACCCAATATCCTTGTGATTATGGGCGATGACATCGGCTGGACAAATATCAGTGCCTATGAAAAAGGCATTGTGGGTTACGACACCCCTAATATTGATAGCATTGCCAAAGATGGAATGCTGTTCACCGACTACTACGCCGAACAAAGCTGTACTGCAGGTAGGGCGGCATTTATCACCGGACAAAGTGGTCTGCGAACTGGCTTACTAAAAGTCGGTTTCCCTGGAGCCCCCTTTGGTCTTCAGGACGAAGATCCGACCTTAGCAGAAATGTTGAAGCCTCTGGGCTATGTATCGGGACAGTTTGGTAAAAACCACCTTGGAGATTTGAACAAGTTTCTGCCGACTGTCCATGGTTTTGACGAATTTTTTGGCAACCTCTATCACTTGAATGCAGAAGAAGAGCCAGAAAACGTAGACTATCCAGGTGGGCCAGATGGCGTATTTTCTAAGATCATCGGCCCTCGTGGGGTTCTCGACTGCAAGGCATCAGATGTCTACGATGAAAATCTCATGCCTGAAGACACACTTAAGCGCTTCGGTCCTTTGGGCTATCAAACCTGCGAAGACACTGGACCCCTGAATATCGAGCGGATGAAGACTGTCGATCGGGAGTTCCTGAACCGAACCAAGCAGTTTATCACCAACGCTGCTACCAACAATCAACCGTTCTTTACCTGGTTTAACTCAACTCGGATGCACTTCTATACCCATATTGATGATGATGTAGAGGGAATTAGTGGCCAGGGCTTCTACGGCGATGGAATGTTAGAGCATGATGGTCATGTGGGAGAGTTGCTAGAGCTGCTGGACAATCTAGACATTGCAGACAATACCATTGTTATCTACACCACTGACAACGGCCCCCATTATAATATGTGGCCTGATGGTGGTTTGAGTCCCTTCCGAGGTGAGAAGAACACCAACTGGGAAGCTGGTTATCGCGTTCCGACTTTGGTACGTTGGCCTGGTCATATTCCTGCGGGAACTGTTTCTCACGAAATTTTCTCTCACTTGGACTGGGTACCAACGCTGATGGCAGCAGCAGGTGTAGATGACCTGAAAGAAAGCTTGAAACAGGATTGTCCTGAAGATGGCTCGACCAAGTTCTGTGGAACTTATCTAGATGGGTATAATCAACTGTCCTACTTGACAAATCCTGAGAATCAACGTGGGCGACGTCCAGGCTTCATCTACTTCAATGATGAAGCTCAACTACCAGGGGTTCGCCTTGGGGATTGGAAAGTAGTCTTCGCCGAACAACGGGCACACTATTTCGACGTTTGGCGGGAGCCATTTGTGAAGTTACGTCTACCTAAGCTATTTAACTTACGTCGCGATCCTTATGAACGGGCAGATACAGATTCCAATAATTACAACGATTGGTATTCTCGCCGGACTTATATGTTGCTGCCAGCGTTTGGCATTGTCCAGAAATACCTGGATACCTTTGAACAATATCCTCCCAGTCAGGCTCCCTTTAGCTCCGATCTTGACAAGGTTATTGATGAAATCATTGATGAGATTAGCGTGAGCACGGGCGACTAGCTCTGAACCTGGTCATCTGTAGGTCATTTGTAGGGTGGGTAATACCAAAAAACGAGGTCTAAAGCCTCCCCTTGGATAGGGGATGAAAAAGCGGTCGTTTTCGGCTAAGAGCCGACATGAAACGCTGCGCGACATGAAAAGCGGAGCTTCCCGAAGGGTGGGATGGATAGGTGACCTAACCATATCCAATCAACCAAGAGAATATTTAATTCAGTATTTCAAGCCTCCGAGTTTAGTCGGAGGTTCACTGATAACTGATCACTGATAACTGATCACTGAAATGACCCACCCTCATAGAATTATTGCCCTGGAAAACTGATGACAACATATTGACTGATAAACTCTTGCATCTCTAATTCAGCCAAGGCTTTAGGGTTCCGAGCTAGCGTTCGGGACTCTACAGCCCATCCCAAGACTAGATTGTGTTTTGGGATGGGCTTTAGGGTTCCGAGCTAGCGTTCGGGACTCTACAGCCCATCCCAAGACTAGATTGTGTTTTGGGGTGTGGCCTGAGATTGTGTTAACCCCTTTTATGAGGTTTTATCTATGTTTTTCAATGGTCTTTTGCACCGAATGGTGAGAGGCGTTGTGGCGTTTACCATCGCAACATCTCTCATCCTCACAACAACTGTCCCACCAGTAATGGCACAGCAAATTCTGCCCCATCCCGACGCCCCATTTTCGGGTAAAGTCGGGCTAACTACTGATGCTAACGACTCTGTAGCTGATGACCTGCAACTGAAACTGCCTTCTAACTTTGGTATAGAAAATGCCCCCAATATCTTGGTGGTGATGCTGGATGACGTTGGCTATGGTCAATTCGGTACTTTTGGTAGCCCGATTACGACTATTAAGGGTAAGATGGGTAAAAAGAAGGAAGTCCCGATGATTAACACCCCGGCGATGGATCGGGTGGCGGACAATGGCTTGCGCTATACCAAATTCCACACCACTGCAATGTGTTCCCCCACACGAGCTGCCCTACTTACCGGACGAAACCACCACTCCGTAGCTACTGGTGCCCTGACTAATGGCTCAACGGGATACCCTGGATATAACAGTATTATTCCCCAAAATGCCGCCACCTTTGCCAAAGTCCTTCAGGCTTATGGTTATGGCACCGCCTGGTTTGGCAAAAACCATAACGTTCCAGAGTGGGAAGTCTCGGAAGCTGGACCATTTGAACATTGGCCTACAGGCTTAGGGTTTGACTACTTCTATGGGTTTATCGGGGGCGATGTTGACCAATACCACCCTCCCATAATTGAAAATACAACCCGTGTTATACCCCCGGCAACCAACGCCGATGGTACCACTTATCACTTCAACACTGATTTAGCCGATCATGCGATCAACTACATCAAGACTCAAAAAGCCCTGATACCGGAAAAACCCTTCCTGGCTTATTTCGCCACTGGTGCTACCCACGCCCCTCACCAAGTTCCTCAAAAATGGCTCGACAAATATGACAAATATAAACAAGATAACAATGGTGAAAGTATGTTCAGTATGGGGTGGGATAAATTCCGCGAAAAGACCTTTGAGAGACAGAAGACGTTAGGAGTAATTCCCAAAGATGCTCAACTAACCCCTCGTCCTGAGGATGATTTACCCGCCTGGGATTCTTTAACGACTGATGAACAGGCATTGTATGCCCGGATGATGGAAGTTTATGCCGCTTTTACCGAGCAAACCGACGAGGAGATCGGTCGAGTAATTGATGCGATCGAGGAGATCGGTGAATTAGATAACACAATGATTATCTACATCGCCGGCGATAACGGTGCCAGTGCTGAAGGAGATATTGAAGGACTTGTGAATGAATTAACCTTTTTTAACAAATTGGATGAACCCTTTGAAGACAAACTAGCCGCCATGGATACCCTCGGTGGGGAGATGCACTATAATCACTTCCCCGCCGCTTGGGCTTGGGCAATGGATACACCCTTCCAATGGACAAAACAAATTGCTTCCCACTTTGGCGGTACTCGCAACGCTATGGCAATTTCTTGGCCGGCTCGGATTAAGGATATTGGTACCACCCGCTACCAGTTCAGCCACGTCATTGATATTTTCCCGACTATTTTAGAAGCCGTGGGTATTCCGGCTCCAGTTAAAGTCAATGGCGTAGATCAAAAGCCCATCGAAGGCACGAGTTTGGTGTATACTTTTGATGACGCTACTGCCCCGACTAAGCATACCACTCAATATTTTGAGATGGTGGGCAACCAAGGAATCTACCATAATGGCTGGATGGCAAGTGCCATACGGGGTGTGCCTTGGGCTGACGAAAACCCAGACGACATCGATGTGCTGCACATGAACTGGGAGCTTTACAACATTGATAAAGACTTTTCCCAGGCCAAGGATCTAGCTGCTAGAAGACCCAAAAAGCTAGATGAAATGATTAAGCTGTTCTATGCTGAAGCCTCTAAATACAACGTCTTTCCCCTGGATGACAGGAAATTTGAAAGATTTGATGAGTCCTTACGCCCGACGATTACCGGAGATCGCAAAACCTTTACCTATCCCGATCATTTCCGGACCAAAGAAACTACAGCCCCTAATATGAAAGGCAAGGACCACAGCATCACAGCCGATGTGGACTTTGAGACAGGTGATGAAGGGGTACTGCTCACCGTAGGGGGACGTTTTGGCGGTTTTGGACTATTCATCAAGGACGAGAAACTGGTTTACCTCTACAATCTCGCCGGGATAGAGCGCTATGAGATACCGTCCACCGAACCTTTACCCACGGGCAACGTTACCTTTAAGGCAGAATATATCACTGATAGTGAAGAACCTGGTGCTGGAGCAACAGTCACTCTCTATGCTAACGGAAACAAGATTGGTACAGGTCGCCTTGAAGAAACTCTTAAGATTAAATTTAGCAACGACGGAACCTTCGATGTGGGCTTTGATACAGGGACACCTGTAATTGACGATGAATATGAAATGCCCTTTGACTTCACTGGAACCTTGAACAACGTTGAAGTCAAATTGTTATCGGAAATGGTGCCCCTCCCAATTTTCCCAACTTCGGAAGAGATGAGTTCGGAAATGGAGCCCATCCCAACTTCGGAAGATATGAGTAATGAAGACTTCTGGGACACAATAATTCAGGAAGTTATTCGATAAAGTGACTGTTAAGTTGAGTAACTAGCGATTAGAGATTAGGATGTGAAAGTTTTGTATAGTTTTGACATCCTAATCAAAAAAATTGGAACATAGTTGCAGTCATTGCGATCGCTAAACTCAAATAAAACCGATGACAACCCATTGACTGATAAACTCTTGCGTCTCTAATTCAGCTAAGACTGTAGAGTCCCGATCGCTAGCTCGGAACTCTACAGACTATCCCAAGGCTATCCAGATTAGTTTTGGGATGCAGCCTGAGATGCGTGTTAACCCTTTTTATGAGGTTTTATCTATGTTTTTTCACGGTTTTTTGAACCGGATTTTGAAAGGAGTAGTGGCGGTAGCGATCGCCATCTCCCTCCTATTGGGAAGTATTACTCCCACTGTCTTGGCAGAAGAAGCTGTTGATTGTACGGTTGAGGGAGCCTGCCTGCCATTCCCGCCAGTGCCATCAGCCAGCGTCGCCGGACCGACTTTGGACGAGTCCACCATGAAACGGCGCGAGGAACCGAACCGTATACCCATCGAAGATCCGCCCAACATCCTGATTATCATGCTGGATGATGTGGGCTTCGGGCAGGCTGACACCTTTGGTGGCGAGATCCACACGCCGACTCTAAGCCGTCTGTGGGATGAAGGGATTGCCTATAACACCTTTCACACTACCTCCATCTGCTCGCCCACCCGCGCCGCTCTCTTAACAGGGCGCAATCACCACCGGGTCCAATCAGGTACGATCGCAGAATATGCGGTGGACTGGGATGGTTACCTGGGGGTTATTCCCAAGACCTCCGCCACGATCGCGGAAGTTTTGAGCGAATACGGCTACAAAACCTCTGCCTTTGGCAAATGGCACAATACCCCAACCAATGATACCACAGCAATGGGTCCATTCGATCGCTGGCCTACTGGGCATGGTTTCGACTATTTCTACGGCTTCATTGCCGGTGAAACATCTCAGTATGAGCCGCGCCTCTATGAGAACCTCAACCCCATAGAGCCGCCCCACGACGAGTGTGACAACCTGATAGAGCAGTTCCAGGACGAGTGTTACCACCTGAGTGAGGACATGGCGGATAAAGCGATCGCCTGGATGCGTCACCACCGTTCCTATTCTCCCGACAAACCCTTCTTGATGTACTGGGCACCAGGGGCAGCCCACGGTCCTCACCACGTCTTCAAGAAATGGGCAGATAAGTATAAGGGTAAATTCGATGACGGCTGGGACGAGTACCAAAAGCGAGTCTTTGAAAACCAGCGGGACGTCCTGCACTGGATTCCAAAAGATGCCGAGCTAACTCCTCGACCTGAAACCATAGCAGCATGGGATGAGATTCCCGAGTCGGAACGTGACTTCCAACGGCGGTTGATGGAGGTCTATGCAGGCTTTCTCGAACATGTGGATACCCAAGCTGGTAAGGTGATCTCGGAACTCGACGATCTGGGCATTCGCGACAATACCATCGTCTTTTATATTGTTGGTGACAACGGAGCCAGTGCCGAAGGTCAGGAGGGCACTATCAGCGAATTTCTTGCCCAGAACCTAATTACCAAGACGGTCGAGGAGCAACTTGATGCTCTTGAGGAACTAGGCGGACTTGATGCCCTGGGAACCAAACAAACCGAAAATATGTACCACGCGGGTTGGGCCTGGGCAGGGGATGCCCCCTTCCGTTATACCAAGCTAGTTGCTTCCCACTTCGGTGGCACCCGCAACCCCATGGTAATCTCCTGGCCTAAGGAGTTCAACAAGCCCGATGGCATCACCAGGAATAAAACCATCCGGTCTCAGTTCCACCATGTTAACGATATCGCTCCAACTATCTACGATATCCTGGGCATTACCCCCCCTGAAGAGGTTTACGGCTTCAAGCAAACTCCCCTCGATGGGATTAGCATGAAGTACACCTTCGACGATGCCAACGCACCGGGTCAAAAGAAGGTTCAGTATTTTGAGAACTTCGGCAGCCGAGGCATCTATGAGGATGGCTGGTATGCCTGCACCTTCGGTCCTCAGGAACCCTGGAATACAGCTGAATCAGCAGCCAAATTAAAAGAGTGGGATTCCACTCAGGACGATTGGGAACTGTATCACATTACCGAGGACTTCACTCAAATGCACGATCTGGCAGCTCAGTACCCAGAGAAATTGAAGGAAATGAAAAAACGGTTCTTGGAAGAGGCAGAAAATAACTTGGCATTCCCCATTGGGGGCAGCCTGTGGATCAACATTCATACCGAAGACCGGATCGCGAGTCCCTACACTAGCTGGGTCTTTGATGAAGGCACAACTCGTATGCCTGAATTCACTGCACCGGGTCTAGGTCGTCAAAGCAACCTGGTTACGATCGATGTCGATCTGAAAAAAAATACTTCCGGCGTTCTCTATGCCTTGGGAGGTTCCGGTGGCGGTGTGAGCTTGTTTATGGACGACGGAATTCTCAAGTACGAGTACAATATGCTGCTCCTAGATCGTTATAAGGCTGCATCAGATGCACCGCTCTCTGATGGTCATCACACCATTGAAGTAGAAACAACCATTGAGAGTTTAGAGGAAGCAGGTGAAGTGGTTACAGGTGAAGTGGTTATACGAGTGGATGGTGATGAAGTCGGCCGAACCACTATCGAACAAGTCGTCATCGGAGCCTTCAGTGCCAGTGAAACCTTTGATGTGGGCACGGATCTGGGGGCACCAGTTTCCCTAGACTATGCCGAACGCGCTCCCTTTGAGTTCGACGGGACGATTAACACTGTGAAAGTTGAGCTTGGAGATTCAATTGAACCCTACCAAGCTTCGGAAGATATGAGTAATGAAGACTTCTGGGACATAATCATTCAGCAGCTTGAGAAACATTATTCAACTAAGTAGCGATCGCTATTCACAGGACTTACCCATGAGGTAGGAAAAACGTAGGTTATCCAACAGCCGGATCGAATGCCTAAGTAGCTAATGAATTTAGTTTCGATGGGGCGGGTTGAGTGACCCAATTGGGTGAGCATTGCTCACCCTAATTACTCGGAAGAATAAACCTTACAAACTAGGACTAACAAAAATATGTCAATTTATAGCAATATTAAACTTTTACCGGTCAGATTAACTTACTAACCTAAGTTCGACTGAACTTCCTGGCTGTAGTCAGTCGGGAGTTTTTCCCTCTCATATTAAATAAATGAAGTTTCTTTGTTCATATCAAATCTCCATAATTACTATACTCAAGTCATTGCGACTTACACTCTGTGGAAGAAAGCAATATCCGCACACCCCTGAGATTGCTTCCTATCGTCGCAATGACGACTGTTCTCTATATAAAAGCTATTCTCCACATCAGAAAAAAGATTCTACGACTCAAATTATGAATAATTCTCAAAATTATATTCAAAAACTCTTAATTGTTCTCAGTGTTTTTATTCTTGCCGTTACTATTTTTAGTCCGAGTGCATTTGCCGTACCCTCTTCTACTTGTCCCCAAAATATGGAATTCATTCCCGGAGGAGAGTTCAAAATGGGTTCAGATAAACCAGAATTTATCGAAGAACTACCTGTAGAAAATGTGACTGTCAGTTCATTTTGCATTGACTCCCACGAAATTACTAACGCCGAATTTACCAAGTTTGTTGAAGATACAGGTTACGTTACCGTCGCCGAACGTCCTCTATCAAAATCACAATTTCCTGATTTACCAGATGAGGAGCGATCGCCTGGTTCTATTGTTTTTGAACCTCCCGCAGAAGGCATTCAACAAGTCGCTTATCTGAGTTGGTGGCATTGGGTTGTGGGAGCAAACTGGCAACATCCCTACGGGCCCGATAGTAATATTAGCGGGAAAGCAAACCATCCCGTTGTTCATATTGCCTACGAAGATGCCTTAGCTTACGCCAAGTGGGCAGGAAAACAACTTCCCACGGAAGCTCAATGGGAATATGCTGCCAGAGGTGGTTTAAAAGAATCTACTTATAGCTGGGGTCAAGAATATTCTGCTAAAAAAGCCAACACCTGGCAAGGATTTTTTCCCTTTCTAAATACCAAAGCGGATGGCTATTTGGGAACTGCTCCCGTTGGTTCCTTCACGGCGAATGGTTACGGTTTATATGACATGACAGGTAACGTTTGGGAATGGACTGCCGATTGGTATCGGGTTGAACGAAAGGACATGGCTCATAGCGTTAATCCACAAGGTCCCAGACAAGCGGAAAGTTTTGACCCCAAAAAACCTGCCGAGGGTGCCGTACACGTGATTAAAGGTGGTTCACACCTCTGTGCTAAAAATTATTGTAGTCGCTATAGACCTGCTGCCAGAGAGTCTCAAGCGCCTGATACAGGAACAACCCATATTGGTTTTCGTTTAATTACACCTTTCTTATAGCTAATAGTTATAAACCTACTGCAGATAAACGTTGCAGAGATATGCTTGCTGCTTGAGATACTTGAGGATGACTATCTTTTTCTAAATATTTCAAGGCAGATATACTCTTAGGAGTAGGCATATTTCCTAAAGCTTCTCCTAAACGTTGGCGAATTAACCAATCTTCGGAAAGGGCAAATTTGAGAATATGCTCCACTGCTTCTAAGTCTCCAATTTCTCCTAAAGCCGCGATCGCTGCTTGTTGTATCACCATCTCCTGATTATCTAAAGCTTCTATCAATAAATTATGGGCGCGTGGATCTTTCAGGTTTCCCAGAGAAACTGCCGCACTGAAACGTACTAACCAACTGGTATCTTCATAAAATGCTCTCGCTAAGGGTTCAAAAGCTCTAATATCCTCTAGATAACCTAACGCCCCCGCCGCATCAGCGCGAATGCCATAATCTGCATCTTTTTCTAACAATTCTACTAAAATTGAGTAGCATTCCTCTGTCTGTTTTATACCCAGGGCAAATACTGCCATGGAGCGTACTGGTAAATTTGGATCATTCAATACTTTTTTAATCAAAGGTACTGCCTCAGTAGCAGATACTTCTCTTAGATGGGCCAGGGCAAGGAGGCGATCGCGAGAATTTTCACTATCTAATTGGACAGATATTTGCTCTAAACTCATATTTTGCATATTTGGCCTTTATTTGTAAAACTTTACATTTATCTTATATTATAGTTATTGACATCCTCCCGACGCTGCTCTATGAGACAGCGCGGCATTCCCTCACATTGCTGGTAGGGGCTTTCTGTTGCCTCTTGACAGAGGAGCTGCGTTAACATAGTACCCGCCTTCCGGGATTTACTCCCTTCGGGTCTTACAGTGGCTCCACAGACTGAAACTGCGAGTCCTGCAGCCTTCTGGGATCTGGGTTCTGGGAATATATAGAAAAAAAGTATTTTTGCTTGCTATGAGATGCACCCATTCTTTTTTCACGCTTGGTCTAATAGTAAAAGATAACAGAGGAAAGACAGAAAGCATAGGAAAATATAATTATTATCCAGAAAAGAGAGAATAGGTATGGAGGGAACAGGTTTATTGTAAACCGCAAATCTACTACTTATTAATCAATCAATTTATTAAATACTTCTTGATTTCTAATATCGTCAAAGTCTGGTTCATTTTTTGCCATTTCCTGACATCTACTAGCATTGAGACTAATTGCTTTTTTCAAGGTTTTTAAACCTGCTTCAACTTCACCTTTCAACACACAACAACGAGCCTTATTATACCAAGCACTAAAAAAGTCAGGTTTAATTTTTGCTGCATTATCATAACAAGCGATCGCCTCTCCATAAATACCTAACTTCATCAAAGCAACTCCTCGATTATTCCACGCATCGCTATAATTATTTTTAATAGCAATTGCCTGATTATAAGACTTAACTGCCTCTTGATATTTTTGAATTTTTGCTAAACAAACACCACGATTATTCCAGGCATCAGCATAATCAGCTTTAACTTTAATTGCTTGTTCAAAAGAATTAATTGCCTCTTGATAATGCTGCAATTCTATTAAAGAAACACCACGATTATTCCAGGCATCAGCATAATCAGCACGAATTTGTAAAGCTCTATCATAAGAAGCGATCGCCTCATCATACATTTTTAATCTTGTCAATACCACCCCTCGATTATTCCAAGTATCTGCCATTTCAGGATGAATTTTCAAGGCTTGATTGTAAGAATAAATAGCTTCTTTGAGTCTACCTGCAAAGAAAAATTTATCTGCTTGTTTAGCATAATCATTTGCCATCATTAACGGTTCAGAATTATCAGTTTTAGCAGCAGAATATTGAATCAATGTATCCTTTTGCAGTTGTTCTATTTTTTCGTCGGCTTGTTGACTTTGTTGTTGCAGTTCATCTAATATTATTTGAGCTTCATTGACGATTTCTTTTAACTGAGATATTGTGTCATATTTAAAACTTTCAATTTCTTGCTCTGTAATAAAAATTTTGTTAGATAATTTTGTCTGAAGAAACCAAATCCAAATGGCAGCAGAAGCGGGAAATAAAGTCAGCAAAATCAAAAAAATACTGAGCAATGATGTGGCATGACGAAATGTATAATCTACTTCTTCTCGCACGCGACTACGAATTTCTTCTTTCAGTTGAAAATTTTCTACTTTTTCCTGATTTTGAGCTAGTAAACTATCAATTTGATGAGTTGCCAAATTTTTATTTTCTGGGAATACAGATAATAACGTTAAATCATTTTTTTGTTGGTAATTATCGTTAATTTTATCCTTTGTCCCTTGACTATACGCAGAATTTCCACTAATAGAAAATATTAGGGTGATAATTAAAATATAAATTGACTTTGGTAAGCCTTTACTGAGGTTTTTTAACATCTGCTTGTGGCAAAACTCTACCATGTTATATATAGCAAACTTTTTGAAATTTGGTATTATGTCATGTCCGGTTAAACAGTTATAAATAAACGACGAAGGAGTCAGTCTTCAGGAGTCATAAGGAAATAAAGAAGAAGAAAGAGGAGGAGAAGGAGAAGGAGAAAGTTTTTTGATCACTAATTATCCGGACATGATATGAGGACAGATCGACAACTTAAAACTCAGACAACGTTATTTCAGTTATCAGTTATCAGTCATCAGTCATCAGTTCTCAGTTGTAAGATTTTTACTTCTTCCTTCTACCTTGAAGAAGGAGTCAGGAGTCAACCCACCCCTAACCCCTCCCCTCCTGGGAGGGGAAGGACCTCCTCAGGAGGGAAAATTGCATGGGGATAGTCTTCGACAAGCCGCTCCG
>NZ_RCBY01000175.1 GCF_003838195.1 Okeania hirsuta
CCTGTTCCCAGTTAAGTGTTCCCTAAAAAGCAGTAAGATTTTTGACACGAATAAAATAGGATTGCTATATTAGACATCTCCAAAAATCAAAAATCAAATCAATTATCGTACATAAATTATCAGTTCTTTCCTCCTCCATACCTATTCCCTATTCCCTATTTTCTGGAGATGTCTATTGATTGCCTTTAGGGTTTTTTTGATTAAAAATGCAACGTCTTTTTTTTAGCTTGCTCTACTTAGTTATTTGTAGTAAATATTTATCACGCTTGGTATTAGGCAGGAAAATTTCAAAACAATAGACATCTCCAGAAAAGGTGATGAAAGCTTTACAGTACCTTCCCAAAATCGGTATTTTTGGAGGTATCTAATAAGCTAATAAATATTTAGATTTTATCTTCTCTATTAAGTTTTCCCTTTTATAAAAATTCAGATATTAGTTAAAATTATGAACAGCTTATTGTCATAGATTTTAGTATATATTGTCTGACTAATTTGCTATCTGTATCATAATATTTTACAGTAGTAATAATTATATAATTTTTAGGCCATACTCAATCTGATTTAGATTTATTTTTGATGTAGAGATGAAGGCAAAAATTATAATTATCTATGATCAATCAATACAGTTCAGACAAGATCAAAATTCATCTTATAGCCAATATCAAAATAAGCTCTTGCACATCACAGATTTGCAAAAAAAAATCCTAAACTTAACCGTATTCTCTGATAAAGCTTACTTGGTATAAGTATTTTTAATTATACCATAATAATCCTTACAGAAAGATACTGTAAGATGTTTTGCATTTTTTTTACTAATTATCTGATGCTTTGATTTAAGATATTTGTGAATGTTTTTTAGTATTATTAATTTAGTTTAAATGAATCTAAAAATTTTTCTACTGCTCCTGGAATTTCGTTTTCTGTTTCTATTTCACTGGCTCCAATCATATACAACCTTTTTCCTGCTAAGTAAACTCTGAATGTAATAGTTTCAACATTATTTGTCAGTACAAATTCTCGCCCTAAAAATCTTTCTGAGTTGTAGGAATCATTTCTACTCAATTCAAAATCTGTAACATCAATAATTTTGTGTTGTACTCTTACTAATATATCTTGCTTATCAGCCAATTGTTTACTATTTAAAACGTCAGAATAAGCAACGACAAATCTTGCTGATTCGGGATGACTTGCAAATACTTTAAAATTAATATTTCCATTCTCAGTTTCAATAATTTCTTTCTCGGCCGTCATTCCACCTGTAGGCATCCAGATGGTAAAATCACCTTCTTTAAAAATAAATTTTTGCCATTCTATCTGCCCAGATTCAATGGTTAATACAGATTGGGGTTTTTGTGTTTCGACCTGTTTCATTTCCTGCTCTATCTGTAGTCGTCCTTTTTCAAAAAAATCTGGACGGTTATTCAAGGAAAAACGAGCTTGTTTGTCTATAGTTTGCCTAGAATTATATAATTTAAAGTCCCAATTACTACAGCTAGTATTGAAAACAGCTATGATTGCGATTAAGAATAAATTAAGAATTGAGGATTGTCTTAAGGGAACAGCGATAATAGTTTGATATTTTTTATCTATTTTGAAATTGTTCATAGTTCATTCATTTAGACTGGCAATATTGACATTATACTTAATATTAACTATGTTAGGATAATTCGAGTTTTTATTTATACAAAATTATAGGAATTTAATCTTGTCAAAAAAAACATTTAAATCAAAACATCCTTTTTTACGTTTGCTTAACTATGGAAGTAGTTATCGTACTCAAATTTGGCAAGCTACTATCTGCTCGATTTTAAATAAAATTTTCGACCTGGCACCTCCAGTTTTAATTGGGGCAGCAGTTGATGTTGTTGTGAAACAAGAAGATTCTCTGATTGCTCAATGGGGAATTCAAGATATTTTTGGACAACTTGTAATTTTAACATTTCTGAGTTTAATTGTTTGGGGATTAGAATCAATTTTTCAATATGCTTATGAGCGAGTTTGGCGCAGTTTAGCTCAGAATATTCAGCATGATTTACGCATTGAAACTTACAGTCATTTACAAGATTTAGAATTAGCCTATTTTGAAGAACGCAGTACAGGAAATTTAATGGCAATTTTAAATGATGATATTAATCAGCTAGAAAGATTCTTGGATGTAGGGGCAAATGAAATAATTCAAGTAACAGTAACAGTCATAATTATTGGTGGTGCTTTTTTTGTTTTAGCTCCTAGTGTTGCTTGGTGGGCAGTTTTACCAATGCCTTTTATTATTTGGGGTTCAATTTGGTTTCAAAAATTTCTGGCTCCTCGTTATGCCGAAGTTCGAGAAACTGTAAGTTTATTAAGTGGGCAATTATCTAATAATCTATCAGGAATTACCACAATAAAAAGCTTTACAGCAGAAAATTATGAAGTAGGAAGAATTACTAGAGAAAGTGAAGCTTATAAAATTAGTAATAGAAGGGCTATAACTTTTTCTGCTGCTTTTGTACCTCTAATTAGAATTATAATTTTTATCGGTTTTGTGGCAACTTTATTATTAGGTGGATTAGAAGCAGTTGCTGGTAGATTAGCCGTAGGTACTTATAGTGTTATGGTATTTTTAACTCAAAGATTATTATGGCCTTTAACTCGTTTAGGGCAAACTCTCGATCTATATCAAAGAACTATGGCTTCTACGAATCGGGTGATGAATTTGTTGGATACTCCGATTAATATTCATCCGGGAGATAAACCTTTATCTATTGAGTCAGTTAAGGGAGAATTAGAGTTAAAAAATGTTACTTTTGCCTATCAGGAAAACTTTCCAGTTGTACAAAATATTTCCCTGAAAATTCCAGCAGGAAAAACTATTGGAATTGTCGGTTCAACAGGTTCGGGAAAAAGTACAATAGTCAAATTATTACTGAGGTTTTATGAAGTTCAGTCAGGAGAAATAACTCTTGATGGAATTGAAATAAATCAAATTAATTTACAAGATTTACGACGGGCAATAGGATTAGTAAGTCAGGATGTATTTCTATTTCATGGAACTGTGGCAGAAAATATTAGTTATGGCTCTTTTGATGCAACTTTGCTAGAGATTATTGCAGCAGCTAAAATTGCTGAAGCGGATGATTTTATTAATAAGTTACCTCAGGGTTACGATACTATTGTTGGTGAAAGAGGACAGAAATTATCAGGGGGTCAAAGACAGCGAATTGCTATTGCTAGAGCTGTGTTGAAAAATCCTCCTATTTTGATACTTGATGAGGCAACTTCAGCAGTAGATAATGAAACTGAAGCAGCCATTCAAAAATCTTTAGAAAAAATTACTCAAAATCGTACAACTATTGCTATTGCTCATCGTCTTTCTACTATCAGAAATGCCGATTGTATTTATGTTATGGAATATGGCAAAATAGTTGAGTTTGGTCTCCATGAAGAATTATTAGAAAGTGCGGGAATTTATGCTGGTTTATGGCGGGTACAATCTGGTTTAAGTTCAACAATTAAATGAATATTGGATGAAAATATAGGAGTTGAATATAGGAGTTGATTAAAACTATGGTGTCACAATTGATAATTGAATATCCCGATAATTTTCCTGATGCAATAGGTCAAACTCCTGAAGCTTTTGAACAAGAGGTACTAAGCATGAGGTACACCCGCCGCGGGCATCTTGCCCGCACTTGCATTCATTTAATTGTTAATCTCTGTACTTCATATACCACCGAATATGCTGTATATTTACCTTAAAAAAAATTTTAACTTCACATTTAAACTATGACAATATTCAATGACAACCCACCTAACGATAGTAAAAATAATTGGCAACATCAATTAAATAAATTTGTCAGAACTAATCAAAAAGAATTAGCTGCTTTAGCATGGGGTCTACATTTGGAAAAGGGAGAAACTGATGAGACAATTGGAATTGATTTAAAAGAAACACCAAAATTCGTATATTGTTCAAAAGCAGCTATAGAAAGATTAAATCGCAATGTTGATGGTAAAATTCAGGAAATCTTGGGTTTGATAGATGGTTATAAACCAGAATTAGAAGTATTAATGATTGCTATTGGTGATGGCCAAATTAAATTAGTTTATTTTCAACCAGAAATATCCCCACCAGACTGTTTTGAACAACTGGGTCAGGATGTTGATACTTTGTTGAAATTATTAGAAACAGAAATGAGTGAATGTATTAATACCAATTTGATAAAATAATTTGGTAGTGCATCAAGAAAGTGTGGGAATGATCAGATGATTATTGTTCCTAAATACTTTCAATCATCATGGAATGTCCTGTGTGTGGCCATCATCAAACTCGGGTATCATGGAAAGACAAGTAGTGGAAGTCCACGATATTATTGTTCTGAATGCCGAGAAACTTTTCCTGCGGAATGCTGCGCAAACACCAATACTTTTGACACCCTGTACTATCGTAGAAAAATTCAACCAGAACAAATGCGTATGCTTCTACAAACTCATGTTGAGGGCAGTAGTTTAAAAGGCATTAGTGGAAAGCGTGAATCTGGCTGATTGATTAGTTTATCAAAAGTTGATAGTGTAAAATAACAAACTTACTCTAACTATGAGTTAATTATAGTTGACTATCGGTCGAGCGATCGACATCCATTGTTCAATCTTATAAAGATATCAAATATATTTTAGGTAAAGGTAGCGGTGCTTCTTACAACGCAGGAATAGATGCTGCTAATGGCGAATTAATTACTTTTTTAGACTATGATGATTTCTGGAAAAAAAATAAATTAACTGTTTCTGAAATAGTTTATTATTTTTTCCTTCTGGTAGTTTTGCGAAACTAAATAACATGAGTATAAAAGCCCAGTTTATCAAAAACCAAGCTTCTATCTCCTCTTTAATATTCCTGTCATTAAGAATTTTACTTAGCTCAAATGAAGCTGCTTTTCCCAAGGCGATCGCGCCCGACCTAATAACTTATATAACTCCTCACCTTCTATCACTTCTTGTGCTAAAATTTGCTGAGAAATCTTTTCCAACAAATCTCGATTATGGTTCAAAATATCTAAAGCTTGTTGATGAGCTTTCTCTACAATTTCCTTCACTTCATTATCAATAGCTTCAGCAGTTTTTTCACTCAATAAACGACGGGAATTAATCCCACCATTCGCCAAAAATCCTCCTTTACCACTCCGTTCATAAGCTAAAGGTCCTAATACTTTACTCATGCCATAAGTAGTTACTATTTGTTCGGCCAAATCAGTAGCTTTTTGTAAATCTCCAGAAGCTCCAGTAGTAACATTTCCAAATATAATTTCCTCCGCTGCACGTCCTCCTAAAAAAGTAGCAATTTGCCCTCTAATTTCTTGTTCATCTTTTAAAAATCTATCCTCAGTAGGAAGTTGCAAAGTGTAACCTAATGCTGCCATTCCTCTTGGCACAATTGATATTTTTTCCACCTTACCACTACCAGGCATTATCGCCCCAACTAAAGCATGACCAACCTCATGATAAGCCACTATTTTCTTTTCGCGATCGCTCAAAACTCTACTTCTTTTTTCTAAACCAGCAATTACTCTTTCAATAGCTTCAGCAAAGTCTTTTTGTGCCACAGTTTGCCTTTGATTTCTAGCAGCTAATAAAGCAGCTTCATTAACAAGATTAGCTAAATCTGCACCGCCAAAACCAGAAGTTCTCACTGCTATTTTATGTAAATCTACATCTTCTCCTAATTTAACTTTTTTGCCATAAATATTTAAAATTGCTTCACGACCAGATAAGTCAGGGCGGTCTACTAATACTTGTCTATCAAATCTTCCCGGACGTAATAAAGCAGCATCTAAAGCTTCTGGGCGGTTAGTAGCAGCTAAGATAATAACTGTTAAATCTCCAGCACCAAAACCATCCATTTCTGTTAACAATTGATTGAGAGTTTGTTCTCGTTCATCATTACCGCCACTGTGAAAATTTCCACTGGTTCTTGACTTACCAATTGCATCTATTTCATCAATAAAAATAATACAAGGAGCTTTCTTTTTTGCCTCTTTAAATAAGTCACGAACTCTAGCAGCACCAGTACCAACAAATAACTCTACAAATTCCGAACCAGATATACTAAAAAAAGCTACTCCTGCTTCTCCTGCCACTGCTTTTGCTAATAAAGTTTTACCTGTTCCAGGAGGTCCGACTAATAATAAACCTTTAGGAATTCTGGCTCCAATTTCAGTGAACTTTTGAGGTGATTTTAAGAAGTCTACAATTTCTGTTAATTCTGTCTTTGCTTCTTCCACTCCAGCAATATCAGCAAAGGTAATTTTATCTGATTCTCCTTCAACATAAACCTTCGCTTTATTCTTACTCATTGACAGAGCACCTTGAGAACCGCGATTCATAAAAAACTGAAATGCTAAGACTAATATGATAGGCGGAATTACCCAGTTTAAGAGAATAGCAACCCAGCGACTTTGAGGTGGTGCAGCTTGAAATAAAACTTTATTATCTTCTAAACGCTGAAGTAGTTGGGAGTCATTTATTGGAGTAGTAGTAAGTAAAGGTCCGGGTTTACCTTCTTCTCCTTTGAGACGATATAAAATTTTTTCTTCATCTACTTGAACTCCCACTACCTGTCCGTTTTCTACCTGTTGAATAAAGACACTGTAAGGAACACGAGGAGGTTTACGACGTGGCATTAATAAATATGCTGTTAATAATAGACCTGCCAAAATTAATAATGCACTGCCTATCTGACGCTTATTAGGATTTTTTGGTTTCTTTTTCAGACTCATATTTATTTGGATATAATTGTGAACTGTAGATTCAAATCGTCAAAAATTGAACGTTTATTTGAGACTAATAGTTTATTATAGCAGTTTGATAAATATTTGTTATAAATAACTAGGTTACTTCTTAGGAGTCAGGAGTCAGTAGTCAGGAGTCAGAATGAATGGCTTCAATATTATTTTTTAGGTCAGAAATTATCTTTTTATATCATGCTCGGACGGGTCAGTTTTAACGAAGTCAGAAGTCAGAAGTCAGATAGGGGAGTCGCCGGATTGGCGACGTACAGAAGTTCTTTTTGTAACGGGGATTTGAGCAATTATCCAAAAATATTTCGCCTTAAAAGGGGGGTTTTAGACCCATATTATTTTGATAAATAAAATTTAAGGACTAACAGTACCAAAGAAATACTGAAATTATCTTTACTTTCCTCCAATATTTCCTCTTTTCCTCTTTTCTTTCCTCCTGACTCCTGACTCCTCACAGCAGTTATTTATAAGTATTCAACCGAACATTATATTAGTTCAAGGGACATCTCCTATAAAATCTTTTAATCAGCCAAATTATTCGTAACATTTTTTTTTAAAATGGTATTAGACAGCAGTTTTCTAGCTGATAAGATACAAAATTTATTGATTTTAGGGAGTAGGGAATAGGGAATAGGGAATAGGGAATGAATAAAAATTATAGATTAGTCTTAAACTTTACCTTACTATCCTGAAATTTACTGTAATATAAAATATGGAGTTTTTGCTAATTAATTAAGAGAACAGAGAACAATTAAAAATATTTTTTGCCAACCAAACTTGGTCTAAGATTTTCCCACCCAAAAACTCGTAATAAAAAAGTATGGTACAAGAACTAACAACTAATACTAAACCAGAAATTATTTATCCAGAAAGTGATGGTCAACCGATGGCAGATAATACAAAACAATTTCGCTGGATTGTAACTATAAAAGAAAATTTAGAAATTTTATTTGCTGAGGTTGCTGATGTTTTTGTTGCTGGAGATTTCCTCTGGTATCCAGTGGTAGGAAATAATAAAATTCGGACTGCTCCTGATATTATGGTTGTATTTGGTAGACCAAAAGGAGATAGAGCTTCTTATAAACAATGGCAGGAAGAAAATATTACTCCCCAGGTTGTATTTGAAATATTATCACCAGGCAACCGTCTCAAAGAAATGAATAAAAAATTACTATTTTATCAATAGTATGGAGTTGAAGAATATTATATTTATGACCCCGATAAAATAGATTTTACAGGTTTAATTAGAGTGGACGATCCTGCTTCTCCTCGAGGCGATCGCTTAGAAACAATAGAAAAAATTGATGGTTGGGTCAGTCCCCGTCTGAATATTCGTTTTCAAATCACAGAAAGTACTTTAGAAATATATCGACCTGATGGACGTAAATTCCTAACATCTCTAGAATTAGAGCGACTTAGAGAGCAGGAATATCAACGTGCTGAACAGGAAAAGCAACGAGCTGAACAGGAAAAGCAGCGAGCTGAACAAGAAAAGCAAAGAGCTGATAGACTGGCAGCAATACTAAGAGAAAGAGGAATTGATCCAGATGAGCTATTTTGAGTGAGAGGATGCGGGTTCTTGAGGACACGGACAGGGGGAGATGCGGAGACGCGGAGACGCGGAGAGAGGACGCAGGAGTTCTCTTTCATGAGTGGCGGAACGGGCAAGATACCCATTCCACAGACGGCAGTGGGAGCATCTTGCTCCCGTGCCAAGCATCCCTTGTTTCTTGTACACCATGACTATGCGGGACTACCCTTTAATGAATAAAGCGAGTAGATTGAATTAATTACTCAATTATCCAATCTCCGCGTCCCCATGTCACCGCGTCTGGTGTGTCATATCTTAAAAACTTACCCTTGTAAGCACTCCCCTACTTCTGCAGCTTGAACTTGCTGCAATAAATCTTGTAATTTTCCTCCCTCAATTACCTCTACATCCAAAAGCTGTTGAGAAATTGTTTCCAACAAATCTCGATTATGATTAAGAATATCTAACGCTTGTTGATGTGCAGTTTCCACAATTTCTTTCACCTCATCATCAATAGCTTTAGCAGTCTCATCACTCACCATGCGACGCGGGTTCATTCCACCTTGACCGAGAAAATTATTCTGTTGACCCTTCTCATAAGCTAAAGGACCCAATATTTTACTCATACCATAAGTTGTCACCATTTGCTCTGCTAGGTCAGTCGCTCGCTGCAAATCATTCGCAGCACCAGTAGTAATACTACCAAAGACAATTTCTTCCGCCGAACGACCCCCCAATAAAATTGCAATTTGTCCCCGAAGTTCCGCCTCATCTCTTAAAAATTTATCCTCAGTAGGTAGTTGCAAAGTATAACCCAAAGCTGCCATTCCCCGAGGAACAATAGAAATTTTCTCTACCCTGCCACTACCAGGCATCAATGCACCAACTAAAGCGTGACCCACTTCATGGTAAGCAACAATCTTTTTCTCTTTATCACTGAGAAGACGACTTTTCTTTTCCAAACCTGCCACAATGCGTTCGATCGCTTCAGCAAAATCTTCCTGAGAAACCTTTTCTCTTCTGTTACGCGCTGCTAATAATGCTGCTTCATTAACCAGGTTAGCTAAGTCCGCACCGACAAAACCAGGAGTACGAGTAGCGATCGCCTTTAAATCGATATTATCTGCTAACTTAACTTTGGCAGCATAAATTTCTAATATTTTCAGACGACCGGGTAAATCTGGACGGTCTACCAAAACCTGACGGTCAAATCTTCCTGGTCGCAATAAAGCAGGGTCTAAGGTTTCGGGGCGGTTAGTAGCAGCTAAAACAATAACTGTTGACTCGGCAGCAGCAAAGCCATCCATTTCAGTTAATAACTGGTTGAGAGTTTGTTCCCGTTCGTCGTTACCACCATAAAAACCGCCACTGGCACGAGATTTTCCAATAGCATCAAGTTCGTCAATAAAAATAATACAAGGTGCTTTTTGCTTTGCTTGTTCAAATAAGTCTCGTACCCGCGCTGCACCTGCACCCACAAATAATTCGACAAATTCGGAACCGGAGATGCTAAAAAATGCTACTCCTGCTTCTCCTGCAACTGCCTTTGCTAATAAAGTTTTACCAGTTCCTGGAGGTCCGACTAATAATACACCTTTGGGAATGCGTGCGCCAATAGCGGTAAAACGTTCGGGAGACTTGAGAAATTCCACAACTTCTGCTAATTCTGTTTTTGCTTCTTCAACTCCTGCCACATTGTTAAAAGTTACTTTAGTAGACTCGCCTTCGACGTAAACTTTTGCCTTACTTTTTGTAATAGAAAGTGCCCCTTGGGGACCGCCCATACCACCTGCACGACGACCAATAAAAAATTGCCAGATAGCGACAAAAATTAGCGGAGGAATTACCCAACTCAAGATATTACCAAAAAAATTATTAGAAGGAGGCGGAGCAGCAAATTCTACTCCTTTTTGTTCCAGACGTTTTGGTAATTCTAAGTCGAATATTGGGGTAGTTGAAAATACCTGTTCTGGTTGTTCTGCTGTCTCTTTGAGTTGGTAACGAATTTGGTCTTGACCTACAGAAGCTCTTGCTACCTTGCCGTCTTCTACTTGGTCGATGAATAAGCTGTAAGGAACGCGAGGAATTTGAGGACCGAATAAATTAGGAAATACTAGGTTGATAAATAGGAATATACCTGCCAGCAATAATAAGATATTGCCAATTCTAATATTGCGAGGTCCTTGTGCATTATCTTTGATACTCATGGTTATTATCTTTTTTTGGTAAGCAATATATTAGTCTGTATATTTATTTTATATTATTTTTGAGCAAAAGGGGGAGTAGGGACGTTGCATGCAACGTCTAAAGAAGAATAGGGGAAAATATAGCAATGTGCGCTGGCTTATGTACAAATTACAAGAACTGTCCAATAGCTAAAAGTCTTATATTATTCCAATGGAGATGCTGCGCAAACGATTTTTTATTCCCCCTGTTGCCTGTTGCCTGTTGCCTATTGCCTGTTGCCTGCGCACAGCGCTATAATTGATAATTTATGTGCGATAATTGATTTGATTTTTTATTATTTGTCTTATGAATATCTACCTGACCCTAAAGCAAAGTCAACGTCTCAGAATTAGTGATGGCGAAATTTCACCTATCCTCAGTGGTTGCGAAAATGTTAATCGTCTTTTAGTTTTAATTTGGTCACAATTGGGTGATTTTGATAACCTAGAATATGCTTGGTGGTTACAACGAGAATCTGCCAATTTGCAAGCTCAAGGAGTGACAATACGGGCAATTGGGATTGGCGATCGCGCTTCTGGTTTGAAATTTTGTGAATATACTGGGTTTCCTACAGAATGTCTGTTTGTTGACCCAGATGCTCAATTGCATCAGGAATTAGAACTATACCAGGGATTAACTGTTAAATTCCCTTTATTAAATACAAGTCAAAGTGCTTGGGTTAATCTAATGTTAATGTGTGCAGGTATTGGTAGCCCTGGTACTTTAGGAGAGGTCTTTAGAGGTTATCTAGGGGATAAAAAAGCACCTCAATTGATTGGTGATGATGAAGTCATCCATGCTAAACCTTTACCGCCTCTAAAGGGTTCATTTTTTAAGATGGCAGGTGGAACAGGTTTTCAACGTCCTTTTGAATTAGCCACACTGAGACTAAGAAATATGACGGAAGTTCTCAGTAATTGGTCAACTTATGTACCTAATTCTGCTTATTTGACTCAAAGAGGTGCAACTTTTCTGTTTGATGGTCAGGGAAATTTGCTGTATAAACATTGCGATCGGGGTATTCTAGATTTTGCTTTTAATAAAAGTAATCCTTTATCTTTTGTTTTAGAGTAGGGAGTAGGGAGTAGGGAATAGGCAACAGGGAACAGGCAAATGTTTTTCTCTGTCCGAAATCTATTATTATATCATGTCCGTTAATATCGTTTGTGTAAACCCAAGCGTGATATGCAGGAAATTTAAGTTTTTTTTTCTTGCTCTTAAACCTTCCTACCTCTTCCCTCTTCCCTCTTCCTTCTTCCTTCTTCCTTTCCTTCGCTATACAATACTGATGCTACCGGACATAATATTACAGAAAATATAAAGGTATTTTCACAATAAAAGTGGAACCTTTACCTATGATACTGGTTGCTCGGATATCACCATTATGAGCATTAACTATTTGTTGAGTGATCGCTAACCCCAAACCAAAACCTCCTGTTTTGCGAGTTCTAGCAATATCAACTCGGTAGAAGCGATCGAATATGTGAGGTAAATCTGTAGCAGGAATACCATCACCCGTATCTGTAATAGAAATAATAGCGTAATCAGAGTCTGTCTCTAACTTTAACTTTACTTTTCCACCCCCTGGAGTATATTTAAAAGCATTATTGAGCAAATTTTCAAACACCAAACGCAGTAATTCAGGTTCGACCTTAACTTCAATCATTTTCTGTGGTGAATTATAGTCAAAAGTCAGATTCTCACCCGCAGCTTGATTTTGATAATATTCAGCTAATTCCTCTAACATCAAACTTAAATCAACATTTTGTAATGCTTCTTGGTTAATTTTTCCCTCGTGACGCGCCAGTATCAATAAATTATTCACAAGCACACTCATTGATTTTGCTAATGTGCTAATTTTTTCTAGACGCTGACTTTGAGGTGTTTCCTCAGTTCCAGGAATTAATAATCCAACTTGAGCATTACTCAGGATAGCAGCTAATGGGGCGCGTAATTCGTGAGAGGCATCAGCAGTAAAGCGACTTTTAGCTTGGTAAGATTTACGAATTGGTTGCATCGCCATTCCTCCCAATAACCAACCCGCAAAACCGATCGCCCCCCAAACTAACGGAACAGCAACCGTTAAGAAAACCCGTAATTTCATAGTTAAATCAACAAAAGACTGGAGAGATGTTGCGACTCGTAAATATCCCAGTAATATCTCACCTTTCATCACTGGTAAGGTAAGTTGACGAGCAGACACACCAGATTTATTTGCAATTGTTTTAAAACCAGGTTCGGGGTTAACCATAGTTCGGGGAGGTTCTCCTACAAACTGAAGAATTTGACCTTGGGAGTTGTACCAATGAACATATAGTAATTCGCTACCTATTCCAGATTTTTTCCCTAAAACTAAGACATTTTCTAGCTCTGGTGTAGACTGTCCCCTACTTTTATTGTACTCTACCATGGAAGCGATCGCTCTACTCCGGTCATATAAAGCGCCATCAAAAGTTGCTAGTCTATCTCGAAGTTCTATATAGAAAAGCAGCTGAGTAAAAATAATTAAAATTCCTCCCATAGACCAAGTAAACCAGCAAGCTAAATTACGACGACTGCGACTAAACATAATCTTGATTTATCCTATAACCTAAACCGTAGATAGTTTCAATTGATTTATCTGCACTCAAAACCTTCAATTTTTGCCGTAACCTCCGGACCGAAGTACTAACAGCATTACTATCCGGTGGGTTATCCCACTCCCATAAAGACTGTTCAATTCGATCGCGACTCAAAACTTGATGAGGATGACGTAAGAAATATTCTAGCAGTTGCGACTCCCGCACCGAAAGTTGCACCTCTTGTTTTCCTCTTCGTGCCATTAACTTAGTTAAGTCTAGTTGCAAATCTCCCAAACTGAGAATATCCCCCTGCCATAATGGAGAACGTCGCCCCAAAGCTCGCACTCGCGCCAATAACTCCAGCAAATCTACAGGTTTTACCAAATAATCATCCGCTCCACTATCTAAACCCATCACCTTATCAATAGTAGTATCTTTTGCTGTTAACATTAGTACCGGAGCAGTTTTGCCCATTTGTCGATACAAACTACATAATTTCAGCCCACTAACACCCGGTAACATCCAATCTAAAATTAGTAGGTCGTAGTCATTTTCTGCCATTAACCATTGAGCAGTATCTCCTGTTTCCACTCCATCTACAATGTGTCCAGCTTGGGATAAACCTGTGTGGATAGGTTCTAACTGTTCTGAGTCATCTTCTACTAAAAGTATTCTCATTTCTAGAGTAGTCCTTAATTTGATTGGGAATTAGCAAATATCTTCAATTATTAATAATTGTAAGAGTTCCATATTTTCATAGACTGCGTACTTTTTTGATCGATCGTCTGCGATCGCTACAGCTATTGTATATAATATCAATATTAATTCTATTCTATCTTGGTCTAAAGAATATTTGACAGCAACCTCATCTGGTATAATTGTCAATTGATATCAATTTCATGTAGTTGAGCTACTCAGGTTTAGAGTAGTCAATTCCCAATAGTCAGGAGGTAAGGTGAATAGCATTACTTTTTGAACTTGGTACTACTAACTTGAAGAAAAAGTAAGTAATAATTAGTAAGTAAAACATATAATTTAGGAAAAGTCAATGAAATTAAGAAAATTGCGGAAAACTCTTAAAGCTATAGGTTTAGAGTTTTGGTTGCCTCTACCAATCATCAGCGGGTTATTTTGGGTGACAACTGGCTGGGCAACTCAAACAATTTTGTATTCTAGAGCGAATATTACAAACCCCGTGCAAGTCGATACCTTGCCAGAAATTGATATATCTTTAAAGGCAAAGCTAATTGTGATTGAGGTAAAAATCTTTAAAAAACGTGGTTTTAGCACGGTAGATGTATATGTAAGTGATTCTAGACTACAAGAAATAATATTAGATTTTCCTACTACTGATATAGCAGAATTAGAAACAGAAATATCCAGTACTTTAAGTATTCCCCGAGAGAAAGTTCAAGCATTAGCTCAATATCAAATTAATGAATAATGTAGCAGGGAATAGGGAATAGGGAGTAGGGAGTAGTAAGTAGGAATTAGGGAGAAAGAATTGATAATTTATGTAGGATAATTGATTTTATTTTGAAAAGTTGGATATATCTACTGATAACTGAAATGACTGGCTGTCATTTTCATGTCATTTTTCTAGTTTATAGTTAAACCACCGAGTTCAAAAAGTAATAAATGATTGACCCAAATACTTTTGGTCTGGATGTTCAACCAGGAACAACAATTAATGGAATAGTAGGTGGTTTCATAGACAATGGAGAAGACTTTACCCTCAACTTTAGTGGTGGAAGTGTCATTGTAGACCCCTTCCCTGTCAATGCTAATCAACTAGGTTTAAACATCGGTGAACCTATAAATGTTGTAGTTGCTGAATTTGATGGTTTGGAAGTTGATACAGGATTTATCAGCAGATCGGATGGTGTAGTTATTTTAGGGAATCAAGCTATTTTAACTCCACCACAACCCACGACAGCAATTCCAACTCCCTCACCTCCATTGAACCCGCCACCCCCAGTAGCACCATTAGATCCAATCACAGGTGGGGTTTCCACTATAGGATTTGACCCTCTAACTTTTCCCCAAGGAAATTCTATCTTTGGCACTGTATTAAATACTGTAGATCGTGATGAATTTATTCTGGATGCTGGTGGCACTCAGGTATTCATAGATGCCAATTTATCAGATAGACAATTTTTGAATTTATTCCCTGGGGAACAGGTAAATGTTGTGGGTGAGTTTGATGAAAATGAGTTTGAAGCTTTTTCTGTCACCCGCACAGATGGTTATCCTGTAGTTTCCGATCTATTACCAGGGGCGATGCCACCTGTAACAAATACATTGTTCGGTACTGTGTTAAATACTGTTGATAATGATGAATTTATTCTGGATGCTGGTGGCACTCAGGTATTCATAGATGCCAATTTATCAGATAGACAATTTTTGAATTTATTCCCTGGGGAACAGGTAAATGTTGTGGGTGAGTTTGATGAAAATGAGTTTGAAGCTTTTTCTGTCACCCGCACAGATGGTTATCCTGTAGTTTCCGATCTATTACCAGGGGCGA
>NZ_RCBY01000176.1 GCF_003838195.1 Okeania hirsuta
CCCACCCTGTGGAGGAGTGGGGAAACCAGCACCCCCTTACCAACCCCCTTATGGTTGTTTTGCTAGATGTAAACATTTTTCCCATCCCCAGTCGTGAAAAATATTACTGAAGAGAATTGCATCATACCCAGAAGGAAAAGGCTGTTGGAAAAAATCTCCCACATAAGTATCTACTCTATCAGATAATCCAGCTTCTGCTATATATTCTTGTGCTATGTCGCATACTGTTGGTAATTCTAAAATAGTACAGTGCATTTGGGGGTAACGCCGAGCTAAGGCAAAACAAAAAGCACCAGAACCACCTCCCACATCGAGAAGACGTTTGACACCAAAAAAGTCACCTCTCAAGGCAGCACCAAGTGCAGGAGTAAGACTTTGACTGTGCATGTGTCTAGTAAAAGCTTCAGCCTTTTCTTGATCTGCTTCGTGAGTTTCCCAAATACCCTTCTCGTCATAAATACTAGACCTATCATTTTGGACAGCCTCTAGCAGTTCTGAATGTGACAAAGGGTTATCGCGCATAAAATGCAGTATACCACCCCAGTAGTAAGGACTATCAGGAAGTAAAAAATTTTGTGATACCTGGGTAAGATGGAATTTTCCCTTAAACTGCACAAGATAGCCTAGTGATGTCATTACTCCTAAAAGTGCTTCAGTAGCACGAGACCCTAAAGACAAATTTGTTGCTACTTCTTCAGCAGTTGCAGGCTTTTTGTCTAATAAAGAGAAAAGTCCTAGCTCGTCTGCAACAGTAAGTGTAGGGAAGTGGAACATCGATAACCATGTATCCCAAAGCGGTTTATCATCACAAGTTAGTATTTCTAGTTCTTGGTCTAGATCGGATATTGACATCATATTTTATTTTATCCAAAAAAAGTGATATTTTTTGAAAAGTATAAATTTGAGAACTTAATATATACATATATATATATCACGAAAATTCGGTCTCCAGAAAATTTCAAATTATTTGCTACAAATATTTGCTCCCTTTTCCCTATAGACCATAGTTTTGTAACATACTTTTTTTTACTTAGTAAAGCTTGTCTACTTAAGATGATTTTTAAAAGCCAAATTGAGACAAATTACTATCTGACAACATTTCAATATTTCAACCTTAATTATTGGTGATTTATGGCAAAAACACAACTATTTTTGTGTAAATCCTGATAGGTTGTAACATTTTATCTAACGGGGTTTGGTCTCCTTTCCCCAAGCTAAAATGGGATGAAAAGACCAAACCCCTACAGTTTTTTTTCACAAATCATTTAGGGTTGCTATATTATGACAAAAAAATTTGGGTCTGGTGCTGAATCTTTTAAGAAGATAAAAAAAGAGAATATTCCTCAGTTCCAGTCCCCTGATTGCAGAGGTACTATTCCCTGTTCCCTGTTCCCTTTTCCCTGTTCCCTGTTCCCTGCTATATAACTGATAACTGAAATGACTATTCAACCCCGAAAAAGATTTGCTCAACATTGGTTGAGGAGTGACAAAGCTCTCAATAAAATTGTCCAAGCTGCTGAATTATCCGACAGCGATCGCCTCCTAGAAATTGGTCCAGGTACAGGCATCCTGACTCATCGTTTATTACCCCTAGCAGCTTCCGTTGTTGCAGTAGAAATTGACAGAGATTTATGTCAAAAGTTAGTTAAAAAAATTGGCTCTGTAGAAAATTTTTTATTGTTACAAGGAGATATTTTATCCCTAGATTTAGAAACAAATTTGGCACAATTTCCAGCTTTCCAAAATCCTAATAAAGTTGTAGCTAATATACCCTATAATATTACCGGACCAATCCTAGAAAAACTATTAGGAACAATTGCCCAACCTGTAGCTAATAGTTATGATTTAATCGTCTTATTATTACAAAAAGAAGTAGCGGATAGAATCTGCGCTCGACCAGACTCAAAAGCTTATAGTTCCCTCTCAGTAAAAATTCAATATTTAGCCAACTGTGAATTTATTTGTGATGTACCTGCCAAAGCATTTTATCCCCCACCAAAAGTTGACTCAGCAGTAATACGACTACGCCCTCAATTAATAGAACCCCAGGCAAATAATCCTAAACAAATGGAAACATTAGTTAAATTAGGTTTTTCTAGTAAACGGAAAATGTTAAGGAATAATCTTAAAGCAGTTATTGAACGCGATCGCCTCTTCCCATTACTAGAAAAGTTAAAAGTAAATCCTCAAGTTCGTGCAGAAGATTTAAGCGTGCAGCAGTGGGTAGCACTAGCAAATAGCATAGAACCCATTTGAGAACTATCTATTTAGGGTTTGCTGAAAAAGTCTTATGGGTGAGGGTAAGAGACAACCCACCCCTCGCCCCTCCCCCTCCCAGGAGGGGAATACAGGAGACAGGAGTCAGGAGGAATGGGAATTATAGAGGAGGTAGGAAGAAGAGTTGTCCCAAGATTGTTCTGCCTTTGTTTGCCCTCAATACTAATATGCATGAACTTTTTATACCAAAAAGCTAGCACTTTTTTCCCTCCAAAAAGGCTGAAACCTTTATCCGTCAATGCTTTGAAATTTAATCAGCCAGCCCTATCTATTTCTGGATTCTGAATTCTGATTCACTATCTTATTACACCGATGCTACCGGATTTTATATGACTTCTGACTTCTGACTTCTGACTTGCGCGTAGCGCTATAGCTCTTACCCCATAGCAAGAGCTAGATACACCGGATTCCACTTTGGTGAGGTACACCCGCGGGAGCAAGATGCTCGCACTAAGAACATTTAATGATTAATATCTGTACTTCATATGCTTGGAATCTGCTGTAATTCGATCGCTTACTTAGTCAAAAAGTCCTTTTTTTTCCCTTTTTTTCCTGACAATTATAATTACAGGTTGTGCATCTTCTGGGGTTTCACCTGATGCTTTCAGTTGTTTGATCATTTTTCCTATATTCTTGGATATCTTACCTTCACCTCTCTGCAAATCACGGATATCTTTACTTTTAGCCGTGCCCATCTCTAAAATAATGGTGTTTGTTTTTTGCTTCATCTTTTTCTTCATTTTTTTCTCCTTGTTATTTATGGGTACTAAATTAAGTACTTGTATGTAATTTTAGTTACAAAACTCAAAGCCCTTGGTCTACATTTTAAGTTGTCTAATATTTTAAGCTTTTGATATGTCAAATAAAGTAATAGTGACTGTTATAACTTGTTAACCCAGCAGTCTTTTCTGTGTTTTTTGTGATAAAAATTTTAGATTTCTTAACTGGCCAACAATATTTGACAAAAATTGGACAACCAATACAATACCATACCATTTCTCAAAAACTTTTCAACTTGGCTATTGAGTAGGGAACACGGGGAAAGTTATTCGGTTATTTTTAATTACTTAATTAGGGTTTGCGCTCATATCTTATATTATCAGCTTTTTATTCCCCCTTCCGGAGCTGTTGCCTGCGCGCAGCGCTATAGAAACCCTGTAGAGAAGATGTTGGTATAGCAAGGAACGAGTTATTTAGGACATAGAATAAATAACAAATCCAATTTCAAATACCTAAAACATGAATTTAATTGGCCAAGAATTTCAACCCATAGCAGCGATCGCCACAACTCCCACAGCAACAAAATTATTGCAACCTATTTGTCAGACAATGGGGGCAACTCTGTGGATGCCAGACTCTTGTCAACACACAACAAATTCTACTGTTAACGCCGAAATTTACACTGACTCTCTGAAAAATCATCTAGCAAATATTTGGCAAAACTATAGTGCTATAGTTTTCTGTCTCGCCAGCGGTGCAGTTGTACGTTTAATATCTCCACTTTTAAAAGATAAATATTGCGATCCAGCAGTAGTCGTTGTAGATGAAGCAGGTAAATTTGTCATTAGTTTATGTAGTGGTCATCAAGGTGGTGCCGATAAACTAACTAATGTACTCGCTCGCCTCCTGAACGCTACCCCAATTATTACAGGCGCATCCCATAATTTGGAATTACCTGGTGTTGATATTTTGGGTAAACCTTTTGGTTGGCAGCGAGGAGAGGGAGACTGGAATAGAGTCAGTGGAATAGTTGCTAGAGGAGAAACTGTACAAGTAATTCAGGAAGTGGGTTCGACCTTGTGGCAAGAGCATCTACCCCAGAATCATCCATTTTATTTTGGATTTCCAGAAATAGGCGATCGCTCATCCCCTACTCCCAAGGCCAGAATTTGGATTAGTTTTACTAAGCGCCAGTTTTCTCCAGATTCAGATTTACCGAAAGTGCAATGGCATCCACGAGTTTTGTGGATAGGGGTTGGTTGTGAAAGAGGTACTTCTAAAAAATTAATTGCAACTGCTATTCAACAAGTATTTCAAACTAATCATTTAGCAAAAGGAGCGATCGCTGGAATTGCCACTATCGATCTTAAAGCTGATGAAATAGGGTTAGTAGAATTTTGTCAGGAACAAGATTTACCCTTGCAGACTTTTTCTTCCGAGTTATTAAGCTGTGTTGAAGTACCTAATCCTTCTAATATTGTTGCTCAGGAAGTAGGAACTCCTAGTGTTGCTGAAGCTGCTGCAATTTTAGGGGTAAAAGAAGGAAGAAGGAAGAGGGAAGAAGGCAGAAGGAAGAAGGCAGAAGGCAGAAGGCAGAAGGAAGAGGGAAGAGGGAAAAAAGAAGAAGGAATGAATAAATGGATAGATACTCAAATTAAAACTAATTATAAACACTATGTAGAAGACGGAGTATTAAACCCAGAAGAAAAAGATAATCTTAATTCAGAATCAAAAGAGAATACTGACAATTTATCCTCGAACTTTCAGGAAATTAATGAAGGTAATTTATTAGTTAGTAAGCAAATATTTCGTCTAGAAGGTGAACCAGGAGCAGCAACTATTGCTGTGGCTATATCTGAAAAAGAATATACAGGAAGAACTGGAAAACTATTGTTAATTGGCACTGGCCCAGGAAAATTAGAACAGATGACACCCGCAGCTCAAATGGCTGTTAGTTCTGCTGATGTTGTCATTGGTTATTCTCTTTATATTGACTTAATTCAACCCTTATTAAATCCTGGGCAAATCATAGAAAAATTACCTATTACTCAAGAAAAAGAACGAGCAGAAAGAGCAATTGAATTGGCAAATTTTGGCTTAAATGTCGCAGTAGTTTCTTCTGGTGATTGTGGAATTTATGGCATGGCAGGATTAGTTTTAGAGCAACTTCGAGCCACAGGTTGGGATGGCAAAATTCCGATAGTAGAAGTATTTCCTGGAGTTAGTGCTTTACAGTCTGCTGCTGCTAGAGTTGGTGCGCCTTTGATGCACGATTTTTGTGCTATTAGTTTGAGCGATTTATTAACACCTTGGGAGGTAATAGAAAAACGTTTAAATGCTGTAGCAATGGCTGATTTTGTTGTGGCACTTTATAATCCTAAATCCCAGAAAAGAACAGAACAATTAGTTAAAGCTGTGAAGATATTTTTAGAATATCGTAAATCGGAAACTCCAGTAGCAATTGTCCGGTCTGTTTATCGAGAAAATGAGGAAATTACCTTGACAAGTCTGGATAAATTATTGGAGTTTTCTATTGATATGTTGACAGTAATTTTGATTGGTAATGAATCTACAGGTATTTACAATAATTGGATGATTACACCCAGGGGTTATTCAACAATTAATAATTAATAATTAATAATTAGGGTTTGCTGATTAAATCTCAAATAATTACTAGATAAAGGTTTTAGCTTTTTTAGGTATTGAAAAAGTGCATGGTTTTCAGCTCTTCATGCTCAAAAAGCTAGTATTTTGGGCTGACTATGGCAGAATAATCTTGGGACAATTCTTACTCCTACCTCCTCGCTCATTCCCCGTTTCTCCTGTCTCCCCCTCCTGGGAGGGGTTAGGGGTGGGTTGTCTCCTGTCTCCTGTCTCCTACTAAAGAGCAAAAAGACTTTTTCAGCAAACCCTAATTACCTCTCCTTGAAAGCGGATAGGATGTAAGTATTTCCTGCAGAATGCGGAGCTAACAGCTATTAGCAGTCAGCTATCAGCAATTAGTAATAAGTAATAAGTAATTACTTCTAAGGTTTAGGAAGAGAACTTTGCCAGTAAATTTTATTCTTTCCTCAATTTCAAAGGTTGCTTTTATCTTCCTCAAAATTAATAGCTGATAGCTAATAGCTGACGGCTATTTGCGGAGCATTCCGGAGGAAATGCTTACCTAATTACCACCAAAAGTAGGAATTGAATCAGAAGGAGGAGCTGTCATTACTGATGAATTATAGGGATTAACTAAATCAGGAGTTCTAATGACTGGTGTACTAGAAAACTGCCGCCTTTGTTCCTCTATATAAAGCTGATTGATTAGGCGTAAGTCGTCAGAAATAGCTTCATCAGGAAACCTTAATATACCAAAATAACGACCTATTTGATTCAAAAACTCTGTTTTCTCAAAAAAGTTACCAGAATATCTTTGACTTGCTTCGTTAAACTCTTCTGCAAAAGGTTGATATGTACCAACAGGATCTTCAGGATGTCCCGCTTGAGCAATTTGGACAGATGTTAGAGTCGCGATCGCTGAAAAAATCATTATGCCACTAAGGCTTTTCCAATTCATGGCCATACGTTATTATTTATTGTAGGTTATTACTGGTGACATCTCCCATACTAAGCTGACGCTATAGTGTGGACTTCTCGTTTCGCAGCCCCGGTATTCCGTCGGGCAAGCGCGTGCTTTAAGGACGGAATGCCCTGCCGCCCTATTTTTTATGCCACGTTCACATCGCGGTCTATTGCTATGCCACAGTGCGGACAAGAATGGCTAAATTGCTCATATTATAGCAGTGAGATTATATGGCAAAAAAT
Organism: Okeania hirsuta; assembly: GCF_003838195.1. Classification (GTDB taxonomy): domain Bacteria; phylum Cyanobacteriota; class Cyanobacteriia; order Cyanobacteriales; family Microcoleaceae; genus Okeania; species Okeania hirsuta. The sequence continues at coordinate 6,808 of NZ_RCBY01000176.1, forward strand.
TATATATTTTGGAACTATTTTAATTAAAAGTATGACAAATCAAATTTCATCCTTAGCTACTCTTGATTTAACCACCATCAAACAAGAACTACTCGATTTGTTATGTAATTTAGCTTATCGCGAAGGGGATTTTATCTTATCTTCTGGACAACGTAGCTCCTATTACATAAATGGTAAATACGTCACTCTTCATCCCCAAGGTGCTTTAGCAATTGGACGGTTATTATTGTCCATCTTACCTGAAGATACTCAAGGTGTAGCAGGTTTAACTTTAGGTGCAGATCCAATAGTTACTGCTGTTAGTGTAGTCTCAGCTTATGAAAATCGTCCAATACCAGCTTTAATTATCCGAAAACAAGCTAAAGGACATGGCACAATGGCTTATATAGAAGGACCCTCACTAGAAGCTAATGCCAGGGTGGTTGTTTTGGAAGATGTGGTCACAACTGGAGCATCAGCAATGCTAGCTGTTAATCGACTGCGAGAAGCAAGCTATCAAGTCCATCGGGTTTTTGCCCTTGTAGATAGGGAGCAAGGAGGTCGAGAACTTTATCAAAAAGAAGGTCTTCAGTTTGAGTCAATATTTACTATATCAGAGCTACAAGAAAATCTGAAAAATATTAGCCAGAAAAATGACGACTAAAGCAGATTATACAAATTCAGAATGGGAGTTATTGTTGCAAGCAATTACTTTGGTTTCGATGATAATTATTACCTCTGAATTTACACTTTTTTCGGCTGTTAAAGAAGTATTTACTTTTAACAAAGAAATTAAGCACGCTAAGTTAAATTATCAGGATAATCAACTGGTTCATAATTTGTTGGTAGATATTGCAGAAAAAACGACTCGAATAAATGAGATAGAAAATGCAGTAAATTTTACAGAATTTCTGGAAGATGCAGAAGAAAAAATTAAAGCTGCAGTAGCGATTGCTCATCTTAAAGCGACTCCGAAAGAAGCTCAAGAATACAAAGAATTTCTCTATGAAATAGCGACTCAAATAGCTAATGCTTCTGGAGAGGGAATATTTGCTACAGGACCTAAAATTAGTCAACAAGAAGCTATAGTTTTAGAAAGACTCAAAATGCTTCTTGAGCTGGATTAATTTAATTAAATTAGTTCCTGTGCAAAATGATTTGTATTATTTATAACTCAACTATATTTCCTGTTCACAACCCCTGTGTTTCCTACTTCTGCTAAATTAATCTTCTCTCCATTCTTCCCGACCAATTAAGTCAACAATATTGTCTATTTACCCCTATCAATTTGTTTGTTCGCCGATGGAGGTGCCTCAAAAGTAGTTTAGTCGGGTAGATTGTGGTTTGCCGGAATCTGGTTTTGTTTTTGCCTGTTTTAACCGTCACTATAGAACCCATTTGAGATCTATTTAAAAAGAGATGGGGAGATGGGGAGATGGAAGCAAATTTCAACCTGCTTGGTGCACTACCTGGTGCGCCGTGCGACGGTGAGTGCAGTACGCCCTTCGGGTTCCCAAGGGGCTGTGGGCCTCAGCAGGTTCTGCCCGATAGATGCCGCGCCGAATTGAAGCAACTGCCGTACGCAAAGCGTTTCTGTTAGTGTAGCTCCTCCGGAGGAGGAAAGAGATACCCGAAGGACCCGGGGTATCATCCGCTTTTGGCCCTATTCTAGTTCCTGAATCTCCTGACTTCATCACCGACTGAGTTCTGAGGACGGCAGCCAAAAGCACATACCCCGTGCAAAGATACGATCGGGGGTTCTATAGAACTGCTAAATTTAATAATTCTTCATAAATCAACAAGTAAAGAATTTTAACTTCCCTGGCGGGAAGTCCCGCGCTCTCCCGAAGGGGAGCGGAGGGATGGGAAAGCTAGGGCCAAGAGTCGGATACCTCCACAAATAAAACCTTCCTATACCCTTGACAAGCTAGGAGGTATGCATGTTATTATCAATGTCAACACAGGGGGAGGACATCACCTCACACGAAACAGCGGTTATTTTTTTCATGACTGAAGAATCCCGCGTTGTCGCGCTATGCGCAACGTCGGGAGTATGTCAATATACAACTTTCCTGAATGATGAGGTATTATTTAGGATAAATCTCTTTTCCCTACAGTAGGGTGTGTTTTCGGCTGTTGCTGACATGAAACGCTGCGCGACATGAAAAGCGTTTCGCTGCGCATTCATGTCGCGCAGCATTCCGTAGGAAAGCGAAACGCACCGAAATATTTGGAATAGGCTAGATAGACGGTGCGTTACATTTCATTAACGCACCCTACTGGGCTTTTTGATTACCCTCAATCCAATCCCAAAAAAGTGCTATAGTAAAAGACTAAGCTAGGGGTGCCTAGATATTAGGCTGAGAAATACCCTTAGAACCTGAGACTGGTTAATACCAGCGGAGGGAAGCTGTTTATTAAAGGAATGAATATATGCGGACAGAATGGATCGCCAAGCGTAGTGGACACAAAAATGTCTCTCAAATGCACTATGCTCGTCAGGGAATCATCACTGAAGAAATGGACTTTGTGGCCCAACGAGAAAATCTCCCTGCTGAGTTAATCCGCGAAGAAGTAGCAAGGGGACGGATGATTATCCCTGCTAATATTAATCACACTAATTTAGAACCAATGTGTATTGGCATTGCTTCTAGGTGTAAAGTTAATGCTAATATTGGTGCCTCTCCCAACACTTCCGACATTGAGAAGGAAGTTGATAAACTGAAACTGTCTATTAAATACGGTGCAGATACCGTTATGGACTTATCCACAGGTGGCGGTAACTTGGACGAAATTAGAACTGCCATTATCAACGCTTCACCAGTTCCTATCGGTACAGTACCAGTTTACCAGGCAGTAGAAAGTGTTCATGGCAGAATTGAAAATTTAACTGCTGACGACTTTCTTCATGTTATTGAAAAGCACGCTCAACAAGGGGTAGACTATCAAACTATCCATGCCGGAATTTTAATCGAGCATCTACCTCTAGTCAGAAGTCGTATCACTGGTATAGTTTCCCGTGGCGGTGGAATTATTGCTAAGTGGATGCTACACCACCATAAACAAAATCCTCTTTATACTCACTTTGATGACATCATTGAAATATTCAAAAAATATGATGTTTCTTTCAGTTTAGGGGACTCTTTACGACCTGGTTGTACTCACGACGCTTCTGATGAAGCGCAATTGGCAGAATTAAAAACATTAGGTCAATTAACTCGCCGTGCTTGGGAACATGATGTCCAAGTTATGGTAGAGGGTCCAGGCCATGTACCGATGGATCAAATTGAATTTAATGTTAAGAAACAAATGGAAGAGTGTTCGGAAGCACCTTTCTATGTTTTGGGTCCATTAGTCACAGATATTGCTCCTGGTTATGACCATATTACTTCTGCTATTGGCGCGGCAATGGCAGGTTGGTATGGTACAGCGATGTTGTGTTATGTTACTCCGAAAGAACATTTAGGTTTGCCTGATGCTGAGGATGTGCGAAATGGGTTAATTGCTTATAAAATTGCTGCCCATGCTGCGGATATTGCTCGTCATCGTCAGGGAGCAAGAGATAGGGATGATGAACTTTCTGCTGCTCGTTATAATTTTGATTGGAACCGTCAATTTGAGTTATCTTTAGACCCAGATCGAGCTAAGGAATATCACGACGAAACTTTGCCTGCGGATATTTATAAAACTGCTGAATTTTGTTCTATGTGCGGACCAAAATTCTGTCCGATGCAGACTAAGGTTGATGCTGATGCTTTGACAGAATTAGAGAAGTTTTTGGCTCAAGAAAAAGAACCTGTAACTCAAAGTTAATATCTATTTGGCTAATCTATTTTAACTTGTCCTAACCTGAATGCGTAGTCCTATATCTTCTATGAATCCGCAGTTTTCGGATTGAAATACACGCTCTGATCAACACAGAGACTGTTTGACATTTTCAAAGTTAGAACAAGTTTTAGAACTGGGAAACCATAGATCGGCGATGATTAGTTGAGAACCATATAGTTTACACTTGTACTCTAGCTGTCTACGAAACTCATAAAATCCCATATCTGCTATAGCTTTAGCTAACTATAGAACCCATTTGGTATCTTTGCGGTGCGTAAAAATTTTTGAGTTACTCAAAGGTTCTTACTTAGAGGCAATACAGGAAAAAGTGGATGCGATCCCGCGCCCTTCGGTTATCTCTTTCCTCCTCCGGAGGAGCTACGCTAACAGAGAAAATTTGCGTACCGCAGTTGCGTGACTTTTGGCGGGGTGCCTATCGGGCGGACGCTGGTTCCGCCCACAGCCCCTTGGGAACCTGCAAGGCGCACTGCACTCACCGTCGCACGGCGCACCTGGTAGCGCACCAATCAGGTTGAAAAATACTCGCTCCACACCTCCATCACCCCATGCTGACAAGGGTAGATTTTTCATCACCCTCGGGTATGGGGCGCGAGTGTAGTCCGAAAGGAGAATACAGCTCTTGCGTGAAGTTTGCAGCGTCGGGTCAGACCAGACCCTGTACTCCCCACACTCCCCATACTCCCCCTGTATTTCTAAATAGGGTTTGCGCTCAAAAGCCTGAAAATGGTTGACTTGTTATTCAAAGAAAGCTGATCATAATCAAAATTTATCATTATTAATTCAACTATAAGTTGAAATGATTAAATAGACCGCAAAAACAGTTTTTGGAGCAAAAAAGTACAAAAAAAGAGAAAAAGCCTCTTCCGGTGAGGGTGGAAAGGTTAATTACTAGAAAAGTAATTGCGATCGCGCAGCGGAACGGAGTTCTATCGCAGTTGTGGAAGTTTCAGAAAGTTTAGCCATCACTTTTCCGAGACTAAATCCTCTTTTTGCTTGCCCAAATTTACCCTCAACATGGTTCCGTAATCTTTCATCTAACTGAGCTTGTTTCTTCGTTTGTTTATCAATAGAGTTGTCGCTAAATAGAGGGAAAAAATCGCTCCAACCTAGACAGAGCAATCATTCCAAGGCTTTTTAGTCTCCAATAGCTAGAATCCTTATAGAACAAGGTTTTTGGGGATTTTTTAAGTTATAAAGCGACAAGTCTAATATTTTTGGGTGGTCTCCCCAAGGGAGGACTGCCTTGTCTGTACATGGTGTGTGCAGTTATAGATACCTGGAATAAGAGTGTATTTTAGCTCAAAATCAAGTACAATTTCCAATCAAAAATGCCTTAAATCTTTACTATGTAAATTTTTGAGATTTATTCAGCAAACCCTAAATAGAACCAATTTGGAATCTATAGAACTTTGGTTTACTCTGCTGATGGTAGAGAAAAAATAGCAAAGGATATTAAATTTCGGCGTTGGTAAATCAAGAGATGAAACTTTCAGACTAATCCCCTTCTGACTAACTCTAAATGTTTAACTAGATTAAGTAATGGGTATCACCCCTGCGAGAAAATCATCTTATATCATGTTCCCCCTCCGGGGGAGCTACGCTAACGGACGGGTCAGTTATAAATAAAATTTAAGAACTGACAGTACCGAAGAAATACTGAAATTATCTTTACTTTTGTTCCTTCCTTCTTTCTTCCCTCCTGACTTCTGAGGACTGAGGACTGACTCCTCGCATTGTCTCCATCCTAAATCTTATATAGCTTTTGACAATTTCCGATTCTTTAACAAACCAGAAACGTTTAAATCTTCCAAAATAATTGTTTGGTTTTCACGAATTATTTCAGTAGATAACTTATGTAGGAAATCCGTTCTAGTATCTTTAAGTTTGGGATGAAATTTAGCTATTCTCAGCCTAGCTTTTTCGTAATTGCTTCCTGCTACCTCCGTTTCAGTCACCGCGGGCTTTACAGTTTAATTGTTAATCAACGAATTTGATATTAGACATATCCACGAAAATAAATAAGCCTTTGATTTAACCATTAAACAAATTGGTAACGAATAATTAATATTTAATAAAATAATTAAAATATAAGAGTAATATCAATTATTTCCCTAAACCTCACAATTTTCAAATTTTGATCTGCTGTTCCCTGTTCCCTACTACTTTTTTTACTATTTGTGGGTAAAGAGGGTTTGATGGTTGGAGAAAAATTTTTAATTTAAACTCTAACAAAGGACAGTTCTACCTATATTTAAAGTTTTTAATTTTTTGTTTTTTAGATTATTTATACACATAAGTGGTATAGATAGTCTAAGATAGATCGATAGTGCTAACACTGAACTAGGTAACTCAATTTACCCATGCTTCACCAGCCAAAACATCAAGATATTAGACTTTTTCTTTGGACTAATCTTGCTGAATCTTTTGACTGGCATACCATTAGCACAAAACGTAATTTTTGTCAACCTCCCACCTCGCCGTATCAATGAAGCTAGGATTAGGAGCATAGGAATAGCACTGTGGCTCATACATTTATACTAGAATCAGGCCAATGGTCAATAGAAGGAAATTGGCTAGAGCGTAATGGAATGTTAATTACTGTTAAGGGTAAGACTATTGTTACATGGGACCGTACAGATTGGTTCTCTATGGTGACAAAACTGATATTTCCCAGTCAAGACCGTGAGGACATTATCTTACAATACAGAGGACGTCTCGACAGTGACGAACGACACTATACGTTTCTTCTTCAGCATAGCGAACTAGGAAAAATAGAAGGAGAAGGATGGCTGGGCATTAATTCAATTATTCAGCGCTATTGGGTACTGGGAAATGATGTCCAACGTCGTAGTGGCTTTGAAACTTTACTACGCTTAGACCAAGAGCGATATTATTTTACTGGCGGGATTTTAAGTGGTGTTTCTTTGAATAGTGCTATGGAGGCAACTATAGAGCGTCAACCAGATTAATTAATAAACAATTATTAATATTTTTTAGTATTCTTGAATATTCTTAATTTTTGAGTTAGTCACTCAATGATGTTTTTAATACTTGTAATAATTGCAAATTGATAGCAATACACTTAAATAATGTCAAATAATATATATTAATATTAAATAATCAATCGCCTAAAGTTGTTGTTAACTAAACTTCTTAGCTCATAAAATCTTAGTTTTAAGTTTTGAGTTGAGTGAAACAGTATTAGTTGACGCCCCACGATCCCCAACTCTCTTTCATTAGTTTGAAACTGAGTGAGAGAAAGAGGTCGTCCCTAAGACAACTTCCGTTTTAGTCAAAATCAGGGTTAGATTCTAATCCCCACTTATGTTTTAAAAATTGTTGGTAAAGAGTTTCCCTCATCAACATCTGTTCATATAATTGAACCAAGCAATCTTGAGCTTGTTGTAAACTCATCTGGCGTACCTGAGTCTCAAAAGACCGAACACTAAATTGCTTTTCCAGTGGCATTTCCATCGGTTGGTCCATAGTTTTACTCCATATTCATAGTAACAACTATTCACTGAGCCTACTTCAGAGTAAAATCAGTAAATTTAGATACAAAAAATTTATCTGGATTGCTCCAAATATGCCTTGTTAGATTCAGCGATCGCCATACATTTTCTACAACTGTGAGAATAAATATGAATATCGCATCATGTTACAAAATATAACAAATATTTGACAAAACTGCCATCATTTTTCTCGTATCACAGATATAAAAATAGCAAATATTGAGAATTTTCTTCTGCCTTAAAGAAATCCTAGATAACAGTCAAGAGTAAAGATGCTCATTTTGAACAAATTTCTGATGAGTAGACAATTTCTCAAAAGTCTTAAGCAGAAATTTAAACAAGTGGAGTTCTCTTAAGGTTTATTTCACAAAGAGGGGATCAAATCTAAAAATAAGTAGTATGCTGAAACAAGTAACTATTACGACTAGCATTATTAAAAATGTTTTATAAAAAATCTAAGTACAACTTATTGGCCATAGCTATAATACTCAGCTTCGTCAGCACTACTTCAGCTGATGCTTCGACTCTCAAACCAAGAGCAAAACAAACCCAATTAGCGAACACAACAATTATTGCCCTTGAAGTAGAAGCCAAAGAAGAATTCGATCGTGGGGTGAAACTCTACAAGGAAGGAGACCTGACATCAGCAGAAGCAGCATTCCGCAAAGCTATTGAATTAGATTCAGAATTTGCAGAAGCTTATGCTAATCTGGGCAGTCTTCTAGCCAATCAAAATAATTTGTCAGAAGCAATTTCCCAATTTGAAAATGCTGTTCGTCTCAAACCAGACTTAGCAGTGCTTCATTATCAACTAGGGGTAGCATTGTATTTGGAAAATAAACGACCTGAAGCATTAGTATCTCTCACTAAAGCCAGAGACTTATTAAAAGAACAAGGTAAAGGAGAAGATGCAGAAAAAATCGAGAAAGCAATACAAAGAATTCAAGCAGAATCTTAAGAGAAAAGCACAACTCAAGATAGCGGCATTACATAGACGAGTAGCTAACATCCGCAAACATGCACTTCATAAATTAACAACATATTTAGCTAAAAACCACAGGGTTGTTGTTATAGAAGATTTTAACCTCAGCGGTATGTTAGCCAACCATAACCCACCCCCATCCCCTCCCAGGACGGGAGCTAGAGGGGTGGGTGCAGGCCAGTGATTTTATGAGTTTAGGCGACAGCTTGAATATAAAACTCAGTGGTACGGTTGTGAGCTAGTGGTAGTTGATAGATTTTTTCCATCGTCAAAGATTTGCAGTAGGTGGGGTCATGTTAAAGATATGCCCTTATTCTATGATTTATTTATAAATGAGGAATAGATATATGTTGAAAATTGTTATTGCTCGTCCAGGAGAAAACTGAGTTATGAGACAAATTACCTTAACCCCCGAACAAGAAAAATTGGTGGTGGTGCATAGTAATGGTAGAGAGAGTGTGGGGAGATGGGGACCCACCCCTAACCCC
>NZ_RCBY01000177.1 GCF_003838195.1 Okeania hirsuta
CTTCTTCCTTCTTCCTTCTTCCTTACCTTTGCTATACAAGACCGATGCTACCGGACATGATATGACACGAGCGCCATTTTTCGACCATAAAATGTTTAGGTCCCACTAGGCTATCAGTACCTCCGGCTTAAGCAGGAGGCTTGAAATTCAGAATTTTCTTTCCCTTGGTCGATTGGATATGGCGGGGAGACCCGTTCTTGCAGACCCGCTCCGAAGATCGCCATCCCACTCTTTGGGAAGCTCCGAAGATCGACCGCTTTTTATCCCCTTAAAAGGAGAGGCTTGAGACCTTATTTTTTGTCAACAGAGAAAAAATTTGCTAAGTTATACAAGATGCTTTTAACAATTTTTAGAATAAACAAAAGGTTTAATTTTTATATCAACTTATGTATTTGAATTAAGGGATAAAATATACAATTTACCCCTTCCCTATTTTTTCTTACTTATCTTTACTATTTAGGAATGAAATCAATGCCTCCAGAATTAAGAAGCATCTTTCCAGAAACAAATTCACCTGCTACAGAAATTTTTCAAATTTCTCAAACTACTCAGGAATTTTATCAGGAGGTAAAATATAGAGAAAATTTTCAAAATTATTGTCAGTGGTATTATGAGATAGCTGAACAACACCAAAAAGAACTACAAAAAATGCGGAGTGATATTAATATTTTAGGTTTTTTCTTGCAATTAATTCACCCTAAAGTCAAAAAATAGGAAAATAAATGGGGACAATGCCCCATAAATCCTATTAGTATTAACCTTAAGTTATTCTATAGTAGTCCAAGGAAAGGGCGCGGACATATCAAAAGCTTAAAACTCAGATAACGCCATATTTTTTCTGATTCCTTCTCTCCTAGATAACTAAAGCCTTCGTCCTTCTGCTATATAAGTTCTAATTCCTCTTCCTTCAGATGAACTTTAAATTTTTCTGTAAATTTGACAAGAATTGGTAGATTAGCGCTAACTGGTCTGCCCTTCCATTCATTGACAATACCAATAACTTCTCCCTCCTCATCTTTAAGATCGAATGGTTGTCCTCTATTTTCAGGATGAATATAAACAACAACAGATTGATTAACGCGAACACGATCGCCTACTTTCATATATTAAAACCTTATACTATCATCTCCTAGAAATTTAACTAGCTCTGGGCTAAAAGCTTTCAGCTATCAGCTGGGATTGAAATCCCCGACTTGTAGAAGCCGAATAATTTAAGAGGGGTTTAAATCCCTTTTTAAATTGTATTTCTCTCAGTTTTAGTAAAATCTAAGCTGAATACACCAATTGCTGTTTGCGTTTGCGTAGCATCCCGTAGGGAAGCATTCCGTCAGGAAACGCTTTTTAACTAATGTAACTCCAAGAATAAATTACACTAGCTTTAAGAATCTTCCTATTCTTTCATAAAACCAACCCTAAATCTACATCAATTTCACGTTGAACAATTTTTTAATCAACTATAAACATAATATTAAACTTCAAATTACTATCAATTAATCTATATAGCAGTCCTGTTTGACTTGTGCAGAAAATATCTTGGAGCTAGGGGACAGAGAACATTGAAAAGAGGTAAAAAGAGCGACAAAAATTAGTATCTCAGCTATAAGTCCAAAATTAAACATTAAGAATCAGGAGAAATAGGAGCTTCCGAAGGCTCAGGTATCATTGGACTTTCCGAAGATGCAGGAGCATCATTAGGATTTGAGCGAAAATTTTCCCAATTGCGCCACACCGCTACAAATGCCCCTACAGATAATATCAACAATAAACCAACCATAAACATCCACGGTTTTAACCTTGGAGATTTTGGCATAGCCTCCACCTCAGAATCAGGGCCAGAGTTAAGATCAGCTTCAGGTTTAAGCTCCGAAACTTCATCATCATCACTATAAAGAAGTGCTTTAGAAGCTTCAGATAATTCTGGCATTACCTCCTTTTCCAGAGGTCTTGCTGTAGGATTATTCAATAAAATCAACTGTTCTGGAGAAATACGATAGTGGGCAAGCACCACCGAAGTATTATCGTGACCATTTTTATCATTCGCCAACTCAATCAAATACTCAACTGCCTGCTTGAGAGAAAATTCACCTCGAAAAATCCCAGGAGTATACTCAGTCCAAGACTTCTCAACCCAATCATTATCACTCAGACCATCCGAGCATAATAACAATAAACCCTCTTCTTCAATCAAAAATCTTTGAATAGTGGGACAAATAAACTCCCCATCCCTCGTACCAAGAGCCTGAGTCAGGGCACCCGCATCACGACGTTGTAATGCCTGCCAATACAGACAATGACCGAGACACACCTCCCTAGAAGCCACATCATCATCCACAGTCAACAATTGACAAGCATTTTTAGTTAGCCAATAGGCACGACTATCTCCCAAATTAGCTATGTACAATTCATGGGCATTATTCGGATTTGATTCTAGAGAAGGTTTTACCTGTTGGGGCAACTGTAGCGCCATAACTAATGTTGTGCCCATACGTTGTCGGGACTCTCTTCCTTGTTCATTATTCTCAGTGGCAATCATGTTATTGACTACCCGAATAATTTCCTCAAGTTGTTTCATTACCAAATCTGGTGAAGTTAAATCCTGTTGTTGGGCTACTTCTGTCAATAGATTTTGTACTAATCTTTTAATGGACTGTACTGCTAGTTGACTAGCTACCTCTCCGCCATCATGGCCACCTACCCCATCACAAATCATTGCTAAATGGGGCACCAATTGCTTGCTAGCTAAATCTTGTTCCGTTGGATAACAACAATCTTCATTATGGAGACGCACAGGCCCAGTATCCGTAGCTCCTACTATTTCTGCACTTAATGGTAATTTGGCCGCCTGTTCCAATAGGAGTTGGTTCAATTTAGGGGCGATCGCCTCCAGAGATTCCCCAATATCTCCAATCATCTGACAAATCTCTTGTAATGGCTGTTGGATATGAGTATGAGCAGTAGGAATCAAATTAGACCAAAAAATCCTTAAATCTCTATGTTTAGTGTTACGGTTTTGTAAGTCCAACTCTAATAGTCGTAACCGCCAACCTTCGACCCTTAAACTATTTGTCAAAAGACTGAAAGCCATGCGCTCTTTTGATAAAGGTTTCCATAACTGCATTATTTGCCATAACCAGTAAACTTGACGTACAGGAGTTGCTGTAGGCCAAGCCTCTACAAAAGCAGGATACAACTGACCTTGAGAGTCTAGAGGAACATTGTCTAACAACAGAATGTCTCTAGGATAAGCTTCTTCTCCATATTGATAAAAACCATATAACCCTGGTGTATGGAGTTTATAGGGATATAAATGTAAATATGGCGTTATATTATCTGGTAACTCCTCATACATAAAAGGAGGTTGAGCAGGTTTAGTATCCAGCCAAACTTGTGGAGCTACAACATAGTAGCGATCGCCCAGAAACTCCCCAACAGGAATCTCAACTCCGGCATCAACAGCCCATAAATAGCGATAGATTAATTGAGTTTGGCAAGCTTCGCACTCTTGGCGACCCCAGGAATTGGCCGGATGAGGACAGTTAATATTTGGGCAATGAATTAGTGGGGTAGAAGACATTTTATTAACTCAATATTTAAAAATTAAAAATTAAAAATTATACTAGAAATATTAATTTGAGAACTTATATAAGGAATTGTTTTTTTCGGTGTTGATAAATAATTTAGGAGGGTTCCAAACTGAATTTCTTTGTGTCAAGACGCAAAGATATGTTGAGATAGAAGTTATCTTCATAAATTTCAGAATAAAATAAATTATATACTTGACTATTTGTCAAGAAATAATTTTAGCTAGTGATGAAAGCAAACTACAGTAATTTTACTGAAAAATCACTCATAAATTTAACCTCACCACTCCCATTTATCCATGCTATTAAATCCAACGATATTTTGGTTACTGGCTGGGTCAATTCTTTGTTTTTTAGAACTCCTCGTACCCACAGCCTTTGTTGAATTTATGATGGGACTAAGTGCCTTTGTTGTGGCAGGAGTGTCCCTCTTAATTCCTAGTATTAGCGTACAAGTGGCCTTGTGGATGATTTTTTCTGTAGCTTCTATTCTTGCCTTCCGTCGCCTGTTGCCCAATCATACAGTGGCGACTATTGCAGATGCTCAGGAAGCAGAAACTTTAACAGAAATATTACCAGGCCAGCCTGGTCGAGTAATTTATGAAGGTAATTCTTGGCGGGCAAAATGTGACGATGAAAGTAGCACGATCGCTGCTCATGAAAAAGTTATTGTCGTTAGACGTGAAGGTAATACTTTATTTGTACTGCCAGAAAATTTATTAAATTCTTCAGTTTATCTCCCTCACCAAAGTCAATTGAGATAACAACTAATTAGATAATTAGGAGATTAAAAATGGAACAGTTTTTTTTGTTAGTCTTTTTAGCTTTAGGTGGTTCAAGTTTAGCCGGAAGTGTCAAAGTTATTAATCAAGGAAACGAAGCTTTAGTAGAAACTTTAGGTAAATATAATGGCAGAAAATTAGATGCTGGTTTGAAATTTATTATCCCATTTTTAGATAGAATTTCTTATCAAGAAACAATTCGGGAAAAAGTATTAGATATTCCACCTCAACCATGTATTACTAGAGATAACGTAGCAATTAGTGTAGATGCTGTGGTTTATTGGCGGATTATGGATTTGGAAAAAGCCTACTACAAAGTCGAAGACCTTAAATCTGCAATGGTTAATCTAGTTTTAACTCAAATTCGGGCAGAAATGGGTAAGTTAGAATTAGACCAAACTTTTACAGCTCGCACAGAAATTAATGAAGTTCTTCTCAGAGAATTAGACATAGCTACTGACCCTTGGGGAGTGAAAGTAACTAGGGTAGAATTACGAGATATTAGTCCCTCAAAAGCAGTGCAAGATTCTATGGAATTACAGATGACTGCGGAGCGACAAAAACGGGCAGCAATTTTAACTTCAGAAGGGGAAAGAGATTCTGCAATTAACTCTGCTAGAGGTAAAGCAGAATCACAAGTTCTTGATGCTGAAGCTCGTCAAAAAGCAACTATTTTAGAAGCAGAAGCACAACAAAAAGCAATTATTCTTAAAGCTCAAGCTGAACGTCAATCTCAAGTATTAAGAGCTTCTGCAACTTCAGAAGCACTAGAAATTATTACTAAAACCCTCCATAAAGACCCCAATGCTAAAGAAGCACTCCAATTTTTATTGGCTCAAAACTATTTGGATATGGGTCAGAAAATTGGTAGTAGTGACAGTAGTAAAGTTATGTTCATGGACCCCCGAAATATTCCAGCAACTTTGGAAGGTATGCGTTCCATTGTGGCAGATGGCAAAAATTCAGTTCAAAGTCAGTAGAATTTTTTGGCTTTGCTCATCGGAACTGTCTCCTGGAAGGAAGCTTTATGGGGTATAAATTCCCATCATCACCCCCGGTGTCTACAATTATTTGGGGTTATTAAGACATGAAGTGGCCGGTCGTTGACTATCCCCATGCAATTTATTCTGTCTCCTGTCTTCTGTCTCCTGACTCCTTCTTCAAGTTAAAGTACAACTGTCACAAAGTCCAAAAAACTCTAAAGTGTGATAAAAAATCTTAAATTTGTGGGACTTCTGTAATTTATTTTCTAAATTATGGACAGGACATTCATAAATAGGAATAGAAGTCCCACATTTTACACAGGTCAGATGATGTTGGTTTTGCTGTAAGCAACTATATACAGATTCGCCATTGGCCAAAGTCCGGACAATTACTACCCCTTCTTGTTTGAGGGCATCTAAAGAACGATAGACTGTTGCTAATCCCAGAGGTTGGTCACATTCGCGCAGTGCTGAATAAATATCCTGAGCAGATAGCGATCGCTTCTGGATTTTTAATAGCTTTAAAATACGCTCTTGAGACCGGGTACGATTGGATTTCATGGCTAATGTGGTTAACTATGAATAGAACTTAACTGATAATATCTAACGTGGTCAGTTGAAATCTAATATTTTTTAATCTCGTGACAAAACAATATCAGGCACATATATATGTTACCCTAAGACCATCTGTTTTAGATCCTGCTGGTACTGCAGTTAAATCTGGGTTGGCACAGATGGGATATGACAATGTAGAACAAATTAGAATTGGTAAATATATTGAGTTGATGCTTCAGGCAACTGATGAAGCAACAGCTAAGGAACAACTAGAATTAATCTGCGATCGACTATTAGCTAATCCTGTCATTGAAAATTATCGTTTTGATTTAATAGACATCTCCAGAAAAGAGGCAACAGGCAACAGGCAACAGGCAACAGGCAACATGGAGAAATAATTGATAATTTATGGATCAGAATTGATTTTATTTTTGATTTTTGGAGATGTTTAATGGAAACTGTCAAAGAAGGTGCTAGGTTTTAGGTGGTAGATTTTAGGTGAAACTGTGGACATCAGTTGTGAAAGTGGAGTTTTAGACCTAGTTGCTAGTGCATAGTACTCTTGAAAAATCTGCAATAACACCTGAAGTCTCACACTTTCAGAGTATAGCAACTATCATTGAAATTAATATGAAGTTTGGTATTATTGTGTTTCCCGGTTCCAACTGCGATCGGGATGTAGCTTGGGTAACTCAAAGTTTATTAGGTCAACCAACTCGCATGGTTTGGCATCAAGAAGAAAATATTTCCGGTCTAGATGTAATAGTTATCCCTGGAGGTTTCAGCTATGGCGACTATCTCAGATGCGGAGCGATCGCTCGTTTTTCTCCAGTCATGGCAGCAACTGTTGCTGCCATGACTATCTCAGATGCGGAGCGATCGCTCGTTTTTCTCCAGTCATGGCAGCAACTGTTGCTCATGCCCAAAAAGGTAAGTTAGTATTAGGTATCTGTAATGGTTTCCAGATATTGACAGAAATAGGACTGTTGCCAGGAGCATTAGTCAGAAATCAGCAATTAAATTTTATTTGCGATCGAGTTCCGGTCAAAGTAGAAAACTCTGATACTGCTTGGACATCTACTTATACAAAAGGAGAAGTGATTCGTTTACCAATAGCTCATGGTGAAGGTCGTTATTATGCTGATACAGAAACGTTGAAAGAATTAGAGAATAATCGTCAAATTTTATTTCGTTACTGTACGGAAAATGGTGAAATTAGTCAAGTAGCTAATCCCAATGGATCTCTTAATAATATTGCTGGGATCTGCAACCGTCAAGGCAATGTGTTGGGAATGATGCCTCATCCAGAGAGAGCATCAGACCCAATGTTAGGTGATACAGATGGCATCAAATTATTTAAGGGATTATTAATGGCTGTGGTTTGAATTTAGCTACAGTCAAGTATCTCATAGCTTTCCCATAGAATAAAAGTTGATTTCAATTGATTAATTTTTAACTGGGAAAGCTTTGACTTTTCGGTTTTCGCCAACATAAAAAGCGGTCATTTCAGTTATCAGTTAGCCTCTTTACAGAGGAGCTACACTATCAGTTATCAGTTAACAGTACCTCCTGCAATAGGGAGGTAAGAAAATCCGAAATTTCCTTTTTTATCCCCTTTCAAGGGGAGGCTTTGGACTTAATTTATTGGTGAAAATGGGTTTGATTATTGCTTCCAAGACTAGCAGTATGAGGTAACATCTTCTCCACAAATATCCGCTAAATAACACAAAGCTCTAAACCTCAAACCAATTAATTCATCATAAAGAGGGTTAAGTTTGCACATGGGAGGAATATGAAACAAGATATGACCAAAAAAAGTGATATCGCGCTCAAAAGGGCACTGACTGGGAATTAACTGGCACAGAAATCTTGCTAATTTGGGATTGTTAATTTCTATATGATCTAGCCATTGTCGCAAGGGTTTTAATGGCTGAAATTTAGGTACTGTAGTATACATACGAGCCGTCATAGTATTTAGAATGTTAATGTTTTGGGGCTTCATCTATACCCCTGTTTTTACTAGATTTTGCATAGCGTCTCAAGACTGCTTTATAAAACCGATACAAAGAGTCACATCGAGTGACAGCTATGATGTTTACTTCCTGCTTCTTGCGGAACTGTCAGCAGCACTCCGTCCACAGGCATTCACGGTAAATCCGACCGCATATCTTAAGTCTGTCTTACATTATGAGAAGATCTCAGAATTACACACTCGCTTTCTCAAATTAATACTTGCGTTTAGGTCTCTATAAGAGTTCTACAGTGAATTTTTTTACTTTACCGGAAAAGTAATATGTCAATAGTTATGATCGATTAATTTAATTGGCAAAAATCAAAAGTTAATTATCTTTTCCCTTATGGGTTTAAGACTTCACCATCTACACGCTGTAAATGCGCTTGGTAGGGTGAGAATTCCATAGGTCGCATTCTTCTGATGGCTTCTCTACCTGACTCCTGACTACTTCTTCAAGATATTGACTTTTGATTTTCCAGTAGAATTTTTCCTCACACACTAATGTGAAGAGGTCTAAGTGACCAGAGGGGTTGATTGCAAATAGTCTGAGGATGCTTTGACATCCTCTGCGGCCTAAAGGCACGGAGATTCCTACTGAGCCGTAGCTCTTCGGTGGGTTGACGCTTCTTAGGCTGCTAATTTGACAGTAGTCTTATGCTTGCCTCCACGTCCGTTTAGAGTCTCGGAATGCCCTCCCGCGACTTATCAAAAATTCTTGTGGGTTTATTTGTGCCTTCAAGGCGCAAACTGCTCATTGAGCTGAAAGCTTCCCAAGTTCAGCTCTCAACTGAAGGAGTTTCAACCTAATCTTTTTTTCGACAGTATTTATGAGACAAGACGGGTGTTGAAACCAATCTTATAATAACATGAGAAGTCGCCCGCTTATGGGCGAGGCTTTAAACCCAATTATCTGGTAAGTAATTTTTACTGTCCTCAACAGCAGAAGTATTCAGACTAAATTATTTTCCATGGCATCAACAAATTTGATATACTCCCGACGTTGTGCTTACGCGACCACGCAAGACTTTTCAGCCCGGGAAACCCTGACCGCAATTTTGACAGAGGTTATGTCCCCCCCTGTATTAAAATGATCCGCAGTAATATATTTGAGAGACCTACTACTTAAAGTCTCTAGTTCCAATTTTCAGAACAACATAAAGAAACATCTAAGATTGCTCAGGCAAATTTATTTGCCTAAAAATAGGTTAGTTATGCTTTTAAGCTCTTTATTTAAAAGTGGATAATAGCTAACCTGTTTTTGTCACCTATTTGATTGTTACACCAATCGACCTAATTGTCGCGTCTTAATTATTCACAAGTATAAATATTTTATATAAATTTAATTAGTTTTTATTATATTAAAGATGTTGAAAAAAAATAACATATATGGTAATAAATATAGTTAAAAAAAATTGTAAATGTTGTCCCTTACCCAAGTGTAGAATCGCAGGTAATCTCATCGCCATGTTCTTCTGTGACAATTTGATGGGCAATACTGCTGACGCAACGCTCCGCGTTAATGTAGTTGTGCGCGAGCAAATGCCATACCTAACCTTGTTTTTTTCTTTTGTAGTGAAACTTTGCTCAAATCCTCTTTTGTTTGCAGTCTTGATGTTATATCAAACTCAGTAGAGGATACTAAACCCTTAAACGTTCAGTATTGCTAGAAATTTTACTATTCCATATCGGTCTCACATTGGATCTATAGTAGTCACCAGTAGTCACCATTACTGTATTTGACTATCAAAAGCTTAAAACTCAGACAATGCAAGATTTTTCTTTTTTCCTTCTTCCTTCTCCTAATATATGCAATTAAACAGATTTGATATTACTCAAAAATAGTTTGCTTTCAGAATTATACTATGTCTGGATGATTAAGTTAAAAATGTTCTATTGAAGCAATATTAGCGATATTGAAGTAATATCCCAAATTTGTGCTCCGTTTCCAGTGTTTTCACTTGAATTTACACCTAGAACTTACGACCTCAGACCTACGACCTAAGAATTTTATTATAACTAATTAAACGGACATGATATTACTTCACTTCACACAGACTTTTTAATATAGCAGCAAGGGCGAAGCACTTTTGCTGTTGCTATTCTAAACTCCTGACTTGTTGACTATCGCTTTTCTAAACCTATAGTTTACATTTTGTTCTGAAGATATATAAATATATAGATTAGTGAAACTTAGACCATCTAGGTAGATTTTAAATAAATGTACAAGATATAATACTATTTTGAGATAGACTCTATCAAGCTTAAGGAAAAAAAATTATGACCAAAACTGATTTTAAATCATCCCAAAAATTGACACTTTTAACAACATTAGACAATACTAATAGCCAAAACATCTCCGGGTCTAACGGAATTTTTAGTATATTTTCTGCATTTCCAGAATATGACCGTGGCAACAGAATGTATAATATGGGCAGATACGAGTCAGCCATATCCTACTACGAAAATGCCGTTAAAATCAAGCCAGACTGGGCTATAGGTTGGTTAAAACTAGGTCATTGTTTCTATAAACTACAAACATATGAACAAGCAATAGAAGCTTATAAGCGATCGCTATCTATCAAGTCAAACGATGATGATGCTTGGAATTGTTACGGTGTTGTATTATCTAATTTAAAGCAGTATGAAGAAGCGATCGCTTGCTTTGACAAAGGAATAAAAGTCAACCAAAATAATTATGAACTATGGTACAATAAAGGTATTATTTTAGCTGAATTTAAACAGTATCAAGCTGCCATTCACTGTTATAAAAAATCACTAAAAATACAACCGATGATGGGAGAAATTTGGTATGCTCAAGGGCAAGCTTTATTAAATGTAAAAAAATATGCTGAAGCATTAGCTGCTTATGACTGTGCTGTAAAATTGCAACCTGATAATTATCATATTTGGTTAAATAGAGGATTAGCTTTAGTTGAAACTTTTCGTTATGCTGAAGCAGTAGCTAGTTACGACCATGCAATAGAATTACAGCCTGATAATTATTTAGCTTGGTTTAACCGAGGAATTGCTCAAAGTAAACTACACAAATATCACGATTCAGTCTCTTCTTTTAATAAAGTAATTAAATTAAATCCAGATGATTATGAAGCTTGGTTTTATAAAGGATTAGCTTTAAAAAATCATTGGAAAGAAGGAGGAATTGCTTGTTTTGATAAAGCAATTAATATTAATTCTAATTTACCGGAAGCTTGGATTAGTCGTGGTCATACTTTATTAGATTTATTTAAATATGATGAGGCATTAGAATCTTTTAATCAGGCAATTACAATTAATTCTAATTATCCAGAATCTTGGTTAGGTCGAGGCAAAGCATTCATGGCACTTAGTAAGTACAATGAAGCTCTTATTGCCTATGGGAATGCTATTGCTACCCAACCAGATTTTTTAGAAGCTTGGAATTTTCGAGGAGAAGCATTAGAAAAACTCCAGCAGTACGAAGCAGCATTAGCCGCTTATGATAAAGTCATAGAAATGAGTGTAAAACAAGGAGTTTCTGTTGCTAAAGTTGGTTTACAAAGAGGAGCTGCTTTAGAAAAGTTACAAAAATACTCTCAAGCAATAGCAGCTTATGATTTGGTCATAGCTAAACAGTCTGATAATTTTGATGCTTGGTTGCAACGAGGATTATGTTTAGCAAAAATGGGAAATGATCGAGAGGCTGCTATGAGTTATAATCGAGCTATTAAGATTTGGCCTAATAATTATCAAGCTTGGTCAGAACTAGCTACAATTATGGAAAAGTTAGAGCAGTATGAAGAAGCGATCGCTGCCTACGACCAAATAGTTTCTTTAAGACCAGGTAATCATCAAATATGGTTTAAAAGAGGATTAATTTTGGAAAAATTAGGAGATATTCAAAAAGCAGTTATTTCTTACAATATAGCTTTGGAAATTAAGCCTAATTACCAAGAAGCACTTAATAGAAAAAATCAGTTAAGAATGCAAGGTTAATTGAAAAAATGTTGAGTATACTACCCACCTAAAAAGAATATTAGGTGGGTTTAGCAAAACTAATTTAATTTGGCTTTTTTTAGTTTCTGACATATTGTATTCATCTGCCTAATACCAAATTCAAAAAAGGCAGTTACATCTTAATTTGTGATTTATTCCTAAAAGAAAAAATTATAAATTCCATAAATTCTCAAATTTCCACCTTTTTTCCTCTTTAATATTTATGTTTTTCTTTCTCTGTTCCCAGCTCCGGTGTTCCCTGTTCCCTGTGTCGTCACGCTTTGCAATATTTTATGAAATTGGTATAAAAATACTTGCACTACAGAATATTTAGTTATGAAGCCGTATTATCAATAGTATTGTTGTTTTTAGATTTATTTTCCTGCAATAAATCTGCCCAAGACCAAGCAAAACTGACAATCATAGCTTTAGCTATTGCATTCATCTGTTCTTTGTTATAACTTTTGGGAATTTGTTGTGTTTCTTTAGATGTATTATTATTCATTTTGATTAATCTCATAAAATTAAAATCCATACTTATAGATACAACTTCTATTAACTCTTTTCCGTAAAAATATAACTGTGACAAATAACAAACTGAATAGTGATCTATATCATCAAAAAATTACCGAAATATCAGTTTCTAGATAAATTTACTTAGAGAAAAATGTCTTAACTGTACAAAATTATTAAAGTAGGGATTTTGCACAAATGAAGTAGAGAAATTACGAACTTTTGAATACTTGCATTATGCCAATTAAAAATATGGTTAAATACGGTTTCACAATCAACTAAATCCTGTAAAATGGCTTATTTATGAAAAGAGATAACACTGGATATCAGAAAAATTATCAACCTTTGATCAACTGGAGTTATACTAAATCCGGTTTAGATACTATCTTTAAATTGCAGGGATAATAGCATATAACTGAAGTTTTCAATAAAAAAAGCATTATTTTTAGGAATTGGTATAATACCAATTGATCGAGGAATATTATCAAACCAATAGGGAGGTTTCATAGAGCCTCCGTACAAAAGAATTTTATTTGTTTAGATACAAATATAAAAGCCTACATAGTCTCAACTACATATTTATAATTCTCACCTTTTTGTTCTTAATTCCCTTGCCTTAACATTTTTTTTATAGATGCTCTCTAATTCTAAGATATAATTATGAGAATTACGAGTAAAATAACAAATTCATATTCATAGATGCCAGTGTTTACTGTCAATAAGCAAAACTCTCGTCAACCTTATGACGGTTGGTCTTTAGATGACCGCGATCCAGAAGTAATTAAATCTTTGATGCCATTATGGGAATGGTTTTATCGTTATTATTTTCGAGTTCAAACCGATGGGTGGCATCATATTCCTAGAGATGAAAAAATACTGATCGTTGGCTCTCATAATGGTGGTTTACCCGCTCCAGATATGCATATGTGTATGTATGACTGGTTTAAAAGATTTGGTACAGAGCGTTTGGTTTATGGACTTATGCACCAGAATGCCTGGTCTGTTTTTCCTACTACTCCCTTAGCAGTACAATGTGGAGCAGTTAGAGCGCATCCGAAAATGGCGATCGCTGCTTTCCAAAGAAATGCCTCTGTGGCTGTTTATCCTGGTGGTGGCCCAGATGTTTTCCGTCCTCATTCTATGCGAGATAAAATCTATTTTGCTGGACGTAAAGGCTTTATTAAGTTGGCTTTGCGTGAAGAGGTACCTATTGTGCCAATGATTTCTAATGGTGCCCACGATACTTTAATAGTGCTGGCAGATGTTTATGAACAAGTGAAACAGCTCCATGAATGGGGTTTGCCTTGGTTATTTAGTCTCGATCCAGAAGTGTTTCCTATCTATATTGGATTACCCTGGGGATTAGCTATTGGGCCTTTACCTAATTTCCCTTTGCCAGTAAAAATTAATACTCGGGTTTGTCCTCCCATTGTGTTTGAGCGTTATGGACGTGAGGCAGCTAGCGATCGCGATTATGTTGATGCTTGTTATGAGCGAGTTATAACTAGAATGCAACAAGAATTAGACCAATTAGTGTTATCAACTTCATAATTTAGTATTGATTTCATTGCCCAAGAAATTTTAGCCTTCTCTTTCTGAACAAAAGACTCTGGTTTTAACTGGGAAAAGTTAGTGAAGTTCTCTCCCGTTAAATCGGAGATTATAACGGGAGCTTCTAAAACAGAGATAATTGAACTGAAGTGGGCTTGATTTTATAGCAATAAGTAATTATCATATTTTGATTTTACATTTACTGCTATATCATGTCAAGTAACTATAATAAAGGTTTTAGGTCTGTTTACTCTCTTGCTGTTCATATTGTATTTGTCACTCTTCTACCGAAAAAAAGTAATTACTTCTGAGATACTACAGCAATTGAACAAAATATTTGATCAAACCTGTCAAAAGTGGGAATGTGAGTTAGTAGAGTTTAATGGTGAAGTTGACCATGTACACTTATTAATCACATTTAACCCAAAAGTTCAATTGAGCAAATTTATAGCAAATCTCAAAACTGTTTCTAGTAGGTTGATCAGGAGAGACTTTGCTGATTACCTAGCCAGGTTTTACAAGAAACCTGTACTGTGGAAGGGTTCTGATTTTGTTGCTAGCTGCACCAGGTGTAACTATTGAGCAATTAAAGGAATATGTTGAACATCAATCGACACCTATTTAATTTGCTGTCGGGAATTGCCGAATCTAATTGGATATGGAGTAAAATCCCAATTACAAGTGGAGCAATAATTAACTTTTTCTTCTGTATATTTCGTATGACATATCGGACATTGATTCATATTATTTAATTCTTCTTATGAGTAAATATTGACAATAGTTTATATTATTATACCCAATACTGTCGCCGACAACTTGTAGATAGTCCACGAAATAAACCTATTTAAATATCTTGTGCAAGAGAATTTAGGAACACTCCATGAAATATCCCTACAAGGGTTTCATAAAAGGAGAATAATCTTAAATAATTTCCAACTCTAAATTATGACTTTTAGCAAAGTTATGAGTAAAATGATCTACCTCATTTGTATCACTCAATTCTAAGTTGTAAAAATCTACAAATTCATAATCTGAATATGGTCCCGCGTGCCAGGTTCCCACCTCTAATTTAATAAAACAATTCCCGGGAATTTTAAAAGCAACTACATCTTCTAATTTTGGTGCATTCTCTACACAAGGTGGAGCAACTGCCATTAACCATTCCTTAGCTTCTAGGGAACCCAAACATTGAGTACATTTTATATGACGAGTAATTTTAGTAAATTTTCGGTCTTTTCCAAATAACCGCATAATATAGAATCGTGGCGTACCATTTTCTAAATTTAATTGAGCATCGTCTTGGTTATATTGTTTATCATCTCCTGTTGCCCAAATTACTTGTCCAAAAGGTCGAAAATTCTCTGGTGTAATTTCTTGGGCAAACAGTTGTTTAACTACTATTGATTTACTCATTTTTGATTCTTATAAAATTTAGCTATACAAGTTTTTTTTACAGTAGATTTGACCAGGCGTGAGATACACACATAGGGGGCAAGATGCCCACACTGGGAACATTTAATTATTAATATTTGTACTTCTTATACGACCGAATCTACTGTATCTTTTCTATGGCGGGTTTAATCATGTTCGGATAATTACTTATATCATGTCCGGTTAAACAGTGATAAATAAATA
>NZ_RCBY01000178.1 GCF_003838195.1 Okeania hirsuta
GTTTTTGGCAAAAGAGCGTTCGCGGAGGGTGGCGGAGCGCCGTATCGCTTCCGAGTCAAGTTGGACACAAAAAGCTTGTAATAATTCATCCAATGCCTTACGGTTTAGTCCAGTCAATGCCCGCACTGAGGCGGTCTTCTTTTAGCACCCGATTCAGATCTAACATTGTCCCATCTCAAACACCCTATTAACTTTACTTTACCTTATAAAGCGACAAGTCTATTGTTAAAATTTATGCTACTTTATCAAAATCAGCTAACATTTTATATCATGTCTGTTTGAATAACTACAATAAAAAATTTAGGGAGTAGGGAGTAGGGAACAAGGGGAAATTTGTTTGCTCCGTATTCTGACCGAAAAAATATTCGCAAGCATTCAGAAGTCAGCTAGCTTCATAAGGTCGGAACTGCGGACTTCAGCTATCAGCTATGAGTTATTAAGTCATTATCTTGGAAGAAGGAATTAGTATTCAAGAAGTTACATAAGAATGAAATAGTCCTTTCAGTTAACCTTGGTAATTGTTTGATTCTTTCTTTCAAAAGCTGATAGCTGAATGCTTACAAATATTCTTGCACTGAATAATTATTGATTCTGACTGCTGAAGTATTAATACCATTAATTACTTTCTCTATAACCAAATTTTTACTCATAAATATAGGGTAAGTATACTGCAAAATACCAACAGTAATTTACACACTTATTGCCATTGCTAACCAAAATATTTTCACTACAACTTGTGTTTTATCTAATACTCATCCTCCTAATATAGTTTTGACTAAAGACCAACAGCAATTCCTACAGTTATTACCATTGCTAACCAAAATATTTTCACCACAATTTGTGTTAGCTCTCATATCAAAACTCTTAATAGCAGTGCGATTAAATATTTAATAACTCAACAGTGAATATTAATAACTGAATAATTATTGATTCTGATTACTGAAATATTTCTACCATTAATTACTTTCTGTATTAGCCAAATTTTCACTAATCAATTTGCAGTCAAGATACTGCAAAATACCAACAGCAATTCCTACAGTTATTACCATTGATAACCAAAATATTTTTATCACAATTTCTGCTCTATCTAATACCAATCCTCCTAATAGCGGTCCGATTAAATATCCTATTGCCCAACACTGAGCATTAATTGCCAAATAAATACCACGCAAAGATTCTGGTGCTAAATCTGCTACTAAAGCTGAGGCAGAAGGAGTATAAGAAATAATTGCAATAGCAAATAAACTTAAAGCTAAAGTAGTCAATAAAATATTACCTATTTCTATTATTCCAGCAATACCGATGACGAGAAATCCTAACCCCCATAATATTGCTGAAATTATTAATGCTTGAGGATGGCTAAAATTTCGTAATTTTCTCGCAACTGGTAATTGAAATATAACAGTCAAAGCAGTGTGTACTGTAAATATATAACTGATAATTAGTGGTGAAAAATTGCCGGAAACAAAATTGTTTAAATATAAAGGTATTGTGCTGTGTATTTGAGAAATGTAGAAAGTAAAAAAAACATTCACCATCACAAAAATAATTAGATTCCGATCGCTAAGAGCTAATAGCCAGCCATTAGTATTTTTTTTCCTCTCTGTTTAAATTTTTAGCTTTAATTTAACTGGTTTATAAGTTTCTTTAACCGCTAAATATATAACTCCTGCAAAAATAAAAAATGAAATAGAATCAACTATAAATAATGCTCTATAAGCACCTGTAGAATTCACAACTATTCCACCAGAAATAATTCCCAACTGCAAACCCAAATTATCTGCTAATCTCGTAACAGCATAAGCCTCTTTGCGTTCCGTTGCTACTGCTAAATCTGCCACAATTGCCTCCATTGCCGGCCAATATAACCCTGTACCTAATCCTAATAATAAGTTACCGATCGCTACAATATAAAAATTATTAGCTATTGCCATTACTATTGAAGCTAGTGCCGAAATAATTAATGATAATAATAGAGTTATCCGACGACCAAAAAATTGAGAGTCACTGAAAGAACCTCCAAGAAAACGAGCAATTATGCCAGAAATTTGAGCGCTGCTTAAGGCAATACCAACTGAAGTTGTAGATAAGCCAACTTGATTTACAAAAAAGATTGGTGCATAAAATAATGTAAAACCTGTACCAGTTTGAGATAATAATCTACCCATTGCCAGAATTAAAATTTGTCGGTCTAAGTTGGGAAATAATTGGGATAGATGCAATTTTGGCAATGACATGAAAATTATCCGATTTTTTAGAATAATAAGATACAGTTTAATCTTAATCTCTTTTCTGTATTATCAAAAGCTCTAAAAAATTAAGCATTCAGCATTCAGCTATTGATCAGAGGAGGAGGTAAAAGCAATTGAAAAATTGAGAGAGAATTAAAGGTTAGTGGCAAGGTACGCTCCTTCAACTTTATACCATTTCTCTGTAACAATGCGCTTAATAATTGTTGCTCGGGCCTTATTACACTCACTATTCCCATCTTTAATATGAAGTACAACTTTATGGAGAAATGGTATTAGAAGGAATTATTCATTATTTGCACTCAGTTCTGACTGCTAAGAGCTAAATGATTACCTAAAAATTAATATCTAATTAAGTCAAAACTTTTGTAAGTTCAATGATGTTTCGGCAGTTGTTAATATGTAATTTTGTAGTAAGCATTCAACCGTCAACTATTACTTTGAGTTTTAGATAAAAGCTTTACTAATTGAGTCAGAATTTATACTTGCTATAAAAGCTGGCTGAAACAGTCTATATTCATTAAAACCCCCTCATGAGAGCTGACAGCTCACAGCTAATAGCTGTTTGCGCAGCATTCCGCAGGAAATGCTTACATTTTGTAATAACTTTAAATGAATTTTTATGATTAATTATCTGAAAGGGAAAGTGGCTGATGTTCAAAAAGGTAGTGGTATTCGTGTGACTCTAATTTTAGAAGTTAATCAAGTAGGTTATGAGCTACAAATTCTGCCAAGGTTAACTCAAAATTTACAGCAAGGAGAAGAAATAAAAGTTTTTACTCACCAACAAATACGAGAAGACCAAATGTTATTGTACGGTTTTGGTACTTCTGCAGAAAGAGATTTATTTCGCCAGTTAGTAAGTGTGAGTGGTATTGGGACACAATTAGCGATCGCTTTGTTAAATACTTTAGAATTACCAGATTTAGTCCAAGCTATTGTTGGGGGAAATACTCGTGTCTTAGCCAAAACTCCAGGAGTAGGCCCGAAAACTGCAGAACGTATTGCTTTAGAATTAAAAAATAAATTGGCCGAGTGGCGACATGATGCTGGCTTAACTACATCAGTACCTGTGGGAGTTTTGCCCGCTATTCAAGAGGAAGTAGAAATGACTTTGTTAGCTTTGGGATATACAGGTCAAGAGGTAATACAGGCATTGCAAGCTGTTAGTCAAGATGCTAAAATGTCCAAAAATACAAATGCAGAAGATTGGATTAGGGAAGCTATTAGTTGGTTGAGTCGATTTACTCAGCTTTGAAAAAGTTACAGTTCAACAATTTGGTAGTGGTGCTAATGGTAGAGAGTGTGTGGGGACTAACCCCTAACCCCTTCCAGGAAGGGAGTGTGGGGGAGTGTGGGAAGAAATTAAAAAATATGTATCTTTAACCATTATGGGAGTAGGACAACCTATTTTTTGATCACGGTGGGACTATTAAACCAAATTTAAAAAAAATATTAAATGAACATACTAAATAGCTCAGCAGAAATAAATGTAATACTACTGCATCCAAGGGGAGAAAAGTTTGCAGAGCATATCTAGTAAAGTAATGAGGATGGCTTCGTTGTTTCTCCTCGCAATGACGAAATTTTACACTTAATTAAACCCACCCAGCTAGTAAGAGATTCAGACTCACTGATAATTGAAATTTTATCTTCTTCTATTAGACATCTGGCGATCATCAAAAATCAAATCAATTATCGCGCCAAAATAATCAATTTTCTCCCCCTATTCTGTACGGACGTTGCATACAACGTCCCTACCTACTGCCCTACTCCATCTTTTCCGGAGATGTCTATTGTCCAGAACAGAGATATGATGATATAGTTAATGATTGTAGTAATTTTGAGAAAGATCAGTAGAAGTTAAATATATGGCTCTAAAGCAACAACGTAAACAAGAAATTATTGGTGAATACCAAACCCATGAAACGGATACAGGTTCAGCAGATGTCCAAGTAGCCATGCTGACTGAAAAAATTAGCAAATTAAGCGCTCATTTAAAAAGTAATAAGCAAGATTATTCATCCCAAAGAGGTCTATTAAAAATGATTGGTAAACGTAAGCGCTTACTATCATATATCCAGAAACAAAGTCAAGAACGTTATAAAACATTAATTACTCGCCTTGGTATTAGAGGTTAGAAGCTGACTTATGTCCTCAGAACCATCACGTCAACCTTTACCTTTTGAACCTGCTAAAAATCGTAAAAAGCAAGGTAAGAAATTATCTCCCTCACCCAAAACAAAAACAGTAGATGAGCAAAAGTCTTCTAATGTAAAAAATCAGCCGAAAAACATTAGTAATCAAAAACGCCAACAACTCAAAGAAGACAGTTCTATCCCAGAAGTAGTTAGTCGGCGGATGATAAGTCGTATGGTGTTATTCTCTGGTACACCTCTAATATTGTCTTTATTAACCTTTGTTATTAGCTACTTTATCATTTCAAATGATATTTTAGTACTACCAAACCAAGCAGTTTTGCTAGTTAGTATGGGCTTTTTTGGTTTAAGTGTTATTGGTTTGAGTTATGGTCTTTTTTCTGCTTCTTGGGATGAAGATAGAAAAGGTAGTTTGTTTGGTTGGCAAGAACTAAAAACTAACTTTCAACGAGTTAAAGAAGCTAGGAAAGAAGCTAAATAAAAAAGCTAATTTCTATCTATGATTAATAGTTATAGAGTCAGCATTTCCGTTTGTCATGCTGCGCAAACAACTATTAACATTCAGCATTTCCGTTTGTCATGCTGCGCAAACAGCTTTTGAAAGAATTAAGCAACGACTAAGGTTCACTGATGACTAATTTCATTAATGACTTTTCATTCTTCTTCAAGATTAATTCTTCCTGCCAAAATAATGAGTTAATAACTCATAGCTGATAGCTGAATGCTGAATGCTTAGGTTATAGAGATGAGAAAACCTCGTCTCTAGTAAATTTTAACCTTCCTAAAAAAATTATAGATTGAGACCTGAAAATATCATCTCCACAGAGGAAGCTGGAAATTATATCGGATTTATTAAGAAACAAGTAAAAGTCAAGTTTGACAAGCTATTGTCAAAATAACCGTAGTTTAACTCACATCTAACTTAATTGCAAAAGAAAAAATGATTATAGTAACAAAAGTTGGTTCTCCAGAAGCTGAAATAGACCGTCTTTGTAATGACCTTAAAACTAATTGGGGTCTAACACCAGAAAAAATTGTTGGGCGCTATAAAGTTGTTATAGGTTTAGTAGGAGATACTGCAGACCTAGATCCATTACAACTACAAGAACTGAGTCCTTGGATCGAACAGGTAATGCGGGTTGAACGTCCTTATAAGCGAGCAAGTTTAGAATATCGCCATGGAGAAGCAAGTGAAGTAGTAGTATCTACTCCTGATGGACCTGTAACTTTCGGTCTTCATCACCCCTTAGTTGTAGTTGCAGGCCCTTGTTCGGTAGAAAATGAAGAGATGATTATAGAAACAGCCCAACGGGTCAAAGCTGCGGGTGCTAGGTTTTTGCGCGGAGGAGCTTATAAACCTCGTACCTCTCCTTACTCTTTTCAGGGACATGGTGAAAGTGCTCTAGGTCTATTAGCTGCAGCTAAAGAAAAAACTGGCCTGGGTATCATCACAGAAGTAATGGATGCTGCTGACTTACCAAAATTGATTGAAGTTGCTGATGTGCTACAAGTAGGTGCCCGTAATATGCAAAACTTCTCTCTGTTGAAAAAGGTAGGTGCCCAAGACAAACCTGTACTTTTAAAGCGGGGAATGGCTGCAACTATTGAAGACTGGTTAATGGCTGCAGAGTATATTTTAGCTGCTGGAAATCCAAATGTAATTCTCTGTGAGCGGGGTATTCGTACATTTGACCGTCAGTATGCTCGTAATACCTTGGACCTCTCAGCAATACCAGTTTTGCGATCGCTGACTCATTTACCAATTATGATTGACCCTAGTCATGGTACTGGTCGGGCTGAATATGTACCGGCAATGGCAATGGCTGCTATTGCAGCAGGGACAGATTCTCTGATGATTGAAGTCCATCCAGACCCAGCAAAAGCTCTATCTGACGGCCCTCAATCTCTGACACCTGAAAAATTCGATCGGTTAATGCAGGAAATGTCAGTAATTGGCAAAACAGTAAATCGGTGGCCACAAGCAGAGCCTGTTCTAGTATAGAAGAAGGAGTCAGGAGTCAGGAGTCAGGAGTCAGGAGAGAATTATGGCTGCCGTGATTGAGTAAATAATCAAGCAAATATTTGTGCTTAATTGCTTACTCAGGATTTGATGAACGAAAAAAGTAATTGAAATGAAGCTGATAACTGACCGCTGTTTGCACAGCATTCCGTAGGAAATGCTTACAACAAATTTCCCCCTGTTCCCTACTCCCTACTCCCTACTCCCTGTCTTATCTATAAATTTTGATTATTTTGTTGAGAAATAATACATTCAACTTGATGCTCAACATTATTCAGTAACTTCTGCAAAGTTAACAAGCTATTTAGTTGAAATGGAGCTAGATGTTGACGACAATAAATTTGATTGATTTTAATTTGTAATTGTTTGCCTAATTTCAATGTATCTTGACTCAATAAGTAGAGCTTTTGCTGCTGATAAAATTTTAAAGCAGCTCCTCTTAATACCTGTAGTGTTGCTTGTTCCCCATAAGCTCCTGGCATCACTCTCAAACGTAATAGTAAATGATTATTTTGATAAATTCTTTCAATCTCTACTTGTCGAGGTTTTTTAATGGGAATTGAACTCATTTTTGTCAGAATTTTAAGTTCGTTAATAACACCTTCAATTTTTTCTCGTTCTAGGTTTTCAACTACAGATTTGAGAACTCCATCTTGACTCCAAAGAATTTTTCCTTGTGATTCTTGTTGCCCAAAATAAAGTCTACCAATTCCTGACTCTAAAACACTTACCATTAATTCTCTTAATAACTTTTTAGGCTCTAAATTAGCTATAGCTTCTAAACAGATAGATTTTTGAGATTTAGGTAGTAATAATTCTAAAATATCACATAAATGATTTTGTGATATTTTTTGAGCTTGAGGTTGAAGTTTTTGCTGTTGTGAATCCTGAGTTTTTTTAGTTAAAATTTCTTGATTTGTTGTCTTCTTTTGCTCAGAAAGTTGCTGATTTTCTTCTTTTTTAGTAGATTGATGATGATCAATTTGTTTATGATTATTCTTTGGTAATTTAGGTTGAGAAGAACTAGAAATTACAGATTTTTGATGACCAATATAGTTTAAATAAGATGATAATATTGACCTCTGAAACTCAGAAGAAATTTCTTCCATTACCAGCGAACAATTTAAGTAAGATAATAATCGGCGAGCATAATTTGTAGCAGAAGAATCTTTAATGTCAACGACACCAAGTCTGACTCTGCTCCCCTCTATAGATAGAGGTAAAATTTGATAGTGTAGACAGGCTTCAAATGGTAATATATTATCAATTAGAGCAAATACATGGGGATAATCCATTTGCTTTTCCCGATTATTTTTGTTGTATGCGGGCATTATTGAGTTGTTGGTTTGAAACTAATAGAAATCATCTATTTAACGACCGGGATTACAATAGGCAACAACCGTCTTTACTAGAGCTATTGAAGCTGAGTTAATAGAAAAATAGTAAAATACAGCAGTTACCATATATATTGGTGTAGTTTTACTATGTGCAAAAGATTTCTAAAAAAATTACACTAAATGCGCCAATTACATAGTCCAAGTATCTCAAAACTTAAATATTTGATACGCTAATTATTAACACTATATTATCCTAAAAATTTACAGACTCAATTAATATTTGAATAATCTTGGTTAAATTATCCTAGCTACAATCTTAGTCTTGATGGGGGCTAAGAACTATTTCGTAAGGATTGAGCAGATAAGTATAGTTTAGTCCATTCACTAACAACTTGGTTAATTCTCAAGTTTAAGTGTTTAGCAATTTCCTCTAAACTGGTACCTGATTTTAAGCCTTCAATTAAATGACGTTGTTGAGGATTAAGATTTTGCCAATATTCTTGCCATTGATGAGAAGTCAAACCTAAGCCATGCTCATTCAGAGAAATTTCTAACCAACTAGCTACTAATTCTGGTTGTTGTTTAACCGCAAAAACACGAATTGCATGATAACTGACCTTTTCTCGTAACCTATATACTTGTCTGATAGGCATATCTAAAGCTTGAGCAATTTCCTCTTGAGTATTGCCTCGAAGATAAAGCTTTAACCATTCTGCTGCCTTGGAATCAACTTTTTCCACCAAATATTTCTCAAATTCCTCCTGGACTTTAGAGCGAAGTAAATGTTGTTGCTCCATTTCTTCAGTATCTTGATACCCTGAAGTCACTACAGCATCCAGCAAACTCACTCGGTCTTCCGTATCACCAGGACTAATATCTTCCGAGATTAATTTAACCCATTCTTTTACAGGTACTTGAGTTAGGCCACCTCTTTGAGTTCGACGTAGATAATTAACAAATCTATATACCAGTAATGGCTGATTGCGAATCGGTCTAATACAATATTCTTCTACACTCGCTAATAATAGAGAGTTGCGGAGATTAGGATTTTTTGTACATTCACTGATTTTGGCCATTTGTTGCTGTAGGTAGCGATCGCTATTGAGCATCTCTTGGATCACTTCCTGTAGGACATCTATTACACTTCGTTGGCGATCGCGACTGGTATTTACCCATGCTCGTATTTTTTGTCGCAGCATCACTAGGCCACTCAAGCGTTGCAGTAAGTTTCGATAAGCTCGCTCTGGCGGAATGTCCAAATATCTTTGTTTTAGAATTCGATAAAGAAACTCTCTGCCTTTAGATGCCATTGCCCTTTGAGTAGGAGTCAGCTCGTCTAAGCGACTAGGATTATTCCCCAATAGCCAGCAAATAATACTTTTGTGGACATCTGAGCTATGGTTTGGGTAGTCTTCCTGAAGTTTGGTTTTCCACTCTTGTTCCAGTGCTTGGGCCAAAGTCATGAGATTTTTAATTCTATATATTTAATTCTAGCTTTTGCCAGAATCTACCTCTGCCAGATTCTATTCAAAAGCTATATTTTCAGTCATTCTATCAATATTTCTGACTACTGATTTAATATGCAGTTTGACATACTCCCCGGCCTAAAAGGTACAGGGATTCCTACCTAGCCGAAGCTCCTTGGTGGGTTGACATTTCACAGGATCCTGCTAACTTGACGCTAGTCTTACGCTTGCCTCCAAATCTGTTTAATGTCTCCGAATGCCCTCCGGCGACAAATATATTAGTCGCTGCGTTGGTATCACGATCGTGTTTTGCGCCACAGTTGATACACTTTGATTGAAAAAAAAACTAAAAAGTCGTCCAAGAAGGGGGAGGCTTCAAACCCAATTTTTTGGTGAAGTTCTCTCCCGTTAAATCGGAGATTATAAGCTGATTACCTAACTAGGTTTGATACCAAATCCTTACTTTAGACTGGTTCTTATTTTGTTGCTAGCTGCACCAGGTGTAACTATTGAGCAATTAAAGGAATATGTTGAACATCAATCGACACCTATTTAATTTCCTCTCGGCAATTCCCCTGCCATTAAATCGGAGATGATAACGGGAGACACCTTGCCGAGTCTAGTATAGTCAAAAAAGTGTTTGGATAAGAGTGGAGCGATCGCTCATCTGCTATTATCGTCCTTTTTTCTCCCTCATACCACAAATTTGTCAATCTATCAAACTGCCGAAAAGTTAGAAGAGAAAAATTTGTCATTTCTAGTTGAGGAAAACAAGACTATTTGTCTCTGAAAGAACGAAATAATCAGTATTTGCAGCGTTAAAATTATCTTCAGCAATATTTGCCCTCGGATTTTTGTACGATTTATAGTATCACACAACGGAGGAAAAAGGCTAAAAATCTTGAAACTTCGTTAGCTGTATCAGAAAAATTTTCTCCTTTTTTGTCATAAAATCCTGACAAAGTTAAAAATATTCAAAGGAAAATACTAAAAGTTATAAGTAAAAGTTAAGTGTTCAACTGATTTTGAGATATAGAAGCTTTTGAAGGGATCGCTTTATTAAGACGTAAGCATTCAGCGGTCAGCAGTCAGCTATCAGTTATGAGTTATTAAGTCATTATCTTGCAAGAAGGAATTATAGCGCTGTGCGCAGGCAACAGGCAACAGGCAACAGCTCATCTGGGGGAATAAATTGCTGATAATATAAGACTTTTAGCTATTTGGCCTCTCCTGCAATTTGTAAATATACCAGCGCTCATTGCTATAGCTGAATGCTAATAGCTGAATGCTTACCAAAAGACATGGTTGATTAATGGATAATGGATAATTACCTTTCCCTTTTAGGGAGAGGATTGAGCAATATGGATAATTATTGCTCTACTGACTAACTTTCAAAGCCTTTATCTGTAAATATTTGAGGATTTTTAGAGTGAAAAAAGGTGCAAGGTTTTCGGTCTAAAAGGCTAAAAAAGTTAGAATTCTGAGTAGATAAGGATAGAAAAATCAAGGGATATTTCTTCCTCCTAACTCCTCTAAATTCTGATAAATTATGAATTCTGTTTGCGGAGCATTCCGTAGGAAATTCTAAATTATGAATTCTATCTAACTCCTCTAAATTCTGATAAATTATGAATTCTATCTAACTCTTCTAAATTCTGATAAATTCTAAATTCTGAATTCTAAATTCTGAATTCTATTCTCCTGTCTCCTACCCTCACCTATAAGACTTCCATAAGCAAACCCTAAATAGTTATGGAAAATCAATATTTATATTTGTAGGTATTATTGTGAGCGTAAAAATATTTTATGAAATTATGACTTCTCCTAAAATAAATAAGCAGAATCAGATACCACAAAGTTTTCAAGAAAGAATACAAGTAGCTAAGGACAAAAAAATTAAGAATTTAGATTTAAGTAATGATGCTTTTGGCAACAGTGATAAAAAATTAACTGAAATTCTTAATAAAGTTTTGGAATTAGAACTACTAGAAGTATTAAATTTAAGTAGTAATAAATTAACAAAATTACCGGATTCAATCACTAAACTCACTAACTTAACTATCCTTGATTTAAGTCGTAATCAATTAACGACATTACCGGATTCAATCACTAAACTCACCAACTTAACTACGCTTTATTTAAGTGCTAATAAATTAACAAAATTACCGGATTCAATCACTAAACTCACTAACTTAACTATCCTTGATTTAAGTCGTAATCAATTAACGACATTACCGGATTCAATCACTAAACTCACCAACTTAACTACGCTTTATTTAAGTCGTAATCCCCTAGAAACTCCACCAATAGAAATTACTGAAAAAGGGATAGAAGCAATTAGAGAGTATCTCCAACAAATAAAAGAAGAAGGAACAGATTATCTCTATGAAGCCAAATTACTAATTATTGGAGAAGGTAGCGCTGGTAAAACTACTCTAGCTAACAAAATTCAAAACCCAGACTATAAACTGCAAGAAGAAGATTCAACTAAAGGAATTGAAGTTTCTCAGTGGAATTTTCCCACAAAAAATCAACATGACTTTCAGATGAATATTTGGGATTTTGGCGGACAAGAAATTTATCATGCGACTCACCAATTTTTTCTCATTAAACGCTCCCTATATATTCTTGTGGCTGATACTCGTAATGAAGATACAGACTTTTATTATTGGCTGAATATAGCAGAATTGTTGAGCGATAATAGTCCTTTATTAATTATCAAAAATGAGAGACAAGAACGTAAACGGGAAATTAATCAAATAGCATTACAAGGTCAATTTTCTAATATCAAAGAAATATTAGACACCAATCTTGCTACTAATCGAGGTTTAGAAGAAATTCAAACAGATATCCAACATTACATCAGTAATTTACCTCATATTGGCAGTGCCCTTCCTAAGACTTGGAAAAAAGTCCGTGAAGTATTAGAAACAGATGGTCGTAACTATATTAGTTTGACAGAATATTTATCTATTTGTGAAGAGAATGGCTTTAAGAAGCGAGAGGATAAATTACAATTAAGTGGTTACTTACATGACTTAGGAGTTTGTCTTAATTTTCAAGATGACCCACTGTTAAATAAAACAGTTATTCTCAAACCAGGATGGGGAAAAGCCGCAGTTTATAAAGCTCTAGATAATCAGAAAGTTTATGATAATTTTGGCAAATTTACCAAAGATGATTTAAGCAATATTTGGCATGAAGATAGATATGCCAATATGCATGATGAACTACTGCAATTAATGATTAAATTTAAACTTTGCTATAAAATTCCTGGTACTTCTCAAATCTATATTGCCCCTCAACTCCTAACAGAAGCTCAACCAGAATATGATTGGGATGAAAATAATAATTTGATTTTACGTTACACCTACGAATTTATGCCCAAGGGAATAATTACTCAGTTTATTGTGGCAATGCACGAGGATATTGAGGAGCAAAAATATGTATGGAAAAGCGGAGTTATTCTCAAGAAAGAGCAAGCAAAAGCAGAGGTAATTGAATATTACGGAAAGAGAGAAATAAAAATTAGAATTTCTGGGCAACAAAAACGGGATTTAATGACTATTGTGACTTACGAGTTGGATAAAATTCATAGTTCATACAATAATCGGCTCAAATATAATAAATTAATTCCTTGTAATTGTGCAGCTTGTAAAAATACTCAGAATCCTCACTTCTACAAATTTGAAAAATTAAAAGAACGGCTTAACAATAGCAAAATAACAATTGAATGCGGTAATTACCCCTACAATGAAGTTAATATCCAGAGTTTAATTGATGATGCAATAGATAGTTATAAGTATGAAAAAAATTCACAATCCAGACATCCTCATAATATACATATAGGTGGAGACGTTATTGTTAATAGTCGTAAAATTAATAATAAAGATGGAAATGTTGTGGATAATATATTTGGTATTGAAGAAGGAGACAGGAGACAGGAGACAGGAGGAAAATTACATGGGGATTCTAACCCCAAGTAATTTTGAACACCGTGTAGACGGTGGGGTATTAAACCCACAAAGAAAATGATAATAATATTAAAAATGAAGTAACAGGAAATTCTAGTCAACCAAAAACAGAGGAAACTAAAAAATTTGGATTTTTAGATTTCTTGACTTGGATGCAGAATGGGCAAATTATTTTCATCTTAATCTCTTCTATTATTGGCATTATTTTGCTGATTATTTATCCTAAGTTATACCCAGATGGATTACCAGAATTGGCTTTACCAATTCAAGACATAATTCCAACTCCACAAAAAGAAAATAAATCCGTTCATTAATGGATAATTGATAATGGATAATTGATAATTACCTCTGGTTAAAACCGTTACGGAATTGAATATAAGGAAATATTATTTCTTCTCTTGGTCGATTGGATATGGTTAGGAAACCCATCCATCCCACCCTTCGGGAAGCTCCGCTAACAACCGCTTTTTTTCCCTTAAAAGGGGAGGCTTTAAACCAGAATTATTTAATTATTAATTATTAATTATTCGGTGAATGAAATTTGTAAATTAGAGTATTTCCGTTAGCAATAATACCCAAAAATTACTGTTTAGTGAGTAGAAAATTTATGATAAAAGTTGCTGAATCATACGTTCTGCCTGAGAACCATAACCACCACCGAATAAATTAAAATGATTGAGAATATGATACAAATTATAAAGACTTTTACGTTGTTGATAACCATCATCTAAAGGCCAGGCTTGATTATAACCACGATAAAAAGCACTGGGAAAACTACCAAATAATTCAGTCATGGCAATATCAACTTCGCGATCGCCCCAATAAGTGGCCGGGTCGAAAATTACTGGCTCCCCATCTACAGTTACTCCAGCATTTCCCCCCCATAAGTCACCGTGAACCAGAGAAGGTTGTGGTTGATGACCTGCCAATAACTCTGGGATAATTTTTAGTAGGCGATCGCTCTGAGTAAAAGTACCACCCCGACGTTTTGCCAACTTGAGCTGATAACCAATGCGGTTTTCTGCCCAAAATTCTGCCCAGTCTGTATTCCAAGTATTAATCTGGGGTGTGGAACCGATAGTATTGTTGATGTCCCAACCAAATTCACTTTTACCCTGACAGTGATGTAAAGCGGCTAATTTACGTCCCATCTCTTCCCAAGATTTATCGTTACCACGACCACCTAAGTCTAACCATTCCAAGACAATATAAGAATTATTTCCCTCTGTTCCATAGCACAAGGGTTTCGGAACACAAATAGTCTGGATTTCACACATTTGCTTTAACCCCAAAGCTTCTGCTTCAAACATTGCTATCTGGGAAGCTTGATTAAGTTTGACGAAATAGTTGCGACTGCCATTAGTTATTTTATAACCACTGTTGATGCAACCTCCTCCAACTGAAGAATGGTTAGTAACTTCAAAATTTTCGGCCGTTACTTGAGTGATATGTTCGGCAATTTTTTTCCACATACATATACAGTCCTATATTTAATAATTTTTTTTTAAAATGCCAAAAATTAGCTATTGTGCTATACGCAATAGTATAAGGTGAAGTCCTCACAGAAACTGAACTAGAAACCATTTCTATTTGCCAGACCAGGAAAATCTGACTCCTCCACAGTTATTAATTTTTATATTTTTAAAAGTTGAAAAAATCTCTATTGCTACATACGCAATAGTAGAGACTCAAGTCCTCACAGAAACTGAACTAGAAACCATTTCTATTTGCTAGACCAGGGAAATCTGACTCCTCCACAGTTATTAATTTTTATATTTTTAAAAGTTGAAAAAATCTCTATTGCTACATACACAATAGTAGAGACTCAAGTCCTCACAGAAACTGAAACGGCAAATAATCAATTCCGTAAGTATATAGCGCTGTAGTGGAAAATGATCTCCATAAATTATCAATTATTCCCCTCCACCGGAGGGGTTAGGGTTGGGTTCCCTTTTCCCTATTCCCTGTTCCCTGTTCCCTCTTTTCTTGAAGATATCTAGTGTATATCGACTTGCAAATATAAGTTGTTTGAATAAAGAAAGCAGATTTTTCCTAAAAACCTGCTGTCTGGAATACTAGCTAATAATTTCGCCTAACTATAATGTTTCAGTATGAATCAGCGCTTTCAGCATACTCTCAACTTTTTCTTCCATCTCTACTAATATATTTAGAGATAGAGTAATATCATCTGCAACTCCCAAAAGTTTAGCCGCTTTTTTGACAGCTTCTTCCTCATGAACTACCCCGCCGTGTAGACGGACGGGGTTTCTAAGTCCCCGTCAACAAA
>NZ_RCBY01000179.1 GCF_003838195.1 Okeania hirsuta
GCAAAATCCTTGTCTTGCCACGACTTCTCCCACTCTGAAAAAAAATTTCTCCCATGGAGCGAGCAGGAGAAGAGAAAAAAGAAAAAGCACACACAGATTTGGCCACGGATATACGGATGGATGCAGGAAAGAGGGAAAAGGTGAAAACAGGAAAAGAAGAAAGGGGAAGAATCCTAGGAACGAAAGGGAGAAACTACCGACACAGACCAGACAACCCGAAAACCCCTATAGAAGATGAAGCTGTCGCCATAGTTGCTGCCACGCCTACCACTCCGGCAATACCTAGAATCACTGCTCCAGCTACCGCCACGGAGAAGTCTGTAATTACTATCACCTCCATTTTCCCAAGCACTACCATCTGTAGGCGCACCTTCATAATTATCATGCCAAACATCCTGACACCATTCCCAGACATTGCCATGCATATCGTATAAACCAAAAGCATTGGGTGGAAAAATTCCCACATCTGTTGTTTTTTTACGATATTTTCCTTTTGGTGCATCAGCGTAAGTATAATTGCCATTAAAGTTAACTAACTCAGACGTTATAGTTTCGCCAAAATAAAATGGTGTGGTTGTTCCTGCACGGACGCCATATTCCCACTGACTCTCACTGGGTAAACTATATTTTTTACCTGTCCAGTGTGAAAGTTTCTGACAAAATTCTGTCGCGTCGTACCAAGTTAAGCTTTCTACAGGACGCCTTGCACCTTTAAACCAAGAAGGATTATTTCCCATAACTGCTTGCCATTGTCCTTGAGTTACTGGATACTTTCCCATGAAAAATT
This sequence comes from Okeania hirsuta, assembly GCF_003838195.1. Taxonomy (GTDB): domain Bacteria; phylum Cyanobacteriota; class Cyanobacteriia; order Cyanobacteriales; family Microcoleaceae; genus Okeania; species Okeania hirsuta. The sequence goes on from NZ_RCBY01000179.1 coordinate 788, forward strand.
CTGGCACATCCACATAATGTTGGGGATCTTCATTCTCAAATCTTTTTGCTTCTGTCTCTGGAGACCCCATGAGAAATGTGCCTGCGGGAATTTTTACCATTTCTAGGGTAACTCCATTACCGAGGTTTTCTATGATTACTTCTACTTGATGTTGACGGCGACTAATTATTTGTCCTCTGCTGTTGACTGTAAGGGTGGTAAATTTCTGAATGGAAGTTTTGGGTTGTGGTGCTGGTTTTGGTTCAGGAGTAGGAATAATTTCTGGAGATGGTTGATTCCACCAATCTTTACTTAACATTGCTGCTGCAAACCCACTTCCTGCTAAACCTCCTAATATCAATATTTTTCTTCTGGTTTTATTAGGTTGGGTTTGGGGTGGGGATGGAACTGTTGTTGCTTGTTTTGGTGCTAGTGTGGGTGTGAGTAGGTTTACTTTTGCTGTTGATGTTTGTGTCGGTGTAGGTGGGTTTACTTTTACCGTCGTTTTTGCTAGTACAAGTTCACTCAATGCTTCTAATACTTCTGTGGCGTTTTCATAACGCTGTGGAAAATATTCCTGCACCATCCTATCTAATATATTTGCTAGATAGTTACTTACTTTTGCTTGGTTTCGCCAGATAACATTTCCTGTCTTTGGGTCTGTGGGTAAATTTTGGGGGTCTTTGCCTGTCAGTGCTTTTATTCCTACCATTCCTACTGCATATATATCGCTACTCAGTTTTGGTCTGCCGTTACTTTGTTCGCTTGGCATATAACCAGGTGTTCCTACTGCCACAGTTAAAATAGTTGTTCCTGGTTGATTGGTAGTCAATACAGTTATTTCTTTGACTGCTCCAAAGTCTATCAATACTATTTTTTTATCTGACCTGCGACGCATCAAGTTTTGTGGTTTGATGTCTCGGTGAATTATATTGTTTTGATGAGCTTTTTCTAATGCTTCTAATATTCCTTTGAGTAATGTAATAGTGTAAGACTCGCTTAATTTTTTCCCTGATGTTAGTTCTTTGCTTATATCTTGCCCTTCTATATATTCTTGTACTAGGTAAAATTCTGTTGCTTCTTGGAAATGGGCAAATAGTTTTGGTATTTGGTCTGAGTCTTTGCCTAGTTTGTATAAGGTTTCTGCTTCTGTTTCAAATAATCTTTGGGCAATGGTTAATGTTCCTGGGTCTGAACTTTTGGGTTTGAGGTGTTTGACTACGCATTTAGGTTTGCCTGGTAAGTCTAAATCTTGAGCTAGGTAGGTATCTCCGAATCCTCCACGTCCGAGGGACTGAATAATTTTGTATCGTTGTCTCAGGATTTTTCCAGACTGCATGATTTTTTCACTTATCAGTTCAGTTATTCAGATATTCAGACTTCTTCGTATACTATCTAGCCTTGTTTCAAAATTTTTTCAACCTGTGTAATTTAATTTTGCTGTTAAGTTAGGGAAATATGGTTTTTTTGGCCTCATTTATTTGAGTATATATGAGCGCACCTTTTCCATTATACTTATGATATCATGTCAAGTTTTTTTGTCAACCCCCTTTTTTCAGTTATCAGTTATCAGTTATCAGTTATCAAATTTCTTTGTACACTGCCTAGCTTTGTTTCAAAATTTTTCCAAATCGCTTCTTTTAAAAATCCTGTTTCTTGTGTATAAGTTATTTTCTGATTGCCCTAAAAATACCCTAAAGTAACAGATTTAAACTATACCCATCCACTTTTTTCTTCTTCCTTCTTCAATTTTTATAGCACTACGCAAATAGGGCGCGGAAATTTATAAATGCTCAAACTAAGTCAGGGATTACTTCTAACTTGTGACTTCTAACTTCTAACTTCTGACTTGCGCGTAGCGCCATACTTCTTACTATAAAGTAGAGGTAATAGGATATTTTTTTATTAGGGGATAACAAAGTTGCTTTCACAAAATCCGATTGTTACATTTACGATTCTTTTATTAGTAATTTTAACTCTTCCACCTCTATTTGAACGTCTCAGACTACCTGGATTAGTGGGTTTATTAGTAGCAGGAATTATTTTAGGTGGAGATGGATTAAAATTACTAGACCCCGAAACAGAAACGATGAAATTATTATCAGACATTGGTAAGGTTTATCTGATGTTTGTCGCGGGATTAGAAATTGATTTAATAGAGTTTAAAAAACATCAAGACCGCTCTCTTGGTTTTGGCATTGCCACATTTTTATTGCCACTTATTACTGGTACATTTGTTGCCAAAATATTTGGTTTAGGTTGGAATGGTGCGATTTTAACAGGTTCTTTACTTGCTTCTCATACTCTCTTAGGTTATCCCATTGTGCAGCAGTTGGGTGTAGTGGGAAATCAAGCGATTACTGTTACTATTGGGGCGACTATTTTTACTGATATTGCTGCTTTATTAGTTTTGGCAATTTGTGTGTCGATTAATGCTGGTAATTTCTCTGTGATTAGTTTGGCAATTCAATTGGGAAGTTTGGCTATTTATGCGGGAGTAATTCTCTGGGGTTTTCAATGGGTAGGTAAACAATTTTTCCGGCGAACTACTAATCAAGAAAGTAATCAATTTTTATTTGTTTTGTTGGTTGTGTTTATTGCTGCTTTGGGTGCAACATTGATTAATGTCGATCAAATTGTTGGTGCTTTTTTGGCAGGTTTAGCGATTAATGATGTGGTTGGTAAAAGTCCGGTTAAGGAAAAAATAGAGTTTGTTGGCAGTGTTTTATTTATTCCTTGTTTTTTTGTTGATATGGGATTATTGCTGGATATGTCTGCTTTTGTCAATACTTTTTTAACTAGCTTTGAATTAACTTTATCTATTATTTTTGGTTTGCTTGGAAGTAAATTTTTAGCTGCATTTTTAGCAAAAAAGATTTATAAATATAATTGGTATGAAACTATGAGTATGTGGTCTCTATCAATGCCACAAGTTGCTGCTACTTTAGCTGCTGCATTGGTGGGTTTGCAAGTAGGAATATTGCCAGAGGTAATATTTAATAGTGTAATTTTTTTGATGTTGGTAACATCTATTTTTGGTCCGATTATTACTGCTAAATTTGCGAGTAAAATTTCTTTGCCAGAGGTAGATTTTACATCGGATAATTCTTTGATTTGGTGGGAAACTCATCAGCAAATTCTAGATAGTTTTACAGAGAGGGTTGATGGAATTGTTAACCATAAGTTTGTTGTATTAGTGCCAGTATATTTTTCTCCAGAACAAACAAAATATTTAATTGAAATGGCAGTAATGTTGGCAAAACATGAGGGAGGTTTAATGATTCCTTTATCCATAGTTAAAGGTTACGTCAATATGGATTCTCCTCAGTTAAATTTGGCTTTACAACAGAGCAGTAAAAGGTTAAGTTCTGCTTTGGAAATTAGTCAAAGTTTTGAAGTTGAAGCTACTCCAGAAATCCGAATTTATGATGATTTTGCTAAAGGTGTTAGTCGCACAGCACGGGAAAAAAATTCTAGTCTAATTGTCATGGGTTGGCACAAAAATACTGGTATTAAAGCTCGTTTATTTGGAAATATAATAGACCGAATATTTTGGTCTGCTCATTGCCCGGTAGCTGTGGTACGTTTGTTGGAAAAGCCGATTAATATTCATCGGATTTTAGTACCTGTTAAAAAGATTACTCCCCAGGCATTAAGAACTGTACGTTTTGCTCAACTTTTTGCTGATACTAATCAAGCTTCTGTAACTCTACTTCATGTATGCGATCGCCAGACTTCTAAAGAACAAATTACTAAGTTTCATGCTCAGCTTTCTCAACTTATTTCTCAAGGAAAAACCAAGGTAAAATCAAGAATAAAAATTATTCGTTATGATGATGTTGCCCCTGTAATTAGTAAGGCAGCAAAATCATATCAATTAGTAGTATTACGCTCTATGCGACGACGTACTGCGGCAGGATTATCTGTTAGTGATGTTACTACTAAAGTTTTGTCAGAAATTACTTGTTCAGTTGTTATATTTGGAGAACCTTATTCTTAATTTTAGGGAATAGTAAACAATTAATAATTAATAATTAATAATTAATAATTAGGGCTTGCGCTCATAAAGCCAAAAGTCAGGATAGCTAATGCTTAAGAGCTTTTTATATTCAGTTTATCTCCGAGTTTATAGCTCTTATTTACCTCAAAATACTGAAATTTTCTTCTGAAATTCAAGAAAATTTCTTCACATAAAATGACCGAAACCGTTGCCTGTTCCATCCTATCTCCGCGTCCTACCCCCACCAACCCCTCCCAGGAGGGGAAGACAGGAGACAGGAAGAACGGGGAATGAGGGAGGAAGTAGGAGTAAGAATTGTAAGAATGATTTTTCTAGCATAGTCAGCCGAAAATACTAGCTTTTTGCAGCTCACAGGCACCGAAAAGCTGGCACTTTTTTGAACCCCAAAAAGGCTTTAGCCTTTATTTATCAATACTTTGAGAATTAATCAGCAAGTCCTAATTAATTATTCAATAATTCTGGTTTAAAGCCTCCCCTTTTAAAGGGAAAAAAGAGAATATTCCTTATATTCAATCCTCTCGGTTTTAACCAGAGGTAATTATCCATTATCCATTAATGAACTCTCCTTGAAAAGAAGAGGAGTAACGCGGAGCGTAAATTTTTTTCTTTTTTTTCCTTTAAAGGAGAGATTTTAAACCTTAATTATTCGGTAAAAATAAGAATAATTAAGATTAACTTGCTAATTATTAGCAAAAAGGTAATAATACCAGTGTTAATTACTGAATAACTGAAGTATTACCTAAGTGTAGGATTAAGAGCTGATTTGTAAGCTGAACAGGCTAACTTAAATTGTTATACCAAATTTAGAAGGTTTGCTAATATAATGAAAATTTTAATCAGAGGTAATTAAGTTGCTGCCCAATACTCCAATTGTTGCCTTCACTATTCTTCTACTGGTTATTTTAAGCATTCCGCCAATTTTTGAACGTCTTCGACTACCTGGTTTAGTGGGATTATTAGTAGGAGGAGTTGTACTAGATCCTCATGGTTTACAGCTTCTCAATAGTGAAACAGAAACTATGAAGTTACTATCAGATATTGGCAAAATATATCTGATGTTTGTGATAGCTTTATAAATTGATTTAGAACAATTTAATAAAACTATAAATTGCTCTATTGGTTTTGGCTTGACACTTTTTTTATCCCCATTATTGCAGGTATTTTAGTTGGTAGAATTTTTGGCTTTAGTTGGAATGCTTCGATTTTAATTGGTTCTCTATTTGCACCTCATACTCTTTTAGGTTATCCCATTGTTAATAGATTGGGTGTAGTGGCTAATGAAGCAGTTACTGTGACTATTGGGGCGACAATATTTACTGATATTGCGGCTTTATTAGTTCTGGCAATTTGTGTGTCGGTTAATGCGGGAGAATTTTCTGTTGTTAGTCTGATTATTCAGTTAGGAGAATTAGCTATTTATGCAGTAGTTGTTTTGTTTGGTTTTAAATGGTTAAGGGAACAATATTTCCGTCGGACTGGAGATGAAGAGGGAAATCAATTTTTATTCATAATGTTAGTTGTATTTATTGCTAGTGTAGAAGCACAAATAATTCATGTTGATATTATTGTGGGAGCTTTCTTAGCTGGTATTGCTGTGAATGAAGTTGTTGGAAATTGTCCTGTTAAGGAAAAAGTGGAATTTATTGGCAGTACATTGTTTATTCCTTTTTTCTTTGTAGATATGGGATTAATTTTGGATGTTCCGGCTAATGTAGCTCAAGTAATTATTAGAATGGCGTGGTCTTTTGATTTAGTTGTTTTGCGTTCTATGCGTCGCCGTACTGCTGGTGGTTTGGCTGTTAGTGATGTGACTAATGAGGTTTTGAAAGAGTTAAATTGTTCTTTGGTTTTGTTTGGCGAACCTCATTCTTAAGTGAAGGAAGAGGGAAAAAGGAAGAAGGAAGAGGGAAGAGGGAAGAAGGAAGAAGGAAGAAGAAGGAAAAATTTTGCGTTGTCTGAGTTTTAAGTTTTTGATATGTCTGTGCCTTTTCCTTCCACTGCCATATCACCTAACACCTACTACCTATTTTTTTATTCTTTTTTCACGCTTGGTATAACACCTACTACTTAATACCTAATACCTAATTCTGTGCAACCTCGCTTCAATAATGAATAATGAATAATGAATAATTACCTCTCCTTGAAAAGAAGAGGATTGACAAAGAGATGAAAATTTTTCTTTATTATCCCCGATCAAGGGGAGGCTTTAAACCACAATTTTTCGGTAAAAGTAAAATTGGTATAAGTATATATATCTACAAAAATTATTAGAACTGCGAATTAAATAATTTCCGGAAAACAACATAAGCAAAATGTAGTGCTATTTAAGGACAATAAATCAAGTATTTAAGCTTTTCAAGATTTTCTAACTATGGGGACATTAAAAAAATTAATACTGACTCAAATTTAAGGAATAAAGGAAGAATAGTAATGCAGAAATTTAGTAATAATACTCCCAAAATGTTTTCTAAACCTCAAGTTGGTGTAGTCGATGAAAAGATTACTTTTGATGAACCTGGAAGAGTTAAATTCAAAGCTACATATTGGCCTGCTATGCTTTTTAGAGGTTACAGCATGACTCTTGAACCTGGTGAAGAAGTTGCAGTTATCGGTCGTCAGGGAATTACATTATTAGTACGCCCTTTTTAGGAGTGGGGGGGGTGTGGGGAGTGAGGGAGTGGGTAGGGACATTGCATGCAAGGTCTCTACTAAGAGGGAACTCACTCCTACTGCTCCTGAGAGGAGAAGTAAACATCAGAATAATTTAATGCGCTCCTAGGGTGCTAATTGTCAAAAATACAATTTGGCTGATGTTCCTTTGACAAAAAGAGAATTTTTGACCTAAAAACTGGTATTAAAGCCATTCATTCTGATTCCTGACTCCTAAAAAATCACCTATTTATTTGTAGCAAATATTTATCAGACTTGTTATTAAACTTGTCGTTGTACAGCCAATAAAGTAATATCATCAAACTGTGTGGCACTACCAGTATGATTTAAAACACTAGTAGATATTTCTTTGAGTAAACCTTCCGCCGAAGCTGCTTTTTTCTCCACAAGTAACCGCAATTTTTCATTGGTAAAAAATTCACCTTTACCATTACGAGCTTCTGGTACTCCGTCTGTGTAACCCAACAAAATTTCACCAACTTCTAAGTGAGTTTGTTCAATTTTAAATTTCATATCGGGCAACATTCCAACTGCTGGACCTGTAGAATTTAACTCCTCCTTGATTTCTCCTGTAGCACTAATAATAAATAGTGGTTCATGACCACCATTAATATAAGTAATTTTACCATTATTTATGTCTAAAACCCCAAAGAAAAGTGTGGCAAACATTCCCACTTCGCCATGATTTTTCGCAATATAATTATTAGTCAAACATACAGCTTTCAAAGCATGATAGCAATCTTCAGTAGCTAGACCTCTATCTAAATACAATTTATCTTTTTCACCTCCTAAATCCTCATTCATTTCTTCAAAATAATTTTGACCAGAAAAAACTCTAATTAAGCTACGAAATAAACTCATAAATAATGCTGCTCCTACTCCTTTATCACAAACATCAGCAATTACTAATCCTACGGTATGATTAGAAAGTTCAAATACATCATAAAAATCACCAGCAACTTGTCTAGCTGGTTGAAAGAAACTCGCAATTTCCCAACCATTTTGTTGCGAAATTTGAGCAGGCAGAAAATTTTTCTGCATCTGATGACCTTGCTCTAATTCATAATTGAGAGCTTGAGAATAAGTTTTTACTTTTTCTAGACTTTCCTGTAAAGCTGCTTCAGCTTTTTTCCGCTCACTAATTGCTTGAGAAATTTTGATAAACATTAATTCAAAGGCATTAATTACTTCTCCTAATTCATCTTGTCTTTGGAGATAAGTTGAGCTAAATGCAGGTGGTTCTTGATCGTTATATATTGCTTCCCCTGCTTGATTCAAATCGCTTCTTAATAGTAGAATAGGGTTAATTACAATTGGTTCTAAACATAGCCAAACTGTAATTGTCAAAAACAGAGATATGATAATAACTAAACCAATAATTCGAGAAATATAAGCTACTAATTCTGGTTTTAGATTAGAACAATCATGGCGAATAATAATACTATAGTCTGTTTGCATATCTTTTCCAGACCAAATTAAGTCATCATAACGATAAACATTACTACTGGTGGAAAAGAAGAGTTTTTTGGAATTATTTACTTCAGAAAGTGACAATTCTGGAAACTCACCAAATGTACCTACTTTTTGTTTGTTAGTATCATAAACAGCACCTCCTAAAATGGTAGGATGATGTTGCATAAGTTCTGATAAATGATTGACAAGTTCTGTATTTGAAGCGTCAGGATAGGTAATCAAAATCCAAGCAACTTTTCCAGAAGACATTTGCTTAATTTGAGATAGAAGTTCTTTTTCTCTTCTCTTGAGAGAAGGGATTAAAAGAATAGCTTCAATGACAATAATGCTAGTAAAAACACATAACACTACACGACGAGACAATTTTGATTTTAGTCGGTCATTAATTGACTGAGCTAACTTTTGAATACTAGATAGTTTGCTATTCTGTTGATTTTTTTTCATCTCAATTTCGGTTTGATAACTTGAATTATTTGATAACATATATTCTGCCCTTTATTATATATATTATTTGACTGCTTTACTCTAAAATCTCATACTTTATTCATTGATTTTAGGGAGTAGGGAGTAGGGAGTAGAAAAGAAGAAAAACAACTGTACCTTATTAACTTGAGAAACGCTATATCTAAAAATACTCACTATAAATTATGTTCTTTATATATTTTTTTTAACAATTATTGTGATTTTATGTATACAAAAATTTAATTTTTCTCTCTGAAACTGTACAAATTTATTCACGATCAAATCTACTTTAAATAATATCATGTCCGGATAATTAGTGATAAAAAACTTTCTCCTTTTCCTCCTCTTTATTCTTTCTTATTGCTTCTTTCTTATCTCCTGACTCCTGAGGAATGACTCTTGACTCCTCCGTCGTTATAAGTATTCAACCGGACATGATATAACTTGATTTTTGTATTGTTTTGGAGTAGTACCTGTAAGTTGATGAAATATTTTAGTTAAGTGACTTTGATGAGAAAAACCACATTGAAAAGCAATTTCTGTAATGCTGATATTTTGCTGTTTCAATAATTTTTTTGCCAGTTCTACTCTTTGGTGAATGACATATTGATAGGGAGTAATACCCATTGATTGCTTGAATAACCGGGAAAAATGATATTGACTCATACCAACTACAGCAGCAATTCTAGTTAGTTTTAAATCTCGGTCTAAATGTTCATTAATATATTCAATTGCTTGGCGAAGTCTATATTTTGATAATCCTCCTCGGTACTCATTAACTTCTAAACTCATAGTGGAATATTCGCGGACTAAGTGAACTGTTAATGAATATGCTAATGACTCTGCATATAACCTACCTGCTACTCCTCCTGATTCTAGTTCCCCTAGTAACAGCAACCCGACCTGACGAATAAATGGATCGCGCAGAGTAAATCTGTCTACGAGTTCAATTCGCTGGGCGTCTACTTCTACAACTTCATTAGCAACTTTTTCCATGAGCGAAGGTGCTAAATATATGTATAACAAGTCTGGGTTTCCTTGAATATGCCACTGGGAAAGTTCTCCACTTGGCACAACAGTTATATCTCCAGGCACTATTCTCCCCCGGTCGTATTTTCCTTTTAGCGATCGCTCTATGTGACAAGGATAGTCTAAGTGAATTATCAGTAGTTCTTCTGGTATAGCAGGTAAGGAAAATTTACTTTCTGCTGCGGAATAGTATAGACGTTGTAGCAGAATACCTTGCCAATTATTCTGTTTACTTGATATCAACAGTTTCCTAGATTCTGGTTGGTCTGGTATTTTTGATGATTGAGGAATTACATTAGATTGTAGTATCATGTTTTTTGCTTGTGATTTTTTGTATAGCAGAAGAAGAAAGAAGGAAGAATTTTGCGTTGTCTAAGTTTTAAGCTTTTGATATGTCCGCACCCTTTCCTTATATTGGTGGCTGAGAAAATAGTGATCGAAAAGATTGATAATTTTGTCTCCCTATTACAGTGCTATTAGTAGGGTGTGTTACGTTACCGCTAACACACCAAAATCCCATATCTATTGTCAGTGCGTAAGTCCTGAAGATTGATAATTTTGCCTTCCTATTCCAGTAAAGTACTGATAACGCAGTTCCTCTGTAATATAGAATCTGGTTATATAATATATGTTGATAATTCTATAATTACTTGAATATTCAATCTTCCCTACTCCCTCACTCCCCCACTCCCCTACTCCCAACTATATAATTAAGTATTAACCGGATTTGATATCAGAGGTTAACTGAATTGACTTTAGCTTTGTATTAGCAATACACTGAGTGCTAATTGCCATATAGTACATAAAATTAATTAAATATGAAGTTCATTTCAATACAAGAATGGATTGATTATCATCAAGCAATAGAATAATTATGTAGGACGATCGCACGTTGAGAGCGACTAATCAGACCATCTCTTTCTAAGCGTTTGAGGGCACGAGATAGAGTTTCTGGGGTCAACCCTAACTCAGCAGCTATTTCTTTGAGAGGTCTATCTAAATTGACAGATGTCTGGTTAGAAAGTCTAGCTATCTGGCATAAATATTGAAGCACTCGTTCGTGGGCAGTCTTGATATCCCGTAATTCTAGATGGTGTTGTAGGCATTGATTTTTTCTGACTAAAATTGCCATGAAATCTTGAGCTAGGTCGGGATAGCTATGCAAAGCTGCTAAAAAATGTTTCTTCGGATAAACCATTACTTGTGAGGCTGTTTCTGCGATCGCTGTATTGGTATATCTGCTAGAAAAAAGTGTTGTCTCGGCTAAAATATCTCCTGCTGTAGCAGTACATAACCTAACTATTGTTCCACAACTTTTGTAGCGCACTATTTTAAGTCGCCCAGTTTTGACAATAAAGACTGCTTGAGCTGAGTCTCCCTGCCAGAATAGTTTTTGCTCTTCTGACAACTCTCGCTTGGCGATCGTTTGACGTAAATCAGAAGGAAGGATATCTATATCTAAGAGCTTCGTCGGCACTTTTGCTTCTCCTGTCGAGTGAGATTTATCAGTTTTTTTGGAACGATTATTCCAGAAATAACAAAGAAAATCACACAAATTTCAGCATTAGAAGTTTATTAAAGAATGTCATAACAGGGTATTTTCCAGTTGTGGACAATCCGATCCAAACTTCTATAAATTGATAATTGATGGTTATTTTTTGTTTATATAACTACCCTAGCAATAACAGAATGCTCAGTCAAGTATATTAGCTTTCATTCAAATAAGTTATTAATTATTGCCAGTTTAGAAGCAATTTATATACTATTAATCAAATTCTCATTATTAATTTATTTGTTTCTCATCATTAATTTAACTTTGATATTAAAGTCAAAGCTTTTGATATAGTTCTTAATATTGTGTCTAGTTGAATACCCACAAATAACTGTTATTCTCGAATAGGAAATAAGGTCAATTCAGTTATCAGTTATATCAAATCCGGTAGCATCAGTATAAAATCTTTTGAAGCGAGGAAGACCGAGTCAGGAGGACTGAGTCAGGAGGAGAGAGAATCACAAAGATTTAGTAGTTATGACGATTGGATAATTTTTTGATGTCCAATTCCCCCGGATTTGATATTAGAGACTGTTTGTCAACAAAAGATTAAGTAGTGGACTGACACAGCTAAAACTTTGCAATAGATTTTTGTTTCTATAGCAATGTGCGCTGGCATATTTACAAATTGTAGGAATTGTCCAATAGCTAAAAGTTTGATCTTATCAGCTTTTTATTCCCCCTTCCGGAGCTGTTGCCTTCCGGAGCTGTTGCCTGCATACAGCGCTATAGTCCACTACTGGACTTTTCCCTTATGGGTTTAATATCATGTTCGTTTAATTAGCGATAGAACTCCGTTCTGCGCTCCGCGTTAACGCAGTTGTGCGCCAGCAAACAAAAAACTTTCTTCTCCTGACTCCTGACTCCTGACTCCTGACTCCTTCTTCAATGTTACCAGATTTAATATCATTATCCGGATGTGAGACCGGGGAATTTAGAAATAGAATAGGGAAAATATCAGGAACGGGCAAGATGCTCATTCCACTTCCACTTCCACAAAACTATTAAAATCCCAAGCGCATTTATGCAACACCCTGACTCCTTCTTCAATACTTTCTTCTCCTGACTCCTGACTCCTTCTTCAATATTCCAACTTTTCCATCGGTGCAGTTTTAGGGTCAATAATTTTTTTACTTTTACCAAATTTGATACCTAAACTCAGTTTTTGTCCTCCACCAAAAACATTAGTTACCTGTCCTACTCCAAAACTTTTGTGCATCACCTTCTCGCCTACTTGCCAATTTTCTGCTTGATTATTTGCCGATTTTTTGACAGAAGTATTTTTAGTATTTTTGCTTTGACGACGGGAACGATAAATCACCTTTTTCATCCCATTAGTATTAATCAAATCTTCCGGTAATTCAGCCAAAAATTGAGATGGAACTGCGACATCTCGCGCTCCCCAAAATTGTCGCCTTTCAGTAGCATAAGAAATAAATAATTGTTCCTGCGCCCTCGTAATTCCTACATAACAAAGTCGCCTTTCTTCTTCCAAAGACAAAGGGTCATTCTTACTGCGAAAATGAGGTAATAAACCATCTTCCAAACCAACCATAAAAACCACCGGAAATTCCAAACCTTTAGCCGAATGTAAAGTCATTAACGACACAGCTTCCTGCCCATCTTGTAGATTATCTAAATCTGAAGCTAGAGAAGCATTTGCCAAAAAACCTCCTAAACTTGTATCCTCATTATCCTCTTGAAACTGAGCAACAGCACTACATAATTCCCCCAAATTTGCCAGTCGATTATCTGCTTCTTCCGTACCCTTTTTTTTCAACTCTTCAATATAACCAGAATCCTCCAAAATTCCTTCAACAATTTCAACCGCCGTCAAATTTTCTACTTCATTTTGCCAATGCTTAATTATCTCAGCAAATTTATTCACAGCTTTTGCAGAACGACCAGCCAAAGTATTAACAGAAGTTTCATCATTAATAATTTCCCATAAAGGTATTCCCATCTCCAAAGAAGCATTTACCAAAGTATCAATAGTCGCCTTACCAATACCCCTTCTCGGAGTATTAATAATTCTGAGCAAACTAACAGTATCAGCCGGATTAGCAATGACCCGTAAATAAGCCAAAGAATCCTTAATTTCCTTCCGGTCATAAAATCTCAATCCGCCAATTATCACATATTTAATATCGTAATGAATTAAAGCTTCTTCCAGGGCGCGTGACTGAGAATTAGTCCGATAAAGTACAGCAAAACTCCCTAAATCTAACTCTGGGTTTTGGTCTGTAATTTCCTGAATTTTACTACAAACAAACTCCGCTTCTTCTAACTCACTTTCCGCCTCATAACAATAAATTTCTTCCCCTAAACCTCTCGTTGGTTTGAGAATTTTATCAATACGTTGAGTATTATTTTCAATCAATTTATTTGCCACTTCCAGAATATTTTCCCGCGACCGATAATTTTCCTCCAATTTAATCATTGTCCGGGTATCTTCATCCGCCAAACCATCTCCAAAATCATGTTGAAAATCTAGCAAAATTGTATAATCTGCCATGCGGAAAGAATAAATAGATTGGTCTACATCTCCAACTACAAAAACAGAACGATTTTCCCATTTATTAAAATATTTAGGGTCTTCACCATTCGTTGCTAAAAATCTAATAAAATTATATTGAGTCCGATTAGTATCTTGATATTCATCTACTAAAATATGGTTAAAATGTTTATGCCAATAAGCCAATACTTGTTCATTTTGCCGAAATAATTCTACAGGTATTCTGATTAAATCGTCAAAATCAAGAGCATTATTAGCTGCCAAATTATCTTGATAAATACCGTAAACTTCAGCAATTACCCGCCCCCGATAATCTGGTTCTGACCTTTGATATTCTAGAGGCGACATTCCCTTATTTTTAGCATTGCCAATAGCATATCTAACCGAACGAGGTTCAAATCTTTTGTCATCCAAATTGAGCTGTTTCGTAACAATTTGCTTAATCAAAGTTTGAGCATCACTTTCATCAAAAATAGAAAAATTTTTATCCCAACGACGTTTTTTTTCATCCTGATACTTGTTAATATCAAAACGCAGAATACGAGCGCAAAGACTATGAAAAGTTCCCATCCATAAATGTTTCGTAATACTTTTATAGACCTGCGATCGCAACTTAGTCTGTTCTTCCAGTGTTAATGCTGAGAATGGTTTACCATATTTTGCTTCTGCTTGTTGCCCAGCAAATAGCTTTTCGATCCGCTCCTTCATTTCCCGCGCAGCTTTATTTGTAAATGTCACCGCCAGAATATTTTCTGGATGTACCCGATGATGACGTATTAGATGGGCCACGCGATAGGTGAGCGCTCTAGTTTTGCCAGAACCAGCTCCTGCCACAACTAGCATTGGTCCGCAGAAATGTTGTACTGCTTGGCGTTGCGATAAATTTAGCTCACTCAGAAAGTCAGTAGTTTGCATAGTTGGGTA
>NZ_RCBY01000018.1 GCF_003838195.1 Okeania hirsuta
CAGGAAGGCAATTGAGCAAGAAAAAAACTTAAATTTCCTGTAGATATCCACGCTAACTTTTACACAAACGATACCAACGGACATGATATAAACTCACTATCCAATTTGATGAAATGTGGTCATTTGTAGGTAATAAAAATCACAAACAATGGCTCTGGTTAGCTATGGATATAGACAGTAAAGAAATTGTGGGTTTTTACTTAGGGGAAAGAGGAGAAAAAGGGGCATTAGGATTGTGGAATTCATGACCAGGTATCTATAGACACTGTGCAGTTTGTTATACAGATTTTTGGTCAGCTTACGATCTTGTTTTTCCTGATTTAAGACATAAATCAGTGGGGAAAGAAACAGGTTTAACAGCTTATATAGAAAGATTAAATATAGCGCTGTGCGCAGGCAACAGGCAACAGGCAACAGCTCATCTGGGGGAATAAATTGCCGATAATATAAGATTTTTAGCTATTTGGCCACTCCTGCAATTTGTAAATATACCAGCGCTCATTGCTATAATACTTGGCGTCAAAGAATTTCTCGGTTGGTCAGAAAGAGTTTATCCTTTTCTAAAAAGCTATAAAACCATTTAGGAGTTATTTGGTATTTCATTGATAATTATAATGAAGCGTTGGCGGATCCTAGCGGCAGCTATATCGCCTGACCACCATTTGATCACTACATATACAGGACTACCAAAACTTTCTCTGATACTACTCTTTCTTCTTATTTCTTCTCTCCTGACTCGGTTCTCCTGACTCCCCCTCCTGGGAGGGGTTAGGGATGGGTTGACTCCTAAAGAATAGACATCTGGTAAAAATCCAAAATAAAATCAATTCTCACACTAGATATATCAATTCTTTCTCCCTACTGCCTACAGCAAAGCTGCCTACTCCCTCTTTTCTGGAGATATCTAATTAAGATTAATACCATACACGATTTTCAGCAACGCCATTATTTTAAAGTAATCACAGTTTTCACCACACCCGCACGTTGCCCCCACGCCGTAATTTCAATTTCACAACCAGCAAAACCTTTAACTACCCACTCAACATGACAACGATAATCATTACCTCGAGCAGAATTAGCAAACGCTTTATTCGATCGCCCCTCTAAATGACCTATTTCCTGTAACTGCTTCCCACTAAGCAACATTACACTTTCAGGCAAAGTCAACATAACCTCTATAGGTCGAACACTTTTTCCTTCCCTAGCTTTTTCACTGGTATAAGTAGGCAAAAATCCCTGATTTTCCAACTGCACCACTACCAAATAAATATCACCACCCTGATGCTCAACTACCATCTGACTCACTGCCAAACGAGGTGACATCAAAGCATGAGAAATAGCAAACTGACAATGTTGCTCACACAACTTTGGTAAATATTCCACAGGAGCATTTTGCCAAACCTTCTTATGATTCCATCCACCAATTTCTAAAGTACCCAGTTGCGGATGTTCAAACGGTTGCCAGTCAATAAAACCCTTCCCACCCAATTTTTCATCATTCCACTGCATCAATTTCAGATCGTCTGAAACAGGATGGTGTCGTAACCACTTAACATAATCTTCCTTCTTAACTCCCGCTGCGGTAGGTGCATCCCAAAGTTCTATAATAAAACCAAACCAACCAAAGCGCTCATAACAATAATCATCCATTGCACCATAAGTCTTCCGATTAGCAGGATAGCAAAAGTTATGATAAACCGAAACACATTCATAACCAGTAATTTCAGTACCCTTTTCCCCAATCAACTTGTAAATTTCCAAATCCTCCACAGGCAAACGGTCGTCTGGGTAAATGCTATAAGGACGTAAAATTACCGCAGAAAAGGTATGATAACTAATAAAACCATTAATATTAGAATGCTTCCGCCAAAATTCTGCTACAGCACGAGTTTCCGGTTCAGAAAAAGGAAAATCTCCAGCACCTTTTTGTTTTCCCTCCGGTTGCCACTTATAAGGATAGTTGCGATTAAAATCCATTCCTTCCAGTGCAGGAGCAATTTTAATATCATAACCATTATAGTTTTTGATAATTCCCTCTGGCAGAATAGTGTAGTAAGTGCCTCCAAATTCATCGGGTTCGCGACGCACCATTATTCTAGAGTCTTCTGGCGAAATTTTCCACGCTCCACAATCATCTTTGAGTCGCATCTGCAAAATTAACCCATCCCCATTTACATCTTCCCAGTGAAGTCCGTCGCGTTCTTCAGGATATGGATAATGACGAATACTCGATCGCAATCTTTGGGGAGTTGTTAAATATTGTTCTGCTCCATCAACAGCAATACGAGGTAATACATAAACTGTGTAGTTATCTAATAAACGAGTAATTTGAGGTTCCCTAGCATAATTATTTAGTAGATGATAAATAATATATAGAGCAACAGCAGAACCTGTAACTTCTCCAGCATGAATATTAGCATCAATCCAATATCCAGGTTTTTCTTTTGCTTTTCCTGTATTTTGATTAGTAACAGTAGCTAAGAAAATATCTAATCCACCATAGCTTTTACCAATAACTTCTAACTTAATCAAATGGGGATTACTTTCACTCATTTGATACAAAAAATTCACCACTTCTTGATATGTATAGTAGTGGCTAAAATCAAACCCTGATTCTGTCATTTTAAATTATTAAGTCTCTATATATGTAATTAAATTAGAATTAGTATTTGTTAGAATTATCCAGCCAAACTGGAGACTAACATTATCAGTTTTAACCATAATTATTAAACTCTTTGTGACTATTAGAAATGTCCAATAATAAAAAATAAAATCAATTATCTCACATAAATTATCAATTATTTTCCCTTACCGAAAAATTCAGGTATCAAGCCTCTCCATTCATGGAGAAAAAGCGGTCGTTTGTGGAGCATTCCGTAGGATGGGATGGCGATCTTCGGAGCGGGTCTGCAAGAACGGGTCTCCTCGCCATATCCAATCGACCAAGAGAAGAAAAAAAATCCTTTTATTCAATCTTCTTATTTATAAGAAGAGGTAATTCTAAACTCTTAATTCTAAATTCTAAATTCTAAATTCTTGAATCCCTACTCCCTCTTTTGTGAAGATCTCTATTTGTAATTAGGGCTTGCTGATTAAATATAAAACCATTGACTGATATTGGTTTTAGGCTTTTTATGTCTTGAAAAAGTATGAGCTTTTCGGTAGCTTAAGTTAAAAAAGTGAGGATTTTCACCGAAGCAAAAGCCGAAAAACCACTCTGACAATTGTTACTCCTACCTCCTCGCTCATTCCCATTTTTCCTGTCTCCTGTCTCCTGTCTCCTGTCTCCTGTCTCCTGTCTCCTGTCTCCTACCCCAGCAAAAAGACTTTCCATAAGCAAACCCTAATTATGTTCCCACTTCCACATACTACTAGAAATCAAATTTGTCAAAATGTGCGCAATAATTGGTATTAATAAATTATCTGTTGCTAAAGCACTATATCCCAACACCATTCCAACTATTATTGCCCAAATCATATAAGGCCATTGTTGCTTACCACTCAAATGTAAAACACCAAAGAAAATACTTGAAGCAACTAATGCCACTGTATCCAATCCCAAGGCAGACAAAATTACACCTCGAAATAACAATTCTTCACTCAATCCTGGTAGTAACCCCAACCAGATTAAATCGGGCCATAACAAAGGAGTCACAACTAATTTAAGATATTGATCTGCACTACGACGGTAGGTAGGCCAAATGCGATAAACTAAGGAACTGGCGATAGTAATACCTAAAGCGATCGCTACTCCCCACAATAATGCTCTTGGATTCCAACTCACAGGTAATAAATTAACACCAAGTAGCAAGCAGGTTTTAGAGATTGCCAGTAATACCAATGCTGTTACCCCCATTGCCACCAATACTTGAGTACGAGTTAGAGGCTCGATTTCTGGATTTTCAGGAATTTGCTCTGTCACTTGTCCGCCATCAAATTAAGTTTGGATTTTATATTTAACTATTGTACAGGATGGTATAGCAGAAGAAAGAAGGAAGAAGAAAGAAGGAAGAAGGAAAAACCTTGCCTTGTCTGAGTTTGACCGCACTTTTTAAGATAGTGAGGTACAGTTCAATATTAATCTCTATCCCCTCTTTCCTACTCCCTCTCTTGGTGCGCGTTCCCTCACAGGAGTCAGCATTCCCTTGCGTTTGTTGCCGACGCGGGGTCGCACCACTACTCCCAAGATGTACCTCATCCACTAGAAAACTGCTGTCAGCTTTTTATCCCACATTCCGCACTTCATTTTGCAACATTAAAAGTAGTATAAAAAAACCGTGGCTTGGTAGGTATTTAGAGCTTGCTGATTAAATCTAAAAGCATTGACATATAAAGACAAGTGCCTTTTTGGGGTCGAATTGCAGTGCAAATTTTTCAGCTGTTCATGCTCATGCATGGCTCGTATTTTAGGCTCATAGTTGGACAGAAAAATCCCAAATTGACAATTGTTACTCCTACCTCCTCGCTCATTCCCATTTCTCCTGTCTTCCCCTACACAGGAGGGGTTAGGGGTGAGTTGCCTCCTACCCCTACTAAAAGACTTTTTCAGCAAACCCTATTTATACTATGCAAATCATCTCAATTACTTTTTTCGTTGATCAAATTCCGAGTAAACAATTAAGCATAAATACTTGCTTGATTATGTACTCAATCACGATAGCTATGATTTTCTCCTAAATTCTGACTCCTGTCTTCCCCTACACAGGAGGGGTTAGGGGTGGGTTGTCTCCTGACTCCTTCTTCTATTATAATACATTTTGTGGTGCGGAATGTGGGTTTATATGTCCTAACCTTTGCTTCGACTACTGTACTACTGAATTTTAGCAATTGGTAATATTTCTGGCCTTAAAGCTTCTGGATTAATGCCAGACCGATGAGCAACCAATACCCCCAACGCCTCCAAATATGAATTAACCTCTAATGCTTTTATCCCCAAACTTTCTGGTGAAGCTTGCATTTGAGTTTGATTTTCTCTAACAGCAATAATTTGCGCTGGAGTTTGACTGAAACTCATTACTGCACTACCACCACAAGCAGTAGCAGGTACAACTACAGCATCTACTTGTTTTGCCAAAATAGTATTAGGGAGTAGGGGACTATCTTTTGTATTTACTAATTGTGGCGCTCGACTCAACCCCACTAATACACAAGGTAAAAATGTGTAACCAATTTCTTCCGCAGCAGACTGAGGCGATAAGTTAGGGTCTAAAGGTAGAGGTAATAAAGCAGGAGCATGAGCACAGGGAACCTGAAAAGTTTTGACAATCAGATGACTAATAACTGCTTCTGCACCAGCTAAAGGGTCAACTCCTTGTCCATGGCGATATAATTGTAATCCTGTACTACCTTCATCATCGGGAAATCTGGCAACAACAGCGATCGCTTCTGCTTTAGCTTTGTGAATTAGAGTTTCTGCTGCTCGTAGCAAACTATCTGAATTAGCTATTGTGCCCCAGGATGCTCCAGAATCAGATTTTTGTAATTGTACTTCTAGTGGAGCATCTGTAATTATATAATCTGTGAGATTTAGCCCTAAAGTTGCTCTAGTCGCATCCGCGGCTTGTAAATGGCGCAGTTGCAATTCTGGTTCAATGCCTTGGTCAAGGATTAAACCGACTCGGTTTTGATGTACAGGTTTTAATCCATACCATCCCTGAGCAAATTTGTCAAGGGCATAGCCTTCTACATAGAGAGCATTAGATAATGGCCAATAGAGTTGTGCCCCATTCAGAACATTGGGGTGAGTAATTAGGAGGTCGCAAGTTTGCGCGATCGCTCGTGCCACTGGTAAAGCATCACCAGCATAACCACCAATAGATGCACCGATACCAGTGGGAATAATTAAGACTACTGTATAAGGTTTTAAGTCGAAGGTCAAAAGTCAAAAAGTAAGTTCAAAAGTTTTAACAAGTTTTTGATTCAATAATTTCAGCAGGAAAGCTAATTTTTAAACTCTATTAAAAATAATTTTAGGTTAGGTATTATCTTAGATAAACCCAACCCTACACTCAACAATTATCAATCAAAAAGCATGAATAACTAATTAAGCATTAGTGCTTAAACTTTCTGATTCAATTACAACAGCTTCTACATGAGCTGTTTGTTTTTCTGTATCTATCTTTGTTACTGCCCAACGTAGAGGTTCGCCACGCCTTTCTAACTCTTTTTCAATTTCTTGATTGAGTTTATTTGGTGATTCTTGCAGGTCAATTTCAGCATTAATAAAATGAGTAGTCATTTCAGTTATCAGTTATCTGTACAATTTTAAGTTAATTAGTTTACGAAATAAACTTTATTTACCGAATAATTAAGCTTTAAAGCCTCTCCTTTAAAGGATAAAAAAGCGGTCGTTTCGACCAAGAGAAGAAAAATTTTTCCTTTTACCTTTTCTTTTCTAGGAGAGGTAATTATTAATTATTAATTATTAATTTTCAAGTCTTCCTTTTCATTCATTTTGAAGCTATTTATGAAGAACCAAATTGGCGATCGTAAACCTCATCTTCCTTTCCAGTTTCTATCTTTAAATTAGACCGAGGATAGGCAACACATAATAAGACATAACCCTCTGCTTGGAGTTCTGGACCAACTCCCATACCATCAGCTTGATCTACAGTACCCTCTCCAATAATTTTTGCTGCACAGGTTGTACAAACCCCTGCGTTGCAAGAATTAGGCAAACCTAGTTCAGCTTCCTCAGCAACCTCTAATATTTTTTTATCATCTGGCACCTGAATAGTGTGAGTTTGTCCCTGGTGTTGAATTTCAACAGTATAAGTCTTTGACATATTGTAATTTGTAGATTTAATTCCAGAGAGGAATTTAGGCTCCTTGATTTTATGAAATCCTATGTATATTAGCCCTTTTAGAGATTGAGGGCAACGCTAATTCTCCGAATAGTTACAAAATTTTACAATCCGAATAGTTACAAAATTTTTCAATATTCAAAAATCATTTATCTGAGATAAAAATAATTTTTCTCTTTTAATTATTTTTTATTCAAATGACATTTTTATTAACAGCAGGTATTACTAATTCAAGAAAATCTAAAAGTAATTTTATCTAGAAAATAAATTTCAAAATCCTCTTTGATTTATTATGATTTTTTATTTTTTAGCTTTACTTCAAGACAAATTTAAATAGCCATGCTAGAAATATACAACAGTGGAAAGAAAGGGTGCTGACATATCAAAAGCTTAAAACTTATACCAATTTCTTGAAGAAGGAGACAGGAGACAGGAGACAGGAGACAGGAGGAAAATTACATGGGGATTCTCACCCCAAGTAATTTTGAACACCGTGTAGACGGTGGGGTATTAAACCCACAAAGAAAATGATAAAATATTGTTACAGTGAAGACACAGGGAACAGGGAACAGGGAACAGAGAAAGAAAAACATAAATATTAAAGAGGAAAAAAAGTGGAAATTTTAGAATTTATAGAATTTATAATTTTTTCTTTTAGGAATAAATCACAAATTAAGATGTAACTGCCTTTTTTGAATTTGGTATTAGACAAAGCAATATTTTTCCTTCTTCCTTTTTCCTTCTTCTTTTTTGATTCTGCTATACTATAAAAAAACCTTGCAGGATTAAAAAAAATAACTTAAGTAGCTAGACATAATTCAACGCAAAAAAAATGAAATTACTTGATTTAATCAAAACTATTATGTAGTTCATAAAACTGTCAACTTCTATACCTGTAATCTCCTGATTAAAATTAATTTCAAAGTAAAATCAGACCGCTTTTGATATTTTTATTGCTTGTTCTTTGTTTTGGTAACTATTTGACTGTTGAAGTATAGCATTACTTTTGGTAATTGGTATTATATAATCGGGTTTTATATAAATACGCTACTTTAGCACTTGCTAGTAACAGGCAGCAGAGAATAATTTAACGTATCACCAAATCTGACTTAGTACATTATTACCTGCCTCTCTAATATTATTTCCCTTTTTTCCTTCCCTTTTCCCTCTTCCTTCTACTATAAAAAATCCCCTGCTATAAAAAATCTATAGCAGAGGATAAATGCAATTTAAAACCTCAGAAAAATAATTACTGGTTTAACTGCGGTCAGCTATAGCTACAGGTTCAAAACTCGGTATAACCAAATCATCATTTTGCTTAGTTAACTGGTTATACAGTTTTTCAGTATTCGGGAAATTAGCAGCAGGTAGAGTCGGGAAGCGACGATAAGGAACAGTATCCTCCCCAAACATCTCAATATACTCAGCACTATTCACCATAGCGTTGATAAAACCTTTAATACCCAAAGTTGCCAGAATCTGATTATACTTACGAATCTCAACTTGATTGCGAGGAGCACGTCCTAAGAAATGTTTAGTACCAAGTTCAATTACCTTAGTATTAGGATAGGGTGTATAAAACTCCTTAACATAAAGTTTAGAACAACCTAACCCTTCAATAAATTCCTTGAGGTTGATTTCATCATTGCCTAACTTACTTTCTAAGGAAGAGAACTCACTCTTAACAATGTAAGGATCGATATCGCGTTCAAAAATCTGACGATAAGCAGCAGCAATAATCAATTTCACCTGTTGCTTATCTTGGGTACTTGTCAACTTAAATACCTTAGACTGCTCCCGTTGCTTGTTAACACCTTGACCAACCCGGAACTCAATATCAGGTTCAGTGCGCATTTCGGCAGGAGTACCCAACTCCACAAATCTTGGCGTAACTTCTTTCTCAACTTGTAGATTTTTGTCACCAATACTGCCAACTCTTGTATTTCGTAATGACAAACCACCAGGAGTTAGATAACGTTCATAAGGAATAGTATCTTCTCCAAAAGATTCATTGTATTCTTGACTATCGATGATTGCATCTACTAGAGCATAGAAACCCTTCTTGGCACAAATATCGAAGTAAGAATTAATTTCCTTACGTCCATAAGTCGGACGACCTAACAACCGCCGATGAATGTACTCAATAGCTTTGCACACATACAAAGAACTCCAGTACATATTACGGAAAGTATCAGACTTCGCTAAAGCACGAATGAACTCGCGAATAGTGATATCACCATTTTCTAGTTTGTTCTCAGCACTCTTTAGACGCTGACCATCGTAAACATCACGACCGAATACCTGACGATAAGCGGCTGTAATAATTTTTTGAGTAGAACTTTCAGAGAACTTAATGCTAGCACCGTTGCTGCCACCAGAGTTACTGAAACCACTACTAACATAACCTCCAGGCAGTTGGTCAAGTTTGAAAACCTTTGGACCAAGAGAACCAGGATTTTTAGCTCTTGCACCAGGGTTACTAATTTGGCTATCAATACCAGCACCCTGACGAATTAGAATCCGACGAGTATCTTTGCCAAAAGGTGCAGGACGATTTTTGGGACTACGGGTTTCTTTCGGGAAGATTGCCCCAAACTGGATTTCTAATGGATCGTTACCCCTACCATAAACGTGTTGGTCTGGCAAGGGCTGATTGTAGTCAGCAAATAAGGTAACAAATTGAGGTACTTTGCGGAAAGGGGCACTGAAGTTAAACAGATCGATTTGTGGTCCCCAGTTACGACATTCCTGAGCCTCTTGGCCTAGACCACGGAGATATGGTACTGTCTCTTCGCCAAAATAATCCGAGTATTCTTGAGAGTCCACCATGGCATCTACCAAAGCGGACAAACCACCTTTGGTAACAATGTTAAAGTATTTGCTGAACTCTTGGGGCGAACTCAAACCCCTACCCAAAAAGTGACGAGCTGCCAATTCTACAACACGACTATTGACAAAACCCTCATAAAACTGTTTCCGGTACAAAGGAGATTTACCCAAACGACGGATAAACTCTTTCATGGAGATTTCGCAATTCTTGGCCTGAGATTCCAGGTAGGAAATATTCAGACTATAAGCTCGGAAAATATCCCTCTCAAATACCTGGCGATAAGCAGCTTTAATGACATCCTGTTTCTCAAAATTAGACAAACCAGGTTTCATCACAAATTTTTGTCGCTTTTCAGCAGCATTAAAGTAAATTTGTGGTAGTGCTAAACCTTGTTGGTCTGAACTTTGACCCCGGCGTTGCTTATTAGAGGGTGTTGAGCCACGGAATTCAGTTAAAAGGACATCAAAGTATTGCGCAACAATTTCCCTTGCTTCCTGGTCTTGAAAATATCTAATCGAAGCTTGTCGCATCTGTTGGATAGCTACAATTGTAGCTGCAGAGGAACAGGCATTCTCAATGATTTCTCTTAAACCACGAACGTTGACTGAGATAATATTAGGGTCTCCCGCCACAATAGCGTAAGTAATATAGCGTAAGAACCAAGATAAATCCCGCAAGGATTTGGTCATATTAACTGGACCATACCGAGACACACTAATTGGCCTAAAACCGGCAGGTACAGGGCCAGCACTACTAGCTCCTAAATTAGTGAACAGCGAGCGTATACCCTGCAATGGGTTGTTTCCTTTCTTGTTCTCTACATAAGTAACAGTACCTAGCTTCATGCCTTCAGAAACTGATGTTGTTGCAGCCGTAACAGCACTCATGGCCATTTCTTCTTCATCTGGCTTTTCTAAAAAGGCTAAAGGCGAACCACCAGTAAAAATAGTATTGGCAGCAACAGAAACAATTCTTTCTGAATTATTAGTCAGTATCTGAGCAATTTCTAAACGTTTTGCTCCTGAACTAAAAAAAGTTGCTAGTTCATCTAGTTCTCCTTTTCCTAAAAAGCGGTCTTGTTGTTCCGCTTGAGAAATAGTTGATACTGGTACAGTTTGATATAGTTGCGGACGTGCAACTGAGCTTCCACCACTTGCTTTGACAGTCATTCGATTATTATTGCTCCCTATTTTGAAGTTTTTACAGCTTCTATTCAGACTGTTAGCTTGAATTTTTATGACATTTCCCAGACATTTTCTCTAGAGAGTAAGTATGGGTTTTTATGAAGTTGCAATGAAAATTTTTCCTACTGTAAAAGCTGGTTTTCACAGAGTATAAAATATTTTTTACTACCTGTGTTTTATTGACTTCCATCAGCAACTTAATTGATACTTAAGGCGATACCCCACCTCAAAGTTTATGTCTTATTTTAGCTATTTTATCTGCTTACCTCTGGATTATTGTTGAAAGCATAGTTATTTTTATTAACACCATACTTGCTGAATTTCCACAGATAAACTATTGTAGCTTTACATCAAAATTTTCCGTTTAGATTCGTCTTAACATCAGCATTAAAATTTTATTTTTTGCAGATATTCTAACAGAAAATCTTTAAAAACTAGGCTGAATTTATATTAAGTATTGCCTAGCTCAATGTACCTACTTTATTTCCAATCTTGGCTTGGTTATTTAACCTGAGGTTTTGTAACACTAACCCGATAGAAATATTGAGGCAAAAGAAAGCAGGTATTTTTGCTATTTTTATGTTCTAGCTTTTCCTTACTTTGTTTCAAAGGTAAAATATCTTAGGCTAATTACCCGCGTTTGTTAAAAACCTTACAGAATTTTATTTTATAGATTTATGGTCATTTATCTTAGAAAAAATAATAATTTTTGTTAAGTAACTGTTGCTCCGATGGCATAAGTCAAAAGTCAATATTTAATTGCCAAAAGTTATATCAATCTTTTTTAATCGAATTTAGACAAAAGCGCTATCTTAAATACCAATTTTATGTGAGGCTGCACAGAATTAGGTATTAGGTCTTAGGTGTTAAGTGCCACAGAATTATGAAATTTATCAACTTGTCTATCTCGATTTACAGTCAACTCTGATAAATATATTATTCTACGCAACCTTATGCTGAAAGGATAAATATAGTCAGCCTTAAGTTCTTTGAAACCTTTAGAAACTCGAAATAACCTTTTGCAAATCGGGCAAACATATCCTTCTAAAAACTTTCAGGAATTTCTCTCATAAAAATTCTACTTTTGGAAAATATTTCTGACAATTTCAACTGCTGCATCAAACTGTTGTTTTTGCCCTTTGACTCCATTCCAGCGCCCCTTTGATTCTGGATATCTATCATCACCCAATAACTCTTTACCAGTTTTTCTAGGACTTCTGATGAACTTGCTGCTCAAGTTCCATTGTTCATCAGATAATTCTTCTGGCGATATACCTAACTCAACTGCACCAGCAATAAACAAAGCTAACTGTTTATATTTATCAACACTAATTCCTTGCGATTTTTCTCTTAAAATCATATTCATCCATTTAGCAAATTCTCCAAAGTAGCGATTTTCAATCTCACTAAAAGAAGAAATTAGAGTTTCATTTTCATTTAAATCTTGGTGTTTAAGTTGCGCGCAGTAAATATCTAAAGCATTTTCTGTCAACCCCCCAAATCGAATTTTAAGATGTGACATATTATTCTTTAATAAACTATCTAGCTTATCTCGTTCAAGACAAATGAGATACCATAAAAACATTAAAGATGGTGTTTGACCTTTTGCGATCTCTTTTCCTTTCCACCATTGATACCACTTTTCTCTAGCATCATTAAAACTATTCCAAGGAGGATTTATACCTTGTTTTTCAGCTAGGTCAAGCATTCTTTGAAACGGCTTATGATTACCTTCATCATTTTCACTATCCTCATCATTTACAGGAGTAGGATATTTGTGAATACCTACTAATCGAATAAAAGTAACTGATTTAGATTCACTATAGTAAGCTAACCTAATGTCTTGACCAGAAAGAGGAGTACCACCTTCATTTATTCTTCTGAATATTTCCAATTTTGTTTCTAGGCTTAAGTCTCTGGGAAGATAAATAATAGTTAAAGGATAATCCAGAAATATGTTTTGCAGCTTTATATCTAAACCTTCATATTTCTGACCACTATAATATGTTGCTTGAGGTGCTATATAAGAAGTTTTTGCATCATCAGTCATCGTCAAATCATTATTATAAAATTTCAAGATAGTGCTAAGACGTTGTTGACCATCGACTACTTCATAGTTACGGTTTTCATCTTCACAAAAAAAGAAAGCTGGTATTGTGAGATTATTTAATAAAGATTCTATAAAGAGAGATTGTTTACGAGCATCCCACTGTTCAGAATCTCTTTGATAATCGGGAATATACACCCTTTTATTCTTCAATCTGCTCAAAATAGTCTCTATACTTTCGCTTTGAGATTTTGTCTGATCCTGTACTAGAGGTGAAAAAGAATTTGTCATATTATTTATAACTTTATATTAGGAATTGACACAATTATTGTATCTTTGTAATAACCTTTTCCCAAATTAACACAGCAACACTAACAACAATTTGCAAATTTATCGATTTAAGAAATTACATATATAGCACTATAATTTTTAGCAAATATATTTAGTAACTATTAAACCCAAAACAAAATGAAGGATAAATTAGATATCAGTGCTGCTGTAGAGGGACTGTACGATACTTTTCCATTTCCACCAGACCCTTTAGTAGATGAAGCACCTCCTGGATACAACTGGCGCTGGAGTTGGCCAGTAGCTTACAGTTTTTGCACTGGTCAAACACCCCAAAAACAAAATATTAAAATTTTAGATGCAGGTTGTGGTACTGGTTCTAGTACAGATTATTTGGTTCATCTTAATCCTCAAGCATCTGTGGTTGGAATTGATTTGAGTAGTGGTGCTTTACAAGTGGCCAAGGAACGGTGTAGTCGTTCGGGAGCTTCACGAGTAGAATTTCATCATCTCAGCATATATGATGTAGGCCAAATAGAAGGAGAGTTTGACTTTATTAATTGTGTAGGAGTACTGCACCATTTACCCGATCCAATTAAAGGTATTCAAAATCTTACTTTGAAGTTAGCTCCTGGTGGAATTATGCACATCTTTGTTTATGCAGAGTTGGGTCGCTGGGAAATTAGACTCATGCAACAGGCGATCGCCATCCTTCAAGGTAATAAAGGTCGTAACTATAAAGATGGAGTAAAAATCGGACGTCAACTTTTTGCTTCTCTACCAGAGAATAACCGTCTTGTCAAATATGAACAAGAAAGATGGGCTTTTGAGAATAAAAGAGATGAGTGTTTTGCAGATATGTATGTCCATCCCCAAGAGATTGATTATAATATTGATACTCTGTTTGAATTGATAGAAGCATCTGGTTTAGAGTTTCTGGGATTTTCTAATCGTGAATACTGGAATATAGACAGACTGATCGGAAAATCTTCCGAGTTGCTCGACAGAGTTGTTGGTTTGGACGAGCAAGAACGTTATCGTTTAATTGAATTATTAGACCCTCAGATTAGTCATTACGAATTTTTCTTAGGTAGGCCACCCTTGCCCAGAATTGATTGGTCTGACGATCGCCTTCTATTAGCAGCAATACCTAAATTAAGTCCTTGTATTCAGGGATGGCCGAGCGAGAATATATTTGATGGTGAATATAAATTGGTAAATTTGTCAAGGAAAGAATATGAATTTCTACAAGCTTGTGATACTAACTCAAACAGTCAATCCCCATCCACAGTAGGAGAAATATTAGCTAATATACCAGTGGAATTAGAAATTGTGCGATCGCTTCAGTCCAGACTTTTGATTCTACTTACCGAATAATTAAGGTAAAATGCCTCTTCTTTAAAGGAGAAACAAGCGGTCGAGGGATGGCGAGGTCTCCTCGCCATATCCAATCGACCAAGAGAGAAAAAATTTTCCTTTTATTCAATCCTCTTCCTTTTAGGGCTATGCTTTACCCACATCTTTAACTTAGCAGAAAACTTGACAAAATAGACGAGTTATGCATAAGTCTTGGTTCAGGTTTTTCGGGAGAAAAAATGTATGTAAAAAGACTTTTTTTTGACAACTTCAGTAGTTTTACTTAGCTACTATGATTTTTTCTCCTTTCTCCCCTGCTCCCTCTCTTGGTGCGCGTTCCCTTGGGTCTGTCGCCGACGCGGGGTCGCACCGCTGCTCTCCTCCTCCCCACAAGGGTTTCAAGACTTATGGGTAAGGGATAGCTTTTAGGGAGAGGTAATTAGGGTTTGCTGATTAAATCTAAAAGCACTGAAATATAAAGGTTGAGCGCATTTTTTAGTTAAAAAAAGTCCAAGCTTAATGGTCATAATGGTTCAAAAAAGAGCGCATTTTAGGCTCATAGTTGCGCAGAATAATCCCTTGGTTATTCTTCCTCCTACCTCCTAATTAATTCCCATTTCTCCTGTCTTCCCCTCCACCGGAGGGGGAGGGGCGAGGGGTGAGTTGTCTCCTGTCTCCTACCCTTGCCCATAAGACTTTTTCAGCAAACCCTAATTATCAATTATTGAACAATGCCCAACAGAGAATATAAAAAAATATAAATGATTCTTAGGTAAGTCATACCTAAGTGATGTCTAATTTTAGGTATCACTTAAACTTTTTTTTTCAAAATTAACCTAAATTGATAAAACTATGAGTCAAGAACCTCAGAGTATTAGTTCTGCTTGGGCACATAAACCTCCTGTAAATGCTTCAAAAGTCGAGGCCGATTATGACTTTTTAGCCGATGATTATGACGATCTCATCAAGCAATGGGCGTATGAAGGCCCTCGAATTGGTGTTGAGCTAGCCAAGCAGTTTTTCTCACTTGAAGACTTGATTCTAGATGCTGGTTGTGGTACTGGCCTTACTGGAGAATTTCTCTACAATCAGGGTTTTACCAATATCATAGGTGTTGACATCTCCCAAAAATCACTGGATAAGGCGGTTCAGCGCCAGGTATATCGTGAATTAGTGAAAGCCAACCTGCAGGAACCGCTTTCATGGCCAGACAACACCTTTGATGCTACATACTGTATTGGAGTTCTTACCTATTTTCCAAATCACTTCCCTTTACAAGAATTTTGCCGTGTCACCCGTCCTGGGGGATGGGTGATCTTTTCACAGCGGGTTGATTTATTTGAAGACGGGGGTCACGGAACAGAATATAACTCTATGGAATCCCAAGGGTTATGGCAGCAAAAATACATCTCTCAGCCAATGGCTTACCTTCCTGGACATTCAGAATATGCCCAGAAAATTCTTGTTTATTACCTTGCTTATCAAGTGACTCAATAACTAGGGCTTGCTGATTAAATCTAAAAGTTTTTATAGATAAAGGTTTTAGCCTTTTTAAGTATCAAAAAGTGCGAGGTTTTAAGTGGTAATGGTTCAATTTAGGAGCGGATTTTGGTCAAGATTTGGGCAGAAAAATTAAGGGACAATTCTTACTCCTACCTCCTCGCTCATTTCCATTTCTTCTGTCTCCTGTCTCCTGCCCCTACTAAAAGACTTTTTCAGCAAACCCTAACTACATTGCATTGATTCTAAAGAATTTCTAAAGGACTCATCCATGTCTACATTCCGCATTAGCCAAACGAATGATTGGCAAATGTGCTGAAATTTGGAATATGTTTGGTCCAACCGAAACCACAATTTGGTCAACCCTAGCTCCAATTACAGATGCAAAAATCTCAATTGGAGTCCCAATTCACAACACTCGCATCTACATTCTGGATAATAACGAGATCGGTATTGGTGGCAAAGGTTTAGCCTTGGGTTATAAAGACCGCCACCAGTTGAATGCAGAAAAGTTTGTGGATTCAGAAATCGCAGGCGAACGCATTTATCGCACTGGTGATATGGGTCGCATTGATGAGTCTGGACAATTACATTTCCTGGGTCGCATCGATCATCAAGTGAAGGTGAATGGATTTCGCATTGAAACGGGTGAAATCGAAGCCCATATTGACGAATCTGAAGGTGTACAGCAATCCCTAGTTACGGTTAAATCCTATGGATCCGATGACTCCAGATTGGTAGCTTATGTAGTTCCTCAGTTGCACACTACACCCGACATGGTTGCACTTTGGGAACAGGTTTGGACTAAAGCACACAGCGATGAATCGGCAGTTTACGATCCAACCTTTAATTACAGTGGCTACAACAATAGCTTCACTGGTAAACCGATGCCTGAAGCCGAAATGCGGGAATGGGGTCAAAATACCCTAGAGCGCATTCGATCACTGAATCCCACCCAGGTGCTAGAAGTTGGCTGTGGAACTGGTATCCTGCTTTTTGCTCTTGCTCAAGATATCAGACGTTATGTGGGAACCGATATTTCTCAGGCAGCCATATCCTATATCCAAAAACAGCTAAACCAGAATTCAGAGTTAGGCTCCAAGGTAGAGTTACACCATCGTTCTGCCCACAATCTACCGAGTCTGAAGTCTGGAACTTTCGATGCCATCATTCTGAATTCAGTGGTGCAATATTTCCCAAGTATTGATTATTTGGAAAATGTCATTAAACAGTTAATTCCATTGCTTTGTTCCCATGGCTCTATTTTTATTGGGGATGTTCGTAACCTTCTGCTCTTGAATCACTTCCACAAACGACTGTTGGCAAAGGCGACATCGGAAACGGTTAGTGACCAGCAAGTACAGCAGTCCATGAGCAAAGAAGAAGAGCTAGTCATTAGCCCGGAATGGTTTTTAGCCTTGAAAAAAGCGATTCCAGCCATTTCCGAAGTCCGGATCGTGCCCAAAGCAGGAAACTTTGAAAACGAGTTCACCTGCTATCGCTATGATGTGGTGATTTCAATTGGTTCCAGTCCAACTGAGACATTCGAGTGGGTTAATTGGACGCAACAAAACTGGACTAAAACTCGCCTAACACAAACACTTCAGCATCAACCAAAGGTCTTAGGTTTGGCAGCGGTTCAGAATTCCCTGATTGTTCCAATAGATAATGAGAGCGCCATCAAACCAGCAGAATGTTTTGCTCTGGGTGAAATCTATGACTATCACGTTTACATCAGTTGGGCTAATAGTGATGAAAACGGGGTATTTGATGTTGTTTTTCTCAAGGATAACCAGACAGCTCCGATTTTTCCAGAGTCAAACTCAGTATCTTCGGTCAATAAAATAGCTAATTGTCCGATACTACTGAGTTTAGGGCGACAAATAGAGCCTCGCTTGCGGAAGCATTTGCGGGAATTTCTACCCGACTATATGATTCCAAAGGCATTTGTATTTCTAGACTCCTTTCCGCAAACACTCAATGGCAAGATAGATCGCAAGCAACTTCCTGAACCAGATATCAAACGACCAGTACTCACAAACCGTTTTCAACCACCCAATACAGATGAAGAACATATTTTAGTCGAGATTTGGGCTGAAACACTACAAATTGAAGAAGTAGGAATCACAGACAACTTCTTTGAGCTAGGAGGAAGTTCCATTCTTTTAACCCTACTCCATGCCAAAATTCAAGAGCGGTTTGAAGGATCTAATGTCATCGATCAAGTTGACCTCTTTCAATACCCAACAATTCAAGCCCAAGCGAGATATTTACGAAATCAAAAAAATATAAATCTCTCTGAGGAAACTGATCGAGTTCAAAAGAATTCTGAGCAAAATTTCCCTACACAACCCCACCGAGATTTTAGAAAAGCTCTAAACAAACAATCTACTAAAAGTCAGGTTGCAGAAACAGATATTGCCATCATTGGACTCAGTTGTCGGTTTCCTGGTGCAGATAATCCAGAAACATTTTGGCAAAACTTGCAGGAAGGGGTCGAGTCTATTACATTATTTACGGATGAAGAGTTACTGGAAAGTGGTGTTGAGCGAGAATTATTACAGAATCCAAATTACGTCAAAGCCAACCCGATCCTGAAAGATATCCAGAATTTTGATGCCAGATTCTTTGGTATTCCCCCATTTGAAGCCGAGATTATGGACCCACAACAACGGCTATTCTTGGAATGTGCTTGGGAAGCTTTGGAAAGTGCTGGTACTATTCCTACTCAAACCACAGATACCATCGGTCTATTTGCTGGAGCCGGAATTAGCTCTTACTTACATCAGATTTTGTCCCATAGTGGTGACTTCTTTTCATCAGTGGACAACTTTCAGGTTATGCTTGGCAACGACAAGGATTACCTACCAACCAGGGTCTCCTACCGATTAAACCTAACTGGTCCCAGTATCAACGTCCAAACCGCCTGTTCCACATCGCTAGTGGCCCTGCACCTAGCGTGCCAAAGCATCCGCAACGGCGATTGCGATTTAGCCTTAGCTGGAGGTACTTCGGTTGTTCATCCCTACCAAGCTGGCTATATGTTCCAGGAAGGCATGATTTTCTCTCCAGACGGCCATTGTCGCCCCTTTGATGCCAACGCTAAAGGCACCACTTTTGGCAGCGGGGTCGGCGTAGTCGTCCTCAAACCCTTGAGTCAAGCATTGGCAGATGGCGATCCAATTCGGGCTGTGGTCAAAGGTTCAGCGATTAATAATGATGGTGCCGAGAAGGTTGGGTTTACAGCCCCGTCAGTACAGGGGCAAGCTACTGTAATTGCTGAGGCCATGAGAGTTGCCGGAGTTTCACCAGAATCTATTTCCTATGTGGAAGCCCACGGAACGGCAACGGAGTTGGGAGATCCTATTGAAATTAGAGCACTCACCCAAGCATTTGGGAGTCAGACCGATCAGCGTACCTATTGTGCCATCGGCTCGGTAAAGAGCAATATTGGACACCTGATTTCAGCCGCTGGCGTTGCCGGATTGATAAAAACAGTCCTGGCTCTGGAAAATCAACAAATTCCACCGAGTCTCCACTTCCAATCCCCTAATCCTGCAATTGATTTTGAACAGACTCCTTTCTTTGTCAACGCTCAACTCAATCCTTGGACGACCGATGGTAATCCCCGTATTGCCGGTGTTTCTGCATTTGGTATTGGTGGCACCAATGCCCACACCATCATTGCTGAAGCTCCAACAGTTAAGGCGCAAACTAGACCCAGTAGCCGACCTAGAGTATTACTTACCCTTTCCGGCCAATCCGAGCAAGCCGTCGTCGAACTGGCTGCTAAGTATACTCACTTTTTCCAAACACATCCAGATATCTCCCTACCCGATGCTGCCTACACAACCCATTTAGGTAGGAAGCACTTCAACGTTCGAGCAGCCTATGTGGCAAGCGATCGTAGTGAGATGATTCGGGAACTGGAACGCAACCCTGTCCTGCGATCCAGCACCACTGCTTCTGGTAAACTGGCATTCCTATTTACAGGGCAAGGTTCACAATTTGCCGGTATGGGCCGCAGATTGTATGAAACTGAACCCGTGTTTAAAGATGTATTAAATCGCTGTGAAACAGCATTTTTGGGCCATTGCGGGCACTCTCTTCTAGATGTTCTATTGGCAAAAGACGAGGACACCTCGATCCACAGAACCGAATTTGCTCAACCAGGACTCTATGCTCTTGAATGTGGCATTGCTGCCTTGTTCCTTTCTTGGGGCATTCAACCCAGCATGGTGATTGGTCATAGTGTGGGTGAATTTGCAGCCGCATGGGTGGCTGGGGTTTTCCAGTTGGAAGAAGGGTTAATGCTGGTGGCTGAACGTGGACGCCTGATGCAGGAACTCCCAGAGTCAGGGAGCATGATCAGTGTTTTCGCTGCCCAGGATGTGGTTATGGGCTACATACAGGACTACACAGATGTTTCCATTGCTGCAATTAATGGGCCAAAAGCTGTGGTGATTTCAGGTAAACAGGAATCATTAACACAGATTATCCAGCACCTACAAGCAGAACATATCAACTACAGAGAATTAGTTGTGTCCCATGGGTTTCATTCCTCACTGATGGACCCCATTCTGGATACTTTTGAACGATTTGCCTCCCAGTTCGACTTCCATCCACCCCAAATCCCCTTCATTTCTAACTTGACAGGGGATCTTTTGGATGCAGATCGGACCCTAGATGCCACCTATTGGACAGACCATATTCGAGGAACTGTTCGTTTTCATGATGGATTAAAAACTATTGTGGATTCTGGACTAACTATGTTTCTGGAAATTGGACCTAAACCAATCCTCTGTGGTCTAGGACAACGAGAGTTTCCAGAACTGAACTGGATTCCCACTCTTGAAGGACCGCAAAAGGGTTATGGTGATATTTTAGATAGCCTTGCTTGTCTCTATAACTGTGGGATTTCTATAGATTGGAATGCTTTTCATGTCAATGAAAACCGACGGAAAATCCCCCTACCTACCTACGCTTTTCAACGTCAATGTTACTGGCCAGAAACAACTATGATTTCTACACAATCCTCTAGAACTGCTTCACCATCTGCTATTTCAGAGCGGATCGGACGGGAAATGACGGAAATGATTGCAACTATGATGCGAATGGACAGCAGTGCCATCGATCGTGAAACATCTTTCCTCAGCCTAGGACTAGATTCCCTCACCTTATTAAATGTTATTGCCCGTATTGAAAAAGACTACGGCATTACTCTAGCTATTCACCAATTCCTGGATGAGTTGACCAACCTTCAACAACTCATTGACTTCTTAAGTCAGAAAGTCCCACCAGAAAAGGTTTCTCTACCAGTTGTCACCCCATCGGCCAATGGAGCAGCTCTTCTTCACCAACCTGCCCAACCATCTGAACCCACTGTTACCCTTGAAACTAAACTCCCTCAGGAACCAACGGTTTCTTTTGCACCAGTGGAAAACGGCACCTCGACAGCCTTAGAGCGCATTGTTCAGCAGCAACTACTGGTGATGACGAAACAACTGGAAGCTATTCAAGAGAAATCCAGCATGGCTGTGGTCCCCGTGAGTCCCCCTTCTCATCAACAGCAACCCCTGGTTAAGGCAATGGAACCAATGGAACCTGCCAAGCCGGTGGAGGCCACTAAACCAAAACCAGCGGAAAAAATCGGATCGACACCTGCTCCATTCTCATTTTGGGGAGCAAAAGGCAAAGCCGGCAAACCACCAACAGCTGAACAACAGGCATTCATCGACAATTTGGTCCAAGCCTACTCCCAACGCACCAAGGGATCAAAAGAAAATGCCGCTGCCTATCGCAATTACCTGGCAGATCGCCGATCAATTAGGGGCCTTCGTCCCAAACTGAAGGAGATTTTCTACCCAATTGTTGCAGAGCGTGCCGAAGGTTCCCACATTTGGGATATTGATGGCAATGAATACATTGATATTACGATGGGCTTTGGGGTTCATCTGTTGGGTCATAATCCAGATTTCATCATGAATCCGGTTCGCTACACCCTAACCACTGGCGTACAAATGGGTCCTCAAACACCATTGGCCGGAGAAGTTGCCAAACTATTCTCTGAGGTCACGGGGAAAGAACGGGTGACTTTCTGTAATTCTGGGACTGAAGCTGTGATGACCGCAGTAAGGATTGCTCGCGCGGCTTGTGGTAAGCATAAAATTGTGAAGTTTAAAGGTGCTTATCATGGTCACTTTGATGGTACGTTAGCCATTCCGGCACAAACTGATGGAACACCCTATGGCCAACCTATGTTCCCAGGAACGTCACCTAATATGGTGAAAGATGTTATTGTGCTGGACTATGGCAAAGCAGAGAGTCTAGAGGTTATTCGACAACATCGACATGAACTGGCCGCTGTGCTGGTAGAACCTGTTCAAAGCAGACTGCTTAGTCTTGCGCCAAGGGAGTTTTTGCATGAGCTACGTGCCCTGACCCACTCAGAAGATATTCCCCTGATCTTTGATGAAGTGATTCTGGGATTCCGGGCCGCGCCTGGTGGTGCTCAGGAATATTTTGGGATTGAAGCCGATCTTGCAACCTATGGAAAAGCGGTTGGCGGTGGGATGCCGATCGGGGTCGTAGCTGGAAAAGCTAGGTATATGGATCGCATTGACGGGGGCACTTGGAACTATGGAGACCAATCGTATCCCCAAACGGAACCCACTTATTTTGCTGGTACTTTTTGCAAACATCCTCTGGCCATGTCAGCGGCCAAAGCAGTTCTTCTCCATATCAAGGAGCAAGGTGGAGCATTACAAGCCAAATTGAATGACTCTACGGCCCGACTTGCTCAAGCCTTGAATCACTATTTTCAAACTGAGGGACTCATGCTGCGGGCCGATCAGTTTGCGTCGATTTTTAGAATTGAGTTCCAAAGTATGTTTAGTGAACTGTACCTTCCCATTGAAATGGATCTCTTGTTTTACCTATTGATCCACAAAGGGGTTTATGTTTGGGAAGGTCGCGTCTGTTTTCTCTCCGCAGCTCACACTGACCAGGATATCGATCGCATTATTACCGTGGTTAAAGAAAGTGTTGAAGAGTTGCGTTCCGTTGGGTATTTCCCGTCACAAACTTCGCAAAAACCAGTTGCTCAAAAAAAAAACGCACTTATCCCCTAACGGAAGAACAGCAACGCCTACTTCAAATTTCCCAGGATAAACATGGTTCGACTGCCTATAATGAATCGATTACGTTTGAGCTGACAGGAAAACTGGCCATCGATCGGTTACGGAATGCGATTCACACTGTCATCCATCGGCATGATGCTCTGAGAACATCCATTGCTGCCGATGGATTTGCTCAAATTGTTAGGCCACTCCTGGATGTTGAAATTCCTTTGCTAGATTATTCATCTGAAGATGCTCCAGATGAAGCCCTAAATCAGTGGCTCTTAGCAGAAAGCCAACAGCCATTCGATCTTTATCAAGGACCTCTAATTCGGGCCACAATTGTCAAACTTTCTCCAGAGAGATACGCATTCAATATCTGTACTCATCATTTAGTTTCCGATGGATGGTCTCTGGTTGTGATTTTGGAGGAAATTAGTAAGATTTATTCCGGTTGTCTAGATATTCCACCAATTCAACAATTCACAGACTATTTGCAATGGTATAACCAAGATACCCAAAGCGATATCTTCAAGAAGTCCGAACTATTTTGGAGCGAAAATCTCAGGGCAGTATCCCCTTTACGTTTACCCCTGGACTACTCTGCTCCAGAACAACGAACCTACAACGGCGATCGCATTAGTATACAGATACCATCCGACTTAACATTTGCTCTTAAACAACGTTCGATGGCCTGGAATGCCACCCTATTTCACACACTGCTGGGAGCTTATGCTTACCAGATGACCCAGTTTTGCCAGCAAAATACCATCACGATTGGAATTTCTGTGAGTGGCCGTCCAACACATCTGGCCGAACATTTAGTGGGCTACTGTTCACATTTCATTCCCATCTACCTGAAAACTGATGAGAACTTAACCTGGAACAAGCAAGTAGAACGAACCAAAGCTGCCATTAGCAAAGCATTCAAGCATCAAAATGTGCCCTTAGCCCGAATATTAGGCCAATTTCCCCAGGAACAACAGCAAAACCTCATGCAAGTTACTTTTAACCTTGACATCCCGATGACTCTTGATTTAGTCGATCTGCAAACTCAGATTATTTCTCAGCCAGTAACCTCCGCACGATATGCAATGGGCCTTAATGTCATCCCTGAACTTGATCACCTTCATTTTGATCTGGATTACAACACAGATTGCTTCAAGACAGAAACAATGCAAGAATTTCTGATGAATTTCATAGAACTACTTCGGGTTTGCTGAAAAAGTCTTTTAGTAGGGGTAGAAGACAACCCACCCCTCGCCCCTCCCCCTCCCAGGAGGGGAAGACAGGAGGAACGGGGAATGAGCGAAGAGATAGGAGTAAGAATTGTCCCTTGATTTTTCTGCCCAACTATGAGCCTAAAATACTAACTGTTTGAGCGTTTTAGACTGAAATAGGTGAACTTTTTTCGACCCCAAAAAGGCTAAAATCTTTATATTTCAATGCTTTGATATTTAATTAGGGTTTGCGTATGGAAAGTCTTTTTGCTGGGGTAGGAGACAGGATACAGGAGACAGGAGACAGGAGTTATGGGAATGAGTGAGGAGGTAGGAGTTAAGAATTGCCTCTCAATTTTTCTGCCATAATCATCCCAAAATACTAGCATGCATGAGCTTTTTCCACCAAAAAGTTGGTACTTTTTTCAACTCTAAAACCCTAAAACCTTTATATTTCAATACTTTTAGGATTAATCAGCAAACCCTAATTAGCAAGCCCTACTTCAAGGCATTCTTACGGGCTGTGTTGCAAAATAGTGAGGGTTGTGAGCTACTTGGGGCTATTTTTACCATGAATCAGTTATAAAAAACCTTATATCTTTGAACCAATATTCCCTTCTGCCTTCTGCCCTCTGCCCTCTGCCCTCTGCCTTTGTACTACGTTTTGAAGTGCGGAATTTAGGTTCTATCAAGTCTTATTAATTAGCCATAATCAAAATCTTTTCCCCGATCAATTTCTCTCTGTTCCCTGTTCCCTATTCCCTCAATTTTTTATTGTGGGTATTCAAAGATACATAAAATTATATCATGTCCGGATAATTAGTGATAAAAAACTTTCTTCTTCTCTTCCTTCTTTTTTCCTCCTGACTCCTGACTCCTGACTCCTGACTCCTCCGACTTCTGGCCTATAAATTTTAACTTTTGACTTCTGGGTATGCTTGCTCCAACATGGTATGATGACTATTGGCATATAAAAAAAGCCTACCACTTGTGATTAGTATCTAAATTTTTGTGAATACATCTGATACATCACCAGAAACCATAACTGTTGACGATAGTGATACTCCAGAAGTTGGCACTGCAGGCGCAGAACCAAATACTTCAATGCAAGAGTATTACAAACTGCAGCAGGAACTATATGTAATCACCTTGACAATTACAGGTATAATATTTGTCTTTGTCTGGGTTTTTTACTCCCTAAACATTGCTCTTAATTATTTGATAGGAGCAACGACAAGTGTGGTTTACTTAAGGATGTTAGCTAAAGAAGTTGAGAGTATTGGCGGGGATAAAAGAAGTGTAGGTAAAACAAGGTTAGCAATATTTGTCGGGCTGATGATATTAGCAACTCAGTTGAATCAGCTCAAAATTTTGCCGATTTTCCTTGGGTTTCTGACTTACAAAGCAGCACTAATAATATATGTAGTGCGAACATCCTTGATGCCAAACTCATAACAATTGAAGCAAATTCTAATTCTTGAAAAATCCACTTGATATAAATCGGGAAGCCTGAGAATCAAAATGCTAGATATTTTGCATACTATTAACTATTTACCCCTGGCCGAACTAGAAGTTGGCCAGCATTTTTACTGGGAGCTAGGCAGCCTCAAAATACATGGGCAAATTTTACTTACATCTTGGTTTGTAATTGCCCTGATAGTTTTGGCTGCTTTAACAGCAACACTCAATGTGCAGCGAATTCCTAGTGGGATGCAAAA
The DNA here is from genome assembly GCF_003838195.1 of Okeania hirsuta. Classification (GTDB taxonomy): domain Bacteria; phylum Cyanobacteriota; class Cyanobacteriia; order Cyanobacteriales; family Microcoleaceae; genus Okeania; species Okeania hirsuta. The sequence continues at coordinate 26,065 of NZ_RCBY01000018.1, forward strand.
TTTCATGGAGTACATCCTAGAATTTATACGCAGCCTAACAAAAGACCAAATTGGTGAAAAAGATTATCGCCCTTGGGTGCCATTTGTTGGTACTTTGTTCCTATTTATATTTGTGTCAAATTGGTCAGGAGCGCTAGTACCATGGAAAGTAATAGAACTACCTTCGGGAGAACTAGCTGCCCCCACAAGTGACATTAATACAACAGTAGCATTGGCACTACTGACTTCCATAGCATATTTTTATGCAGGTATCAGCAAAAAAGGCTTAGGATATTTTGCGGGCTATGCTGAACCAGTACCATTTATGGTCCCCTTTAAGATCATAGAAGATTTTACCAAGCCTTTGTCCCTAAGCTTCCGTTTATTTGGTAATATTCTTGCTGATGAATTGGTTGTGGGAGTGCTAGTTCTGCTAGTACCTCTATTTATTCCTTTACCACTAATGGTTTTGGGTCTATTTTTAAGTGCTATTCAAGCATTGATTTTTGCAACCCTAGCTGCTAACTACATCGGAGAAGCGTTAGAAGAACATGGCGCAGAACATCACGATTAAGAATTAGGTGGGTAGTAGAAAAAAAATTTGCTTAAAAGTAACTCAAAGTCTGGTATTCTAAGCAGTGAATGGGATGAATTATCGCCAGATTCACGGAAACTGGAAATGGTAGAGCAATAAGTCCCCCAAAACAACAAAACAAGTAAACTTCAGAGTTGACGAGTGATGTGAGATAAAAGCATGAAACTTGAACTTATTGAGTTTCATATTTCACTTCAATCATCACATCAGTTCATCGAAAAAAGTGACAATTGTGTATGTAGTTGATTACGCAACAGTGTAATCAATATAGTTCTAGTTAATCGTCAAGTTTGTACTTTAGGTTAAAAAAGGAAAGAAAATTATTATGGATCCATTGATTGCTGCTGCTTCCGTCGTTGCTGCTGCCTTAGCTGTAGGTTTAGGTGCGATTGGTCCTGGAATTGGTCAAGGAAATGCAGCAGGTCAAGCTGTAGAAGGTATTGCCCGTCAACCAGAAGCAGAAGGAAAAATTCGAGGCACATTATTGTTGAGTTTGGCATTTATGGAAGCTTTAACAATTTACGGTTTGGTGGTATCACTAGTGTTGCTATTTGCCAACCCCTTTGCATAAACAACCCTCATTATAGAAAATAGGGATTTTAGATTTTTGATTTTGGAGATCGAAAATCTAAAATCTTTAACAAGCATTTCCTGACGGAATTCTTCCCTACGGGATGCTACGCAAACGCAAACAGCAGTTCAGCAGTCAGCTTTTTAGAAGGGAATTTAAGCCTCTCCTAAAATTAAGCGACTTTATAGAAGTTGGGGATGTTTTATCCAAGCTTTTCCGTTCCGGAATGCTCCGCAAACAAATACCTAATTGCGCAAATTTTTAGGCTGATAGCTGAAGCGCTAATAGCTGATAGCTAGTTAAATCCTACTTAAACTATGGGAACCACCTAAAGATTAGAGAAAATGATAAATTGGACAATATTACTAGCCGTTGAAGAAGTAGCAGAAAAGGGTGGTTTGTTTGACATTAATGCAACTCTACCCTTAATGGCAATTCAGTTTCTGATTCTGGCTTTTGTCTTGGATAAAATTTTTTACAAACCACTGGGTAAAGCTATAGATTCTCGTGCAGATTATATCCGCGACAATCAAATCAAAGCACAAGAGGGTTTGGCAAAAACAAAAAAATTAGCTGAACAATACGAGCAAGACCTAGCAGAAACTCGTAAAAAATCTCAAGCAATTATTACTGAAGCTCAAGCAGAAGCTCAGAAAATAGTAGCCGAAAAAGTGGCTAAAGCTCAACAGGAAGCACAAGCCAAAAGAGAACAAGCAGCTCAAGAAATAGAAGAGCAAAAGCAAGCAGCTTTGCAACAGTTAGAAGAACAGGTAGACTCTTTGAGCCACCAAATTCTAGAAAAACTATTAGGACCAGAATTGGTCAGATAGCCAAAGAAAATTCCAGGTGGAAAAGTTGAGGCGATAGATCGTAAAACTCAGCATCCAACAAGATAATTTAAGGCTAACTATCACAGGATATCATGGTAAATGTTTTATGGCTAGCCACAGAAGCTAGCGCAGAAGAAGGTTTCGGTTTAAACCTGGATCTTTTAGACACTAACCTAATTAATTTAGGAATTTTGATTGTAGTTTTAATTTATTTTGGGCGAGGCTTTATTGGGAAAATTCTTAGTGAAAGACGCGCCACTATTGAACAAGCAATCAAAGAAGCAGAAAAACGTCAACAAGAAGCAGCATCAGCTCTAGCAGCTCAACAACAAAAGTTGACCCAAGCTCAAGTAGAGGCTGAAACAATTCTAGCCACTGCTGAAACAAGAGCACAGGAAGTCAAGCAAAAAATTGAGCAACAGGCAGAACAAGATATTGAGCGGATGAAAGCTACTGCTAGCCAAGAGATGGACTCGGAAAGAGATAAAGCAATTGCCCAACTGCGCTCAATTGTAGCATCTAAAGCATTGGCACAAGTAGAATCTCGCCTCAAAGAAACTTTAGATGAGAATGCCCAGCAACAATTAATAGATCGTAGTCTGGGGTTATTAGGAGGTCAATCATGACTGTAATTGCTGGTGAAATTGTAGAACCCTACGCAGCAGCTCTAATGTCCTTGGCTAAATCAAAAGACCTTGCTGAGAGATTTGGGGAAGATATACGTTCCCTGATTAATATTATGGATGAATCCCCAGAATTGAAGCAATTTATGGGAAATCCAATTATTAAACCAGAAGACAAAAAAGCAGTGCTGCAACGCATGATGGGTGATGAAGCCGATCCCTATATGCGTAATTTTTTAATGCTGCTAGTTGATAGAGGTCGGATTATTTTTCTAGAAGAGATAGGGAAAAAATACCTAGCACTATTGCGAGAACTAAATCAAACTGTTCTAGCAGAAGTGACCTCCGCAGTAGAATTAAACGAAGACCAAAAAAATACAGTCCGCGAACGAGTCAAATCAATGACTGATGCAAGAGATGTAGATATTGAAACCAAAATCGATTCAAGTTTACTCGGTGGTGTCATTATCAAAATAGGCTCTCAGATAATTGACTCTAGTCTGCAAGGACAACTACGCCGAATTGGCAATAGCCTCAAAGCATAATTCACTCATTTTTTGTAATAAAGACTGGACAATAAAAAAGAAAAATGGTATCAATCAGACCTGACGAAATTAGCCAAATTATTCGCGACCAAATAGAACAGTACGACCAAGATGTCAAAGTATCTAACGTTGGTACTGTTCTACAAGTGGGTGACGGTATTGCCAGGATTTATGGCCTAGACAAGGTAATGGCAGGAGAACTGGTAGAGTTCTCAGATGGTACAGTAGGTATTGCCCAAAACTTAGAAGAAGATAACGTAGCGGCAGTATTGATGGGTGAAGGCCGGGAAATTCAAGAAGGATCTGCCGTAACTGCCACAGGTAGAATTGCTCAAGTGCCAGTAGGAGAGGCCATGGTTGGCCGGGTGGTAGATGGTCTCGGTCGATCTGTTGATGGTAAAGGAGATATTCAAACCGATGACAGTCGTCTGATTGAATCTCCTGCTCCAGGAATTATCGAACGCCGTTCTGTTTGTGAACCTATGCAAACAGGTATCACTGCTATAGACTCGATGATTCCCATCGGTAGAGGTCAAAGGGAATTGATTATCGGTGACAGACAAACAGGTAAAACAGCGATCGCCATCGATACTATCATTAATCAAAAAGGTGAAGATGTTATCTGTGTATATGTGGCTATTGGTCAAAAAGCTTCTACTGTAGTTCAGGTAGTAAGTACCCTTGAAGAAAAAGGTGCAATGGATTACACCGTTGTAGTAGCTGCTAATGCCAGTGACCCTGCAACTCTCCAATACTTGGCTCCTTATACTGGTGCTACTATTGCTGAATACTTTATGTATAAAGGCAAAGCAACTCTGGTAATCTATGATGACCTTTCCAAGCAAGCTCAAGCTTATCGCCAGGTATCTTTGCTACTGCGTCGTCCACCAGGTCGTGAAGCATATCCAGGAGATGTATTCTATCTCCACTCCCGTCTCTTAGAAAGAGCTGCTAAACTCAATGATGATTTAGGTGGAGGCAGTATGACTGCTCTACCAATTATTGAAACTCAAGCTGGTGACGTTTCGGCCTATATTCCTACCAACGTTATCTCTATTACGGATGGTCAAATCTTCCTCTCCAGTGACCTATTCAACGCAGGTTTCCGCCCAGCAGTAAACGCAGGTGTTTCTGTGTCGAGGGTAGGTTCGGCTGCTCAGACCAAGGCTATGAAAAAAGTTGCTGGTAAGATTAAGCTAGAGCTAGCACAGTTTGCTGAATTAGAAGCGTTCTCTCAATTTGCCTCAGACTTGGATAAAGCTACCCAAAACCAACTGGCAAGAGGTCAGCGCTTGCGGGAGATTTTGAAACAATCTCAAAACTCACCTCGCTCTCTTCCCGAACAAGTAGCAGTGATTTATTCTGGTATTAATGGTTACTTGGATGATATCCCTCTTGAGAAGGTGACTAAATTTATTTCTGGTTTACTGGATTACTTGAACAACAGTAAGCCCAAGTTCGGTGAAATTATCGGTACTGAAAAGGTACTGACTGATGAAGCTCAAACTGTCTTAAAAGAAGGTATTACTGAGTATAAGCAAACATTCTTGGTATCTGCTTAAATTAGTTACTTTTAAGTATTAACATTTAGTGGTTAGTTGTTAATGCTCAAAAGCAACTAGCCACTAATTATTAGTTAGATGTAGTAATTAAAAGTCAGTTATCAGCAGTCAGCTTTGTTGTTTACCTGATACTACCTAACTTTTAAGACTAATTCGCACTTAATTTATAGGCGAATCTCTATAGATTTATTGAAAAAAAAGGGTTGAGAGTAACTAGATAGACAGATATGAGAAAGTTTAATCTAGTTGACTTAGTTGAGAATAAATTAAAAATTTCCCTTCTTCTTTCTTCCTTGTTACTTCTTACTTCTTCCTACACAAAATCATGCCTAATTTAAAAGCTATTCGCGATCGCATCAACTCGGTCAAAAACACTAAAAAAATTACAGAAGCAATGCGCCTAGTGGCCGCTGCTAAAGTACGTCGTGCCCAGGAACAAGTGATTAATACTCGGCCCTTTGCCGACCGCCTTGCCCAAGTTTTATACGGACTTGCCGAACGTTTACAATTTGAAAGTGTAGATTTACCCCTACTAAAACAAAGGGAAGTTAAAACAGTTGGGTTATTAGTAATTTCTGGAAATCGTGGTTTATGTGGTAGCTATAACAGCAGCATAATTAAACGTGCAGAAATTAGAGCTCGTGAACTCACTGAGCAAGGAGTTGATTATAAATATTTATTGATTGGACGTAAAGCAATTCAATATTTCCAACGTCGGGAAGCTCCAATTTTAAACACTTATGATAATCCTGAAAAAATTCCTACAGCTGATGATGCTTCTGCAGTTACTGATGAAGTACTTGCTGATTTTCTCTCAGGATCAGTAGATAGAATAGAGTTGGTTTATACCAAATTTATTTCACTAATTAGCTCTAAACCAGTTATTCAAACTCTCTTACCTCTCGATCCTCAAGGTTTAGAAGTTCAAGATGATGAAATCTTCCGTTTAACTACTAAAGGTGGTCACTTTGAAGTATCACGGGATAAAGTAACAGCACCTACTAAAAGCTTTCCCCGCGATATGATTTTTGAGCAAGACCCAACTCAAATTTTAGAAGCTCTCTTGCCATTATTTTTAACTAACCAGTTATTGAGGGCGTGGCAAGAATCATCTGCTAGTGAATTAGCATCTCGGATGACAGCAATGAGTAATGCTAGTGATAATGCTAGTGAATTAGTTGGTACATTAACTCTTTCTTACAATAAAGCTCGGCAAGCTGCTATTACTCAAGAAATTCTGGAAGTTGTGGGTGGTGCTAGTGCTTTAGAATAATAGGCTACTTTGGAAAATTATTTATATTGTTAATACGTCTAATACGTCTGGCATGACTCAGGCGTATTTTTTTTCTTATTTAGGGGTTGCTAAATAATACCAAGTAGTAATTTATCTTTTTCCTCCAATAGATATTTCCTACAAATTATTTTAATACTGCTTATTATTTGTAACATTCTTTTTTCAAATTGGTATAATATATAGCACTAATCACAACAAGTATAAATACTTACTCAAGTTTAACTACTTTCGCATACTACATTTTGTCGTGCGGAATGTGGGTTTTATTGTTTAATTTTTATAAAATAGACTATAGCAATTTTTACTTATATTTATCATAATGATTACAGGTAAAACAAAATTATTAGGAGTCATTGGCTATCCCGTTGAACATTCTTTGTCTCCAGTAATGCACAATGCTGCAATTAAAGCAATAAATAATCAACAAAACTTAATAGATTATGTTTATCTGCCTTTTCCAATTAAACCAGAAAATTTAAAAACAGCTATTGCTGGGTTTTCTGCTATTGGCATTCAGGGTTTTAATATTACTATTCCCCACAAACAAACAATATTACCACTTTTGTCAAAAGTTTCAGACCTTGCTCAAGCAGTGGGGGCAGTTAATACTGTTTATCAAATAGACAAAGGATGGGAGGGAACAAATACAGATGTGGAAGGGTTTCTTTCTCCACTAAAAACTTATAATTGGGATTGGCATCAAAAAGTAGCGTTGATTTTAGGTAATGGTGGTGCATCTCGCGCAGTAGTGGCTGGTTGTGCACAATTGGGTTGTGCAGAAATTCATGTTATTGGTCGGTCTCAAGAAAAGTTAGCTGCTTTTAGGCAAAGTTGGATTAATTCTCCTTTACCAGTAAGTTTAAAGATACATAAGTGGGATGAAATGTCAAGATTAGTTTCACAGGCAGATTTGCTAGTTAATACTACTCCGATTGGAATGTATCCTAATATTGAGCAGTCTCCAATAGATGAGAAAGTGTTCGATCTATTATCACCAGGAGCAATAGTCTATGATTTAATCTATATTCCCAACCCTACTAAATTTCTTCAACAAGCTCTGGTTAGAGGAGCGATCGCTATTGATGGATTAGAAATGTTGGTTCAACAAGGGGCTGCAGCTTTGGAATTATGGTTACAAAAGTCTGTACCAGTTGATATTATGCGCTATTCTCTACGCCAACATTTAGGCTTGAATGATTAGACCTGTAATATCATGTCCGGTTGAATACTTATTATATAGTTGTGGGAGATGGGGAGATGGGGAGATTGAAGTGTGGATAGAATTATAAACATATACTGTATAACCGGATTCTATATCAGAGTGCGATAGAACTCCGTTCCGCGCTCCGCGTTTTCGGTCCTGAATGTACGCTTTCCATCTCAAGTAGCGTTAACGTGGGTTGTGCACCAGCTAAACAAAAAACTTTCTCCTTCTATTCCTCTTTCTTCTTCTTTCTTCCCTCCTGACTCAGTCCTCCCCCTCCTGGGAGGGAGTTAGGGGTGGGTTGACTCCTGAGTAATTAAGATTAATATCATACACGCGCTTCACCAACGCCGATTATTCTTATCTTTACTTCTTTCCTATCTCCCCTACTCTCCTACTTCCCCCAACTATATAAAACTATATAATAAGTGTTCAACCGGATTTGATATCAGGTTCATCATCCATCTCTGTCAAACACCAACTCGTTCCTTGCTATATATGAAAATCAATGTGGGAAACAGCGCATCACATTACAGTAATGTGATGCGCCGATTATTTAAAGAGGACTGAACTCCATAACTGTCACACTTGTGCCAGTATGAACGATTTGTTCGAGTTGGAAACCACTTGCTGCAAACAAATCTTTGTATTCTTGTTCGGTACGCCAATAACCTCCAGGATTAGTAATCATCATTTGCACTGCAGCTAAAGCTGGTATTGTGCCATCGGGATATTCTACAGGCGCTCCCACAGAAGGAACTAAAGTTTGTAAAAGTATAACCCGACCATCTTTTGAGAGAGCTTCTCGACAGTTAGTCAGTACCTTGATAGAATCTTCGCGACTAAATACCGATAGAAAATATTTCATTACAATTGCATCGGCACCTTTTGGTAAAGATTCCAAAGCACTCCCACCAATAACTGTTACTGCATCATTAACTCCATGTTTTGCCAGATTATTAGGAGCAGTTTCTACTTCATGGGGTAAGTCAAACAAAATACCTTTACAGCCGAATCTTTTCACAATATTGGCAATTAATGTACCTTGATTTCCTCCCACATCCATTACTGTCTGAAAACGACCAAAATCATAAACTGCAAATAACGGGTCAACAACTTCAGTAGTTAAATAACTCATGGCATTGTTGAACAGGTTTTTACTTTTGGGATTTTCTGTCATATAGGAAGTATAAAAATCCTTACCTTTTGCTAATTCAAAAGGAACTTCTCCAGTCTTTAAACTGTTTTCTAATTCTCGCCAACCATCCCACATATTAGGCTCTGTAATGTGCATTAAAAAATCACCGATAGAAGGGGAACCATTAGTAATCAGAAGTTCCGATAATTCTGTAGAAGCAAATACCCGTCCAGGTTTTTCTAAAAAGACACCTAAATGAGCTAAAGCACGCAGCACAACATAAAGTTTTTCTACTTTTGTGCCTGTTTTTTCTGCTATTGCTTCAACGGTTTGTTGTCCGTTATGCAGCAATTCTGGTATACCTAAATTTGTTGCTACATAAACACACTGACTTTGCCAGTAACCGTAAATAATTCGATAGATTTTCTTCTTAGATTCTGAGGCAGATCCTAACATAATTAAGCTCCAATTTTTTTACTAACTATATGATAAAAGCAAATACTCTCAAAAAGGTACTTAAACTTATTTGTTCCATTAGACATCTCCTCCAAAAGACGGAACAGGGTTAACGAAGTCAGAAGTCAGAAGTCAACCCACCCCTCGCCCCTCCCCCTCCCAGGAGGGGAAGTCAGAAGTTATTTTTGTAATACCAATTTGAAAAAAGAATGTTACGAATAATCAGCGTGATTAAAAGATTTTAAAAGAGATGTCCCTTTGACAAAAAAGATAATTTATGCCCTAAAAAAATGGTATTAAAGCCATTCCTATACGACTCCTGACTCCTAAGAAATATCCTAGCTATTTGTAGCAAAAATTTATCAATTTGGTATAACGGGGATTTGAGCAAGCCTCCAAATAATTGCGAATTGCTATAACTGATAGCTGGTAGCTAACTGCTGAATACTTACCTACTTTAAATGCTCACTCAAACGTTCTGCTAATACTTTATTGTTTGGTTCCTTGATAAATGTAAAATGATTGCCAGGAACCATAACTACCTCCATATCAACTACATCTAAAATAGCATACATTTCTACCCAAACTAATTGCGGATCTATTCCATGAGGATGCTTTTCTTCCGCACGAAAGACTGTTACTTTACCGGAATAAGGCCGACGTTTATAACTATAAGTTGCCTTCAAAGTGCCAATAATTACATCAATAAACCGCCGATTTTGTTCGCGAGTCGCTTCCTGGGGAAATAACTCTAATTTTTCCGCTTTATCAATAATAAACTCTATTTGCTCCTCTGAACTTAGCCCAATTAATTCATCCTCGCTAACTAAATTAGTTATACCAAACATTCCTCCAAAATAACGACTTAATACACCCCTCATGTACAAATTATCAATCTTTTTATTGTGGTCTAATAGAATAGGAACCCAAGGATCTAACAAAGCCAATAAACTAACTTTTTGCCCTTGTTGAAGTAACTGCTGTGCCATTTCAAAAGCAACAACTCCACCAAAAGACCAACCACCAATTTGATAAGGCCCTTCTGGTTGAAATTCTTGAATAGTTTTGATATAGAACTCAGCCATATCTTCCACATTTGTGAAGATTTTTTCTCCTTCATTAAACCCCTGTGCTTGTAAGCCATAAAAAGGTTGATTATTACCTAAATAACGGGACAATTCTTGGTAATAAAATACATGACCTCCCGCCGGATGTACGCAGAAAAATGGTTGCTTATTTCCCTGAGTTTGCAGCGGAACTAGAGAAGAAGAAATAACTTGATTTTCTCCTCGGATTAAACTTGCTAAATCTTCAATTGTGGGATTAGTAAACAGAGTAGATAAAGGTAATTGTTTGGCAAACTTTTGCTGAATTTTTGCCATTAAGTTAACTGCTAAAACAGAATGACCTCCTAACTCAAAGAAATTATTTTTAATTCCCACCGGATTAATATTGAGAATATTTGACCAAATTTCTGCTAACTTCCCTTCAATATCATCTCGTGGTGCAACAATATTATTACTCTCACTAAAACTAGAAATATCTGGTACAGGTAAAGCACGACGGTTAACTTTCCCATTCGGAGTTAACGGTAGTTGTGACAAAACCACAAAAGCTGAAGGCACCATATACTCTGCCAACTTTTGTTTTAGATATTGTTTGAGTTGCGACACAATTTCTTGATTTGCCTCAGTTTCGGGCACAATATACGCTACTAAACGTTTATTACCAGGATTATCTTCCCTTGCCAAAACTACTGTTTCTTTAACAGTGGGATGTTGACTGATAGTCGTTTCAATTTCTCCGATTTCGATCCGAAAACCTCGAATTTTGACTTGGTTATCGATGCGACCAATAAATTCGATATTACCATCAGGAAGATAGCGAGCTAAATCTCCTGTTTTGTATAGTCTGCTTTTTCCTCGATCGCTAAACGGATTGGAGATAAATTTTTCCGCAGTCAGCTCCGGACGATTAAGATAACCATTTGCTACACCAACTCCACCAATATATAGCTCCCCAGGAACACCCATGGGAAGTGGTTGTAGATCGCGACTAAGAATGTAGAGTTGATTGTTAGCAATAGGACGACCAATGGGAGGAAGTGCTGGCCAATTTACCGCAGTTCCTTGTAAAGTATAAGCAGAAACCACATGACTTTCTGACGGTCCGTACTGATTTTGCAACCTACAGTTGGGGAGTCGTTTCATCAACTCAATTAGGTCTGGAGTAATCTGTAATTGTTCGCCTGCTGTCACAATTTCACGCAGTTGTGGCAAAGTTTGACATTGAGCAGCAACTGTAGCTAACTGTTGCAAGGCGACAAAGGGTACAAATAGTTTATCTACTTCGTTATCAACCATAAATTGCATCAAAGCAAAACTATCGCGCCTGACTTCTGGAGAAACTAAAACTAAAGTACCACCTGAATATAACGTGGAAAAAATTTCTTGGAAAGATACGTCAAAACTGATGGGAGCAAATTGTAATGTTTTTGCACCTTCACCAATAATTGCTTCCTGCTGCTGCCACATAATTAGGTTGACCAAAGCGCGTTGACTCATGGCAACTCCTTTAGGTTTACCTGTGGAACCGGAAGTATAGATGATGTAGCCTAGATTTTCGGGTTTAGCCACTTTTGCTAAATTTTCTGTAGGCAATTGAGCGATCGCTTCCCAATCTTTATCCAAACAAACAACCTGTGCTTGATGCTCCGGCAATGATGTCACTAATGATTCCTGAGTTAGCAACACTGATACTTGTGCATCAGCAAGCATATAAGCTAAACGTTCTGAGGGATAGCTTGAGTCGAGCGGTACATAAGCTCCTCCTGCTTTCAGGATTCCTAATATACCTACGACCATTTCCAAAGAACGTTCTACACATATTCCCAAGTGTGTTTCTGGCTTTACTCCCAACTTTTGTAAGTACTGAGCTAGTTGATTTGCTTTGGCATTCAACTCTGAATAAGTCAGTTTTTTATCTTCAAAAATTACTGCTATTCCATCTGAGTTTTTTTCTACTTGACTCTCAAATAATTCATGGATACATTTGCCTTGAGGATAATCTGTTTTTGTATTGTTCCACTCCACCAATATTTGCTGTTTTTCCCTCTCACTCAGTATCGGTAACTTATCTACTTCTGTCTGAGGATTTTCTATAATTGCTATTAGTAAATTCTGGAAATGTTCAGCAATTTGAGTCACAGTTTCCGCTGCTAATACATCACTATTGTATTTCCAATCAACCCAGAAATATTCCTCTAACTGAATTGCTTCTAAACTGAGTTCAAAATCTACCTTTTGTTGTGGGAGTTGATAATATTCTAATTCTAATTCTTTGGCATTAAATAACTTATCAAATTTGTAATAACCAAAGGCTGCTTGACAGATAGGAGGATAACTCAGATTAGATAATTTGAGTTGTTGTACAAGTAGAGCAAATTGATAATCTTTGTAGCTTTCTGTTTCAAATACTTTTTTACTGACTTGAGTCAAAAAATCTGTAAACTTGAGATTCCCTGAAATAGAATCTCTGATCACCGTAACATTAGTAAAATTGCCAATAACTCCAGGGAATAATGGTTGATTTTCTCGGTTTTGTAATAAACCTACAAGTAAATCTTCTTCTCCTGTGTAGCGGTAAAGCAGGACTTTAAATACTGCTAATAGTATTTCTTCGACCTTGACTGTTTCTGTTTTTGCCAGTTGTTGAATTTGTTGACTTAATTGTAAATTTATGGTACGCCTTATTGATTTTCCATTATAAGTTCTAATGGTTGGACGAGGAGAATTTGTGGGTAATTCTAACACTGGTAATTCATCAGCCAAATTCTGTTGCCAATAATCACCCAATTGTTTTCCTTCTGAACTATTGAGCAAGTCTAATTCTTTCTGAATATAATCTTCATAAGACTTATTTAATATGGGTAAATCTAGAGATTCATGATTAATTTTTGATTCATAGAGAGCAACAAATTCATTTACTAATATTAATAAAGACTCCCAATCTCCAGCTATTTGATGAACAGTCAATAACAAAATATTCTCTGTTACCGAACGTTTAAATAAACAAGCACGAAATACCCCGCTATTTTCTAAGTTAAAAGGACGTTTGAGCGAGTCAGATAAATGCCCTTCTAATTCCTCGTCGCTCCAAGATGAAGCAGAAATTTGTTCAAAATTAATATCGACATTTTCCTGAATTGTTTGAACTATTTTTCCATCTTGTTCGTAATAGATACTGCGAAGAATAGAGTGACGTTCAATTAATACTTGTAGTGTATCTTTTACACTTTGAATATCCAGAGGTGATTTAATCTGAAATGCTACAGACACTTTGTCTGTTAAACCTGTAGCTTTGAATTTATACAGAAACCAATTTGCTTGCTGTATGTAGGAAGTAGAAATTGATCGTAAAGTAGACAAAATTTGATTCCTCTTTAATTTAGCGAATATTGGCGTTGCTGATTTGAGGTATGATATCAGTTCTGGAGAAGAGCGCTAACAAAAAACTTTCTCTTCTACTACTTTCTTCTTATTTCTTCCCTCCTGAGTCCTGACTCTTGACTCCTAAAAAATTAATATCATACACTAATTCAGCTATGCCTTTAGTCATTTTCCAGCTTGATAGCAGATGTGCTAGAAATAGCCAAATACATTCCAAATAAAATTACAAAGAAACTTACAACAGTCAAAAAATTCAGGCTTTCTGAGAAAATAGCCCAACCTTCCACCGCACTGAGAGCAGGAATAATCAACGCCACTAAGCTACTAAACCCGGCAGATAACTTTTTGAGACAATAAGCCCAAAGTCCCATAGCAAGCATTTGACTAACGAGAGCTTGGGCAATTACTGCAAACCACCCATTTATCGAAGTTGGGAAAAGTTGCTCTTTGGCAATTAGAACAACAGGTAACATAAATAGAAAACTTGTTGTTGTAGACCAAGTCATAATAGTGACAGGGCTTAAATTACTACGGAGTCGCTGAATGACAAGTGGATGTATTCCAAAAAACACTGCTGAGAGCAAAGCTGCTAAACTTCCTAATAGTTCTTGGCTCATCCTCAATGATAACAGTTCTTTTGCTTCTAGTAAAGTTGCTCCAAAAATCGCAACTACCATACCAATCAAAAATCGATTGTCGAAAGTTTGACCTAAAGCTAGCCATCCTCCTAAGACGGTAAATATTGGCACCAGATTATGAATCATACTAGAGTTAGCAATACTCGTTTGATTTAAAGACCAAGCCCAAAGCATTAGACCTACTGATATAAGAACACCATCTATTATTAGTAGCTTTGCCCTATTAACTAGATGGTGCTTTTGTTGTTCGAGTTGAGTTTCTTTATTTCGGTATCGATGGCGTACTGTCAATAAAGTATTTAGCAGCCAAAAGGCAACAGCGGCTATCCAAAAACGATTAAATGCTGTAGCGTTTGGTCCTATTTCCAGTTCGCTCAAACGGATAAAAATGGGTGAAAAAGAGAGACAGATTATGCTAGCTGTTAATGCAACTAAGGAATCTATCGGTAAAAATGAGACAAACTGTAGCTTTAATAATTTTGCTTGAGCATTCATCTTTTTTTTTCTAGGCTAAGTCACATGGGAATGATAATAACGATAAATTAAGGCTGCTGAATAGCCAGTGTCCTAATTAGAACAGGACTTACCCATGAGGTACGAAAAACTAGGACTTGAGATTGCTTCCCTAGACGGAAATACGTTGAGGTGCTTGTCACCCCTTGAGACTCTAATGTTTACTTATCTGTAGGGACGTTGCATGCAATGTCCCTACCCACTCCCCTACTCCCCACTCCCTAACTCCTCTGCTCAATAAAATGAGAAATGGTATTATCAAAATAATATGGGTCGCGCAACCCTGCCTTTTAAGGCGAAATGTTTTTGGAGGCTTGCTCAAATCCCCTACTTCCCCTCCTGGGAGGGGGAGGGGCGAGGGGTGGGTTAACTTCTGACTTTTGACTTCTGACTTCTGACTTCATTAAATCTTTGCTACTTGCTCTGATTTGCTGTACTTAAACAATGAACCACAAGCTACGCGAGTTCTCCCTGCTGCTGCACTCCACAGTTGCAAAGCCACATCTTCTAAACTTTGCCCATCAGCTTGAAGCATCCGAGAAATCATGCTAATTTTGCCGAAAGACCAAAATAATCCTGCTTCAAGCAGATATGGCTCATTGGTTTTTGCGTGTACTCGGAAGTCATACAAGGAGTAATCACGACATCCCAATGCAATATGAGCCTTCTTAGCACTATCGCCAAGTTTCTTGAATAGTTCTGGTGTGACATTCGCTGGACATACTGGCTTCACTTCTGGTTTCTCAGGTTGTTTTCCAGGAGTTCCGTCTGATTTTAGCTCCAACTTATCATGTACAGTTCTAATAGGGTGTTCCTCCGTGACTAAGTACTCTATCATCGGCAAGACGGACAACTTACCTTCATACTCAACCACACCTACACGAAATTCCCTTCCAGGAATATAATCCTCCACTAACAACGTCTCGTCTAGTTTAAACCCAACTTTCAATGCTTCCTCTATTTGAGATTCATCCCACACCAATGTCACACCCAAAGAATTGTCTTCCGAGGTAGGTTTCACTACAAAGGGCGGCTCCATTGTTAATTTATCTCCTCGGCGTAGTTGTTGTGCTTTGGCAACCAGGACATCAGATGCAGAAACAATGCTCCTTGTCTGTGCTTTGTTAGTTGCTAATGCTGTGCAATGGGATGGCGACCCAACCACGGGGATACCAATGATATCCTCAAATAAAGCCCTGAAACTGGTCATTCCAGGAAAGCAGAACATATGGGGAACTACTACATCAATCTGAGGTAGTCGAGGAATCATATCCTGGAGAGACATCTTTTCTGACAAGGAATCTAAGGATGTTCCTAACTGCCAAAGACTGTCAGGATTTACGACTGCATAGTAGCTACTGACACCCACTGGTTGTACTACTTCTTTGGCGTAGATTATTGATAAGTTGTAGTAAAAGTCAGAGACAATGGAACCTGCGAGGTGCAATACTCGTAACATTGGCATTGTCTTTAAGGATGAAGGTTGAGTCTGAGAAATTTTTTCTAATGTCATAATGGCGTTGTTTTGTTTCTATTAAATTAGTTAATTGTGTCCTAAATTTTAACAAAACAAAAAAAGTAGAAAAATTAATTTTTATTAATTTTGACTAGTTTCATATCACGAATATTAAATATATTACCAAAAACTGTAGGACTTTTCTAGGTGATTTTGTATTGAGTCTACTGTGGACTACAGCCAGACAATAACATCCCCTAGCTTCCACTTAAATATTACTGCATTTTTCTATTTTTTTTCCCCAATTATTTAGCCTAATATTCTGTTATTTTACTTTGAAGGTAGTTCTTTTTCATTAGTTTTCAATGTTTTATCTTCATCTGAAAAAAAACTGTAATTTTATCTTAGATGAAGCTAAACTAGTGCCGCTACACGGAAGTTAAAAGTCAAAACTTAAAAGTCAATCATTTTTGATTTGTAATTGTTTTAGGATTTTGTAACTGGTCAGTTATTTCCACCATCCTGCACTAAGGAGATTTTCAATCAAGTTCATAAAATAAAATTAAGGGGTTGCTGAATCAATGAATATTTAGGGAAGTTGACATTCCATGTACTTCCCTTATACCTTCCCTCCAACTCCTGACTCCTGACTCCTGGCAAAAAACTGAATCGCCGACAAATATCCCAAATGCGTTCTATAAATACTGATGATATTAAAGCTTCTAAATCCCCGAGTATTTCGTCTCTGGTTAATAATGAGATGTCATTTATTCTAGCAAAGCTCTCAACTTTTGCCTTCAATAAGAAGGTTCAACTTTCGGTTTGATAGCAGACCTACTAGAGATAGCCAAATACATTCCCAATAAAATTACAAAGAAACTTACCGAAGTCAACAAGCTAAGATTTTCTGAGAAAATTGCCCAACCTTCGACAGCGCTGAGAACAGGAATAAATAACGCAACTAGACTAGTAAGTCCAGCAGATAACCTTTTGAGAGAATAAGCCAAAAGTCCTATACCTAACATTTGAGCAACAACGGCTTGAGCAATAACTGAAAACCAACCAGTGAAAGAACTTGGAAAAAGTTGCTCTTCAACAATTAGAGCAAAAGGCAATAATAATAGAGAGCTAGTTGCCGAAGACCAAGTCATAATCGTGATTGGGTTGATATGAGATCGGAGTTGCTCAACTATCAGTGGGTGTATGCCAAAAAATACTGCTGAAAGTAATGCTGCCAAATCTCCTAGTAGTTGTTGGCTGACTCTTAGTGATAAAAGGTCATTCATTTCTAATAATGCAGATCCAGCGAGCGCCACAAACATACCTAGCAGAAATCGATGGTCAAAGGTTTGACTTAAAGCTAGCCACCCTCCTAAAACAGTAAATATGGGAACCAGATTATGCATCATGCTAGCGTTGGCAATGCTTGTCTGAGTCAAAGACCAAGCCCAAAATGTTAGACCCATCGAGAGAATAACCCCATCTGCTATCATCAGTAGCTTGGCTCTGTGAAGTAGATGGGGTTTTTGTTGATCTGATTGGATTTCCTTTTGGGTTTCCTTTTTTCGTTCTCGGTGGCGCACAGCCAAAAATCGACTCACTAACCCAAAGGCAACAGTCGCAATCCACAAGCGATTAAATATTGCGGCATTGGGACCGATTTCATATTCGCTCAAACGGATGAAAATTGGTGATAAAGATAGACATATCGTCCCACCCATTAATGCAGCTAAACAGTCTATCGGTAATGATAAGAATAATTGTAATCGTGATACTTTATTTGGAGCATCCATCTTTTTCCGTCTCGATCAAACTGATACAAAGTAGTACAATTTTTTTATTTACTCAACTCTCTAGAGTCGGTCAAAAAATAAACAATTCCATAAACAATAAAGCCTGTAGCCATACCGGGAAGTACTTCATAAATAGCACTAGATAACCCAAGTCCTAAATTCCAGGCTATGGAAACAATAATACCAATAATCATCATGGCGATCGCTACTGGCACACTTATAGGTTTTTGCCAAACCCGCAATACCAATAATGGGCCTAAACCACAAGCTAAAATTGACCAAGAGAAAATTACTAAAGCGAATACGTTATTGTCTCCTGTTAGGGCAATTACTAATACAATAGCTGTGACAACTAACGTGGCAATTTTAGCCATTCTATAAGAATTAGCTGTATTAGGAATCAAGTCTTGACTCAATGCAGCCGAACAAGATAGAATCTGAGAGTCTGCTGTGGAAATTGCTGCTGAAAATAATCCTGCTAACATTAACCCCACCATCACTGCTGGTAAAAGTTCCATAGATAGATAAGGTAATGCCAATTCTGGGTCACTTGATGTGATTAAATCTGGCAACAATGCTCTTGCAGTTAACCCAACACCGAAGGCTGTGGCAGAGTTTATTTGACCGCAGACAAATTTGATGTTTCGAGCAAAAGCCACATTCTCTGCGGAGTCAATTGCCATTGCTCGTACTAATATATGAGGCTGACCGACAGCGCCAAATCCTGCCACTATCCATCCCAAAAAGTAAGGGAAAAATCCCCAAGGCAGATTAGCGGGAATCAAATTTGTTAAGGTGGGGTCAATTGCATTGAGTTTTGTCCAAAGTTCTCCAAACCCACCACAGTTAATCAAACCGACTATACACAGAACTAATAAGGAGCCAATCATCAAAATTGCCTGCACTGAATCAGTCCATATAGAAGCACGAATGCCTCCTGAAAAACAGTATATAACGACAATTACAGCTCCAATGATAACTCCTAATTGATAGTTCCAGCCAAATATTGCATTTAGTCCTTTGCTTGCTGCTACCAGTTGAGCTGAAGCATAAGTACCGAGAAAAGCAATAGTAATTAAGGCTGAAATTATTGTAATCAAGCGCCCGTTATTTTTTCCTGACCTTAGATTTTCTTGACCGAGGAATGAGGAAACTGTATCTGAATTTGTTTGTTGAGAGACTAACCTCAACTTTTTGAATATCAACCACCAAGCAATATAGTCTCCTATTGCCCAAGCAACAGGTATCCAAATGGAAGCAACTCCTACTTTGTAGGTAAAGCCAATTACTCCAATGAATAAATATCCACTCTGACCTGTTGCCATTGCTGATAAAGCTGTCAACCAGGGATTAACATTTCTACTAGCAAGTAGGTAATCATTTGTTGTGTTTTGTTTTTGGGTTGCGGAGTAAATGCCTACTACTGTAAATGAAAGTAAAAAGGCAATAAATGTTATCGCAATCCAAATTTGTTGATCCATAAAAATTGATGATTTAACCTTAGTAGAAATCTGTTTTTTCTTTCTTAATTTCTGGTAAGCATTTAGCTGCCAGCTATCAGATCTCAGCTTCATTTAAAGCAAGCTAGTCCTTCTTGTACTTCAATTCTCTTGTTGAAAATGTAGTAGAAGTTAAACAAATGCTTGCTTCATTTATTCATTCATTAAAGAAAATGAGAGCTAAACGCTTACGGTTTCTGAGCTTACATTCTACAGAAATCCAATTTGTTAATCTCCGCCCAATTCTACTAATTTCCCAATATTAAAATCAATTCTTACCCACCCCTTTAATTTTTGCAGATTACCTAACAAAAGTAAAGGAATTTGCCAATGGTGTACCATCAAAAATGGTAAGGGGTCATTTATTTGAAAAATACCATCTGTTCCTTGAAAAATTCTGTTAATCCAAGTTTTTAATTGTCCCAAAGATCTAATTCCTGTCAGTCGCCATAATTCATGGTAAGTCCAATAAGTAGGTTTACTATTTGGCAGTGGTATTAGTGAGGCTTCATTTTCATCTTTACTATCTTTCAAATAAGCATCTGCTACTCCTGGATGGTCGTAAAATGTTGTAATAGCTGAGTGAGTTCTAGGATTACATTCTATGGGATAAACTCGACCATCTTCTGTTTGAATAAAGTCAAAGGATATTTGCCCAGTAATATTTAATTCTCTGACAAATTTTTCTACCCATTGATAGATTTGAGGTCTATCTACATGATGATAATTGACTTGAAATTCTGATGATTCGCAACAACAATAGAGTCTAACTTTACCCTTTCTGACAGTGCTATGGGTACAATATTCTTTGCCTTTCACAAATTCTTGCATAATCCAGGGTCTCTGTTCGCTAATCGGCAAACTATTGACAAATTCCTCCATTTCTGCTTTTGAATTCATGGGCAGTTTTGTCATATCTAAACGACGCACTGAATCGTAAGGGATACTTTTGAGAATATATTTACTCCCATCAGTAGCAAAGTCAAAATTGAGAACTTGTTCAGGATTTGTAATTAAAAATGATTTTGGTACAGATAAACCAAAACTTTTAGCTTTTTCAATAAATGTAAATTTATTATCTAATAGTTGCGTAATTTCAGCGTCAAAATGCAATACTTCACAATGTTCCGATATAAGTGGTTTTGCTAAAGATTCATAGTAGCTTCCTGCCGGACTAGAAACTGGAATAAATACATCTATCTTTTCTTTTTTAATAATCTCTAATAATCCTTGAGAATAGCCTTCCCAATCTTTTTGGGGAAAGGGTAATGTGTAGAAACCTGTAACAGCATTAGAAAATCTATTTCCTGATAACCAATATTTATTTGCTTCTAGCAGAAAAACTTTGTGCCCTGCGGCATGGAATGAACGGGCAAGTTGCAAACATTTTGTCATTTTTGCACCCGTAATTAGGATGTTTTTTGGGTTTTCAGCTACTACTTTTTTTTGAAAAGGTTGACTGATAAAATTCCATAGCAGCGATGGTATTACTTTCAGGAAATTGAAAGGTAAAACAATTAATAATAAAATTAGAGTGCCGAGATTTTGGAAAAGTGCATAAGCACGTCCTTGAACAAATAAAATTAGTGCCATGTTATTATTTATAATCAGGAAAAAAGTGTTAAGTTTTTGAGAATAAAAATTTAGCTGTAGAGGTAGGTCTAAGTATTAGCTTTTCTGTAGAGGATTATTATTTTTATCCACTAAAATAACTTGAGGACGATGTAGAAGTGCTTCTTCTGGTGTCATTTGAGCATAAGCGATGACTATTATCTCGTCCCCAACAGCATTTATTCGGGCTGCTGGACCGTTGAGACAGACAATACGACTACCCCATTCCCCTGGAATAGTGTAGGTTTCTAGCCGTGAACCGTTATTGACATTAACTACTTGTACTTTTTCATAAGCTAAGATACTGGCAGTTTTTAGTAGTTCTTCATCAATGGTAATTGAACCCTCATAATATAGTTGTGCTTCAGTTACTTTGAGTCGATGCAGTTTACTCTTAAAAATTGTCAGTAGCATTTGATTATAATTATTTATATCGGTAACACCTATGATGTTATATCATGTCAGGTAGCATCGGTATTGTATAGCAAGGGTAGGGAACAGGGAACAGGCAAGAATACTTAAGAGCAAGAAAAAAACTTAAATTCCCTGTAGATATTCACCTTTGGGTTTACACTAATGATACCAGCTGACATGATGTTACCGAATATTCAGGAGTTATATCCAATTATTTATTGGGTTAATAATATCCTCAAACCATAACTACTTTCGTTTAATAATAGTTACCCCATCTCGTAAAGGTAGCAAAACTTGTTCTACTCTGGTATCTTCTGCAACAAAACGGTTAAATTTAGCGATCGCTTCTCCATTAGCAGCACGCTTTTCTGATGGCAGATAAGGTTGTCCTTGCAATAAAGTATTATCAACACAAATAAATCCATTTGGTGCTAATAAACTTGTATCTAAGAGAATTCTGAAATATTCTATATACTCTTTTTTATCGGCATCAATAAACACTAAATCAAAAGTTTCTCCGGCATCTGCCAACTTTTGCATAGTTTCCAAAGCTGGTGCAACTTCGACTGATATTTTCTTCCCAGCGGGAGACTTTTCAAAACAAGCTTTAGCAAAGTCAGCTACATATTGATCGACTTCACAAGCAACTTCAAGTCCATCTTCTGGCAGCGCTTCTGCCATTGCCAATGCGGAATACCCGGTAAACATTCCTATTTCTAGGATACGTTTCGCCCCAGTCATGTGAACGAACATTTTGAGAATTTGCCCCTCAATATGCCCAGATAACATTTCCTGTTCTAACTGGCGCACTGTTTCGCCATCAGAAAATCGTAAATTCCAGGGTTCCCGGCGAGTCTTTTCTGCTAATGCTGCCAAAGCATCTGACTCCTGGGTAGTATTTTTTTCAATGTAGGGGTCAAGACCTTCTGCTAATTGGTAAGCATCTTTAATAGCCTCAGCAAGTTGGGCAGGTATTTCTACGGTTTCTGCCATCTTGACAGTTTTTTCAAGTTTTTCTACTAAAATACCCAATGGTGTAACTGGTCTGGCAGTGTTTGTATTTACAGTTTCTGTATTTACAACGGTTATCATATTTCTATTCCATTACTATTGGATAAGTAGAATGGGCAAATACTAAATCATCTATAGCATACGAAAACTAAGTTTTAGCCTAAGCATTACAAGGCTTTGAGATTAATTATCGCAGAGGTCTAATGAAAATTTTGCAGTCTTTGCCCACTATTGTTCTTTTTTTCAAAAGGGAGCAGGGAGGAATTTCTTGTTTTCTCCACCCCACATCACAACTTCTATTTATTTTACTCCAAACCAAGATCACTTAAATACATTTGTTCGCCTTTTCCTTCATTTGGCACAGAGGTACAAAAATTCTTATGTTCCTCCACAGCAGATATTAATAAGTCTGAGGGAACTTCTCCAGCAAAACTACAACTACCAATACCTGTAGGTAAAGGTGCCCATAACCCACTACTACCGCGCTTGCGACGCATATTTTTCTGTCCTTGAATCATCAAATCACTGTCTTCGAGGATAGGATGATAAACTGATAAACCAAGAGAAGAACATAGTGCAACTATTCTGTCGCGATCGCCTTTTTCTAACCAACCCATTTCCATTGCTAAGGTTGCTCCAAAAGCCATACCAATAGTAACAGCATGACCGTGCATCAATTTGACTGCCGGCTCAAATTTGGGACTCCAGGTGTGACCGTAGGCGTGGGGTCTGTCTTGATAGGTCTCGAACATATTTGTTCCCTCATGCTTCATGTAGGAATACAATGCTCGATAAATTACTTCATCAGCTACCTGGGTCAGTTCCTCATCCGCATCAAAGTTAGCAAAATGGGTTTCAATTAACCGTGGGCCGTATTCTTCTAGTAAATCAAATAGCACTGGGTCATCAGTTACTGCCATTTTGATAATTTCTGCCATCCCATTGCGGATATGACCTTTTGCCAGAGTACGGAATAAGCTACGGTCTACTATTGTTATAACTGGGGGATGATATGCACCGATACTATTTTTAAATAGCTGACCATTTGTGCAGGTACGAGGGGATGGTCCAGCATCAATAGCTGCAACAATAGAACTTCCGATCATCACATAAGGTGTTCGTCGGTGCTGCAAAGCACAGGCCAAACCTGCCACATCGCTGAGTACGCCACCTCCAATGATTAGTACAGGTTCGTTGCGGGATACATCACAGCCATCTTTACCTAAGAATTGGAGTATGCGCTGAACTGTTTCTGGAGTTTTGTCTGATTCCCATGCACGACAAACTAGAGTTTCTAGGGGAATCTCATTGTGCTTAAAGTAAGCTTGCAGTGATTCTCCATAAAGTTCATCGACCGTTTGATCGACAACTGCTACACAACGACCACGACTTTTGTAGATTTCTGCCAACACTGGGTTAGATGGGTTTAGTACTCCATATACCAACTTTACTTCTGACTTGAGAGTAAAGGTTGCAGAAATCTCAAATGAGCGACCATCTTCTACCGCTTTAATTTCTCCACGACCATCGTACCACTCTGAGGTTCGGTACTTCTTTGCATGATCGCGTCGAATACTGGGATCAAATGTGAAGTCTGGCTTGCTAATTTCTTCGGTTAATGCTGTAGGGGGTAATATTGTGTTGGTCATAATTTTAGTTAGTTAATGGTTTGCTCCGAAATTTTACTTCTTAATAACACACAATCGAAGTTTTTGGTTAAACTTAAAGTCAGTTTATCAGCACATTATTATAGTACACGAATTCAGTGGTTTTTAGGGATATTACTACTTGCTGAGAGCAGTTTTTTTTCATTAATGCTAATTCAACAACTAATATTTAACGATTAATCATTAGTAATCACCTTTTCTTCAAAAGAATATGACTGACTAATACCACTATCATCAAATCTTGCTACAGTAGTTTATTTTCCTGGTGAAAATATGGATATTAATACTGTAACCACCTTTGTATTCATTTGGTATCAAAAGGCATAATAATATTTTCTCTTGAAAGGATAGGCTTTAAACCTAAAATTATTAATCATCAATTATTCAGTGAATTTTTTTTGCTACTACAGTATTTCCGATCAGTGTACTCTAGTACTGAATGTAAATATTTTAGTACATTTACAATTAATTTTGATCGCTATCTAGGAAATATCTATTAAGTCCTTAGAAATACATTGAAGCAATTTTAGACATCATAAACATAGACAATCTTTGTATAATTTAAAGATTGACTGATGCTATAGACTTAAGAAGTCCTGTCGTCAGAGGTTAACTAGGTGCTAATAATCACTATTTTGTCAACACCAAAACCTATTACAGTTTCCTTATTTGATAGCAAAACTGAATTGATGTCACCATTGGTGTTTTCTTGTTATTTTACTTGTGATCAAAATTATAGCAGAAAAACGATACTCTTGTCGATCTTCTAACTTCCACTTCAAGTTACAACCGTGATTCACGTTTTGATCTGGATTTAACGGCTGCTTGATAGGTATTGTGTTTAGCATAGTTGTCAAATCCTTGTATTAATGACTAATTGACTGACTTGGTAATTTTAATTATGGCGACGTGAATCTAATTTACATTTATGTTTGCGATCGCTTTTTATTCTTTACCACTTGGAATTATAAATTACTTCGTACTGAAGGAGTATTTTAGTAATGCTACTAGAATAACTAGCTTAATGTGTGCCTGAAGGCAGGCAAGGTAAAAGTTCTACATTTTCAACACTGTTAGGAGGTTGGAACTTTGTGCCTCACTTTTAGGGAAGTCACCCTAGAAAAATACTTCATTATCTATGAAATTGTATTAGTGAGGAATGCGTTTTCTCCAACTTTCCAAACTTCATTTCACTATCTTGAGGTTTTAGCCAACACATTCTCAAGGTTTACTGTGTAGCTATTTTCCCCATTCATTCAATAAATTTGGTAGAGCCGTTAGATCACCAAGATATACTGACGTTTTTAGTAATATCCTTAAATTAGGGACATTCAATTTTTTGGACTGTACTAATAAATTCACTTTTGGTTTGCAATGGTTAGGTCATGGCTCTTCAATATGTTAACTATTGTTCTCGTTTGTTAGTTTAACTCTTGATTCGTATCATTTTACTTAATATTAAGTAAATCTTTATTAAGTTTTAATAATTATACATAAATTTAATTAATATTATGCATATATATGATGTTTATATGATATAGTAAATATTTTGATTACCTTTTTTTTTAAGACCATAGCTTTTACTATAGCTAGAAATACTTAGAACTACATCAGCAAAGTGTGGAATAAGTAATATCATGTCTGGAATAATAACCCTGAAAAAAACTTTCTCATCCTTCTTCTTTTCCTCCTATATAAGCTATTTGGTATCTTGACCTTGATAATAATTTTGAGCCATGGAGTCGTCCGTGAGATAGAGGCAATAGGAGAAAAAGGTGGAAAAATATTTCCATACTCCTCCATAAAGAGTCTGGGGAGATGGGGAGTGTGGGGATATGGGGATATGGGGATATGGAGACCCACCCCTAACCCCTACCAGGATGGGAATATTGAGAAAGATTTGGCAATGGCGCTCAGATGGAAAATTTCTTTATATCGAATTAAACGGATTTGATATAATTAGGATCTTTAGTTTTGCTGTATTGCTATGTTCGACTATAAACCCAAATTCAGTTGAAGTAAGGGATTTAGCCGACACACTAATCTTTGCCAATATCATTCCATAATGTCCAACTCCTTAATACTCGGTATGTTCGGTGGGTTACAGTGGACAGTTAAGATTTTGGTTCGCGACTCATAATTATTGTTGCCTAACCCACCCTACGCCTGGATTTAACATTCCTTTTACAAACAGTCTCTTATAGTTATTACTCCATAACAGAAATATATAAATATCTCTAAGAAGTTATCTAATAAAAAATGGCAAATAAAGAATATCTCGCCCTACTTAATCGGGATGTAATTACATGGAATGAATGGAGACAGAAAAATCTACATCTACAAGCAGATCTTACTAATGTCAACCTCAGAGGTATTAACCTGCAAGGTATTAATTTTCAAGGAGTAAATCTCACAGGAGCGAATCTCTGTTTAACTCAATTAAAAACAGCTAACTTAAGATATGCTAATTTAACTTCAGCTCAACTGATTCATGCTAACCTTACTTCTATTAATCTTCAGGGAGCTAACTTAAGATATGCTAATTTGATTTCTGCAGATCTAAGACAGGCTAACTTAATAGATGCTGATTTAGTTGGTGCAAATTTAATTGGAACTGATTTACAAAATGCTATTTGTCGATATGCTGATGCTACTTCAGCAGACCTGAGAAGAAGCAACTTAGCCAAAGCAGATTTAATAGAAACTAACTTCAGTTATGCTAATCTTAGTCATGCTAATCTCCATGAAGCTGAATTGATTGGGGCTTATTTTTACCAGACTAATTTAGACAAAGCTAATCTGATTGAAGCTCATCTGAGTAGAATTCATTTATCAAATGCTTCTTTAAAGGAAGCAAATCTTTATAAAGCAGATTTTAGGTTTGCAAACCTCAAAAAAGTTAATTTTCTAGGTGCAAATTTGAGGGGGGTTTATTTCCGAGGAACTAATCTAAGTAAGGCTATTTTAATTAGAGCTGATTTGAGAGGTGCTGATTTGAGAGGTGCTGATTTGAGAGGTGCTAATCTTACTGATGCTTTGATTAATGATATTAACCTTTCTGAAGCTAATCTTCAGGAAACAATTATGCCTAATGGTAAAGTTAATTATAATGATGAAACTTGATATTTTTAGTATTTTAACTATGTAGTATAAATACCATTTATGTTTGAGATATGAACAGGGAATTCAATATTTTAGAAAATAGGGAAGAGGTGTAGATTTGAAAAAGTTTTTGTAAGCAGAAAAAATAATAATCTAATTGAAAAACTCATCTAAAAAGATGATAAATCATATTAATTAAAATTTCAGACATACTCTAAGACCGAGAAAATCAAAAAACTAAGTGCTAATGACAAATTACAATATTATTCGCTAGGGCCTTCTAATATTTCTTGTACTTCATTATTAGTTTTGCCTAAAATTCTTGCTATAGGTCCTACTAAGTTTGTATCTACTGCTTTGCCTGCATAAATATCTTTGAGTTGCTCAGGAGAAATTTTATGAATATCACAAAATTTAATAAACTCATGGCCACTAACCTGCAGTTGTTCTTGCCTTTCTCGCAACAAGAGGGCTACCGCTCTTGGTCCATATTTAGGTCGTTCAGCCAGAGCTATATATTTCTGCATTAAGTCATTGACTCTACTTCTTTTTCCTCCCACCCTTCGCAGTAAATCTAGACAAGCTAGCCTTAAAGCTTTGTGTAGCCTTTCCTGCTCATTCATAACTTCTAGAATTTCTTCGGCATATTCAGGTTTACAAATGCCCACTAATTCTCCATCATTTAAAATTGGCACATAGAAACCCATTCCACATTCCCAAGATAATTCTTCATTGGTAGTCATGCCCAAATCTCCTACTTTTCTTTAATTTGCTAGAATTAGAATACTTTACTACGTTATATCAAATTCATTTCTGAGCTGCATAGAATAATATACAACCCATATTCCGCACCACAAAATGTAGTATAGAAGAAGGAGTAAGGAGTCAGAATTTACGAGAAAATCATAGCTACAGTGATTGAGTAAACAATCAAGCAAGTATTTATGATTAATTATTTACTCGGGATTTGATGAACGAAAAAAGTAATTGAGATGATTTGCATAGTATGAATACCTACCAAGCTACAGATTTTTATAATACTTTTAATGTTACAAATCGAAGTGCGGAATGTGGGATACAAGACTTATGGCGTTGCACAGTGACAAATGATTTTAGATTTTTGATGAACAATATTTTGGGTTTGAGAATTGCTAAAATGATTAATATTAGGTTTTTTACTCAAAATCTAAACTAATTTTTGGCAATATCATTCCATAATGTGCAAACCCAGACTTATATAATGTTCGGACGGGTCAGTTATAAATATGGTTTGCTGATTAAATCTCAAAACATTGACAGATAAAGGCTTTAGTCTTTTTATTGTCGAAAAAATTGCCTGGTTTTCAGTGCCTCAAGCTCATGCTTATGAGCATTTTGAGCAGACAAGGGCAGAAAAATCAAGGGACAAAACATCCAACTACCTCCTCTATAATTCCCATTTCTCCTGACTCAGTCCTCCCTTGACCATGCATACTTTTTCAGCAAACCCTAAATAAAATTGGTGTTGCTGAAATTTAATGGTAAGTAGCTGAAGGTAAAATTGAAAAACTTATGTTTTACATAGCTAAAAGTCTTATACTATCAGCTTTTTATCCCCCATATTGCCTGTTCCTGCGCACAGCGCTATACTTGCTAATATAAGCATATTTTATAAAAAAAACGAGAACTTTGTCCTCGCTTTTTGAGTGATATTGATATTATGTGAATAAGTCCATTTCACAAAATGTCAATTAGACTGACATTGGAGTAGATGTGGATGCTGCCAACTCTTGCAAACGTTCCTGCTGGTCTTGGGTAATACAAGCTTGAATTACATTTTCTATATCTCCCTCAAGAAGAGGTGCAAGGGAAAAGTTCTGACTCAAGCGATGATCTGTCACCCTATTATCTTTATAGTTATAAGTCCGAATTTTTTCTGAGCGGGAACCAGTACCTACTTGCGATCGCCTCATCGAACTAACTTCTTGTTGTTGCTCTTGTAGCTTAATCTCATAAAGTTTAGCTCGTAAAATTTGCATTGCCCTCTCTCTGTTTTGTAGCTGACTGCGCTCCTGAGTACAGAAAATTCTAATTCCTGTGGGTTTATGAAATAAATCCACAGCAGTTTCCACCTTGTTCACATTTTGTCCACCTGCTCCACCAGAACGAGCCGTTGTTAGTTCAATATCTTTTGCATCTATTTCCACTTCTACATCATCCACTTCTGGCATAATGGCCACCGTTGCTGTTGAAGTATGTACCCTCCCACCTGCTTCTGTCACTGGAACTCTTTGAACCCGATGAACTCCTGCTTCAAACTTCAGCTTACTATAAACCTGTTCTCCCTTAATCTCTAAAATTGCTTCTTTAAAACCTCCCATATCTGCTAAAGATTCACTCAGTAAACTCACCTTCCATTTTTGAGTTTCTGAGTAACGGGAGTACATTCTCACCAGATCCCCTGCCCAAATACTAGCTTCATCCCCTCCTGTACCAGCTCTAATCTCCAACATAATATTCTTATCATCGTTGGGGTCTCGTGGTAGTAGGGCAATTTTCATTTGAATTTCCAGAGATTCCAGCTTGGCTTCCAATTCCTCTACTTCCATTCTGGC
This sequence comes from Okeania hirsuta, assembly GCF_003838195.1. Lineage (GTDB taxonomy): Bacteria > Cyanobacteriota > Cyanobacteriia > Cyanobacteriales > Microcoleaceae > Okeania > Okeania hirsuta. Next base: position 55,608 of record NZ_RCBY01000018.1, read on the forward strand.
CATCTCTTCCATTTCTTGGTCGCCACCAGCTTCTTTCAAGATTTCCTTAGCATCCGCTAATTCTTGCTGACTATTTTTCCACTCTTCATAAGTATTTACCACCTCTTCTAATGAGGAGCGTGCCTTAGCTACTTTTTGGAACTCAGTTGGATCTTTTGCAATATCTGGATCTGCTAAACGTAGAGTTAATTCATTGTAAGTTTGCTCAACGGATTTTAATTTTTCTAGTAAATATGTTTCAGCCATTGTCAGTTGTCCCTTGTCTTAATTAGTATTTTATTTATGGGGAATTTTTGTGAGATGTTGATGTTAATTGTTGTCCATAAAATATTACAGACAACTAATTAAGGACAATTGACATTCCAGCTATTTTTTATCTTTACTCTTCTTAGATTTAGAGCTTTTCCCTCCATCTTTTTTACTATACTTACGCATAAATCTCTCAACTCTTCCTTCAGTATCAATAATTTTCTGAGTACCTGTAAAAAAGGGATGATTTCCCGACCAAACATCAACATTAATCTCTGGTTTTGTAGAACCAATTGTCATTACTACTTCACCATTGCAGTAAACTTTGGCTTCTGGATACCACTCAGGATGAATTCCAGCTTTAGGCATTTTCTTTACTCTACTTAAAATTACAAATATTTTTTCTATACAATATCTTAGCTTATTGCACTGAATTGACAAAGCTAATTTTGTGCATTCAATTGTTGGGTTGGGGGCGGGTTCATCTAAATAATTTGTAACACCATTAACTTAATGCAGAACCCGCCCCTACTACACTATTGCAAAATTTTAGATGTGTCATACCAATTTTATAAATTTTTGCTACAAATATTTGGACTGTTTCGAGTAGTCAATAGTCAATAGTCAGTAGAAGTAGCTTTTATTCTCATTTTTTGCCATGAAAAAATCTATTATAGTAAATTTGCATCTGACTTAAATTACTTTAGTTGACTAAACTATTCGTAACATTCTTTTTTCAAATTGGTATCACACCACTAGGGCCTGTCATCAATTAGAACTATAAGCTTTGTGAGTCAAGGTTTTTAGCGCCTGTAGTCTTTCCCAGCCAAAAGTTCAAAACTCTTGCTACATAGTACTTTCAGATTTAATTGATGACACGCCCTACTATAGCGCTATTGAAAATTTTATCAAAAGACATCTGGTGAAAATCAAAAATCAAATCAATTCTTATCCATAAATTATCAATTATTTCTCCCTGTTCCCTGTTCCCTGTTCCCTGTTCCCTCTTTTGGTGGAGATGTCTAAAGTTTTTGCCAATTATCATCAATCTTGTAACAATTGGCAATTTTTCAGTATATCATCGTTTAGAATATTGAGGTGCTTTACGAGCTTTGCGTAAACCATACTTTTTCCGTTCTTTTGCCCGGGGGTCGCGAGTCAAATATCCTTCTGTCTTGAGAGGTTTACGATTATCTGGGTCTAACTGGCACAAGGCTCTAGCAACGCCTAACTTAATAGAATCAGCTTGTCCTGTTAACCCACCTCCTGTAGCTTTCACGAGAATGTCATATTCATTTTCCAAACCTAAAGTCTCTAGTGGAGCTTTTGCAGATGATAAATAACCATGATTATATTGTAGGTATAACTCACCATCCTTACCATTAATAATCAATTTGCCTGTACCTGGAACTAGGCGTACTGAAGCGATCGAAGACTTACGACGACCAGTACCCCAATACATAGCACGGCCACTTTCTTTTGCTTGCATTATTTTTATTCTCCTGGAGTAGTTTCAATAATTAACGTTTCAGGTTTTTGAGCTTGGTGAGGATGGTCAGGCCCTGGATAAACTTTTAGTTTAGCATGAAGTTTTCTTCCCAGAGAATTTTTTGGTAGCATTCCGAAAACTGCCTCCTCAATAATTCTTTGAGGCAAACGAGCTTGCAACTTAGAAAAAACCTCTGTTTTCATACCTCCTGGCCTTCCTGAATGGCGCCGATAAAGTTTCTGACTACTTTTTTTACCAGTTACATTCACCTTTTCAGCATTAACGACAATCACAAAATCTCCTGTATCGAGATGTGGAGTATAAGTAGGTTTATTCTTACCCCTAATAATCATCGCAATAGCAGTAGCTAATCGCCCTAAACGCTGTTCTTTAGCATCAATAACATACCATTTTTGCTCTAGAGCCTTCAGTGGTGGAACGTATGTTGTATTCATAATTTACTTAATTTAGTTGTTTTTTTACTGCTTATATTGGCTTTTATTGTCAGTTTAATCTGATTGAATTATTTGCTCAGTTTACCCAATTGTCAGTTATTATTCTTTGATACTTAATCAGGAATTACGCATTTTTCCGACATAAACACTATATGTACCATAGTGCTATAGTTTTTATCTACTATATGTAGTGCCTTTGCGTAATTCCTGTTAATGGAAAGTCTCAATAGAGATACTTATAGCGGTTTTTTAGAAAGAAGTCTCCAGTAACAGCAGTGAGTAAACCAGTTTCGCAACATTTTAGGAGTGACTGAATCCATCAAAGTAGCGATCGCCTGCTCTAATCAATAAAAAATAAATTGAGGCATATTATTATACCAAACTTCTTGAGTAAAAGGAAACTCCAGATAACCAACCCGCAATAAACAGAGGCCACTAGCCGGAGCTGAGTGCTTCACAACATCCCTTCTTTGATTAACCCAGATATCTGTAAAATTTTTCACAGATAGCTTCTGTTGACCCACTTGAATGAGTAACCCCACCAATAATCGCATCATTCCATATAGAAACCCACTAGCTTGAACCTCTATATGAATAAATGGCCCCTGACTTTCACACTTAACCTCTTGTACATCTACCCAAGAATGAGGACGAGAAGAGCCAGCTCTTTGAAAAGCAGCCAAGTGATGACAGCCAATTAAAGGATTCAAAGCTGCTTGAATCAACAATGGATCTAACTGTGCTTGATAGTAATGCCAAACAAAAGGCATCACAAACAAATTAGGCCGTTTTTCTGTATATAGGGTGTAGCGATAACGCCGCGAAGTTGCAGAAAATCGAGCGTGCCAGGTAGATTCAACTTGAGCCGAACTTGCGATTAAGATATCATTAGCTAGCCGTGAATTGAGAATAGTAGCCCACTTATGGGCAGGAATTGGGCCTGGAACATCGAAATGGGCTACTTGTGCTGCGGCATGAACTCCCGCATCTGTTCTTCCTGCACCATGTAATATTACAGACTGGTTAACCACAGAAGAAATAGTATTTTCAATCTCTTCTTGTACAGTTCGTTGATTTGGCTGTCTTTGCCACCCATGAAAATGAGTGCCTTGATATTGAATTACAAGAGCAACACGCTGAACTAAAGGTTGGTTATTAGCCATGGGAAAGTTGAAAGTTTGTGACATACTCCCACAATGCTGATCAAGAATCAGATGTAGGCTTCTCAGGGACTTCTCTATGAGAACATTGACTGAGCTACCAAGGGATGCCCCACCTCTCTAAAGCTTAAAAGTCAATCTTTGTCACCATTAAATTTTTACTATTAATAAAATGGTCAAGTACTAACTTTTTCTGATTGATTTCCCAACTATCTCTTAACTATAGACCTTAAACCAGTTCAATAATTGCCATTTCTGCGTTATCTCCACGACGGCGAACAGTTCTTAAAACACGGGTATAACCTCCATTACGAGAACCGTATCTATCCTGTGCTCCTTCAAATAGAGAGTGAACTAGCTTTTTGTCATAGATATAACCTAAAGCTTGTCGGCGAGCTGCTAACGATCCATCCTTTGCCAAGGAAATCATTTTTTCTGCTTCTGACTGTACAGCTTTAGCACGGGTTTTTGTGGTAGTAATCCTACCATGACGGATTAATTCAGTGGCTAGAGACCGCAGAAGAGCGCGACGCTGATCTGCTGGTTTTCCTAGCTTTGGAACACGACGACTATGACGCATGACTACTTTGAGTATCTAAAATATTTGAGCTAATTTTTTCAATTTGTGTTTCCGTACTGCTACTAACAGCTTCAAAAACTCAGTCGGTCATCTTTGAAAGCAAATAGTATTTCAGATTGACATTTTTGATGCCATTGACAAAAACTGGTTTGAATTTCTAACTTTTGGCCTCTAAGTAGCTTTAGCAACTTTTTCTTGAGGCAAAGTTATTCCCAAGCGTTTCTGTAAAGCTTCTATAACTTCCTCAGCCGATTTTTGACCAAAGTTTTTGATCTCTAAAAGGTCTTCTTGACTGTACTCCAGTAGGTCTGCAACAGAGTTAATTTGCGCTCTTTTCAGACAGTTATAAGCCCGAACCGATAGTTGTAATTCTTCTATTGGAATCTGACTTGTTGGGTCTGTAGGCTCTCCTGATGGAGCCTCTGCCATATTAGTAATATCTTTAAGTGGCTCAAACAAACTCATTAAGATACTAGCAGCATGACTCAAAGCATCTTGAGGTGTGTAACTGCCATTTGTCCAAACCTCCATAATAAGTCGGTCTTCTTCTATAGAGCTACCTATACGAGCTTCAACTGTATAGTTAACCTTACGAACTGGCATAAAAATGGCATCAATTTGCAGAAAATCAAGAGCTGTAACATCATCGCGAGTACGATCTACCGCTCTATAACCAGTCCCTTTCTCAATTCTAAACTCCATTTCCAGAATTGACCCAGGAGATAGGGTAGCGACATATTGGCTGCGATCGATTATTTCTACCTCCGAAGGTACATCAAAACGATCTGCAGTTAATGTTGCTGGCCCTTCTATCCTGACTCTACCAATTTGTGGTTGGTTGGAATGGCTTTTGAGAACAACCTCTTTCATGTTCAGTAGGATCTCTAGAACATCTTCCCTTACCCCTTTGATTGTGGCAAATTCATGATTAACCCCAGCTATCCTCACTGATGTAATGGCTGTTCCTTCTAAGTTAGATAGTAGAACCCGCCTCAGTGCATTCCCTACTGTTGTCCCTTGACCGCGAGCTAGTGGCTCTATAATAAATTTTCCGTACTGACTACGATCTTTGTCAGTTTTAGACTCTATACACTCGTAATGAAACTGCGCCACGGAGTGACCTCCCTTGAACATTGAACCCCAGAGTTAATAATTTGATTAGACTCTACGCCGTTTTGGTGGACGGCAGCCATTGTGAGGAATTGGGGTAATATCTCGGATCAAAGTTATCTCTAGTCCTGCCCCTTGTAAAGCCCTAATAGCAGTTTCTCTTCCTGCTCCAGGACCACTAACCATTACTTGAATCTGACGCATTCCTTGGTCGTTAGCTCGACGTGCTGCGCTTTCTGCTGCTGTTTGTGCGGCAAAGGGAGTTCCTTTTTTTGCTCCTTTGAAACCACTAGAACCTGCTGAAGCCCAAGAAATTACTTCACCATTCAAGTCAGTAATGGTTACAATTGTATTATTGAAGGTAGACTGAATGTAAGCCACCCCATTGGGCACATTCTTTTTTTGCTTTTTTGCACCTGTTTTTTTACCTGGTTGTCGTGCCATATTTGTCTTTATGAGTGGTATCTTAAGGTAATAATGTACTTTTCTCAGAACAAGTTGACTTATTTCTAATCTTAAACTTATAAGAATTGTTTACTTTGATATAGCTTTAAAAGCTATGCTATATCCTTATATGACTAGCTAGAAATATTGTATTTTGGTTTTACATGACTTAATGTCTGAGAAATAAACTTTTTTGCTGGCTATTGAATTTTTAAATGCTATACTTTTAGTAGTAATACCCACATTTTACTTACATATGAGAGATGATTTTTTTGCGCCAGTAAAGTTTTTACTTTTATTTACTAGAACTATGAGTCTAGAGTTTTTGTTGTAATATCTGAAGTAGCAGATTTTTTGTGTTTCAACCCTGGCAAGTTTTTCTCACTTAAGTCAACAGACTTAACTATAAATAATTCTTTTTTCTCCTTAATTTAATAGTTATAATTAGACAATAACAATTGACTTTCAGAGTTGATCGTTTAATTCGATTAATTTCTTTTCAATCTGACTGAATTACATTACTATAATCACTGTCAATTACTCATAATTTCAGATCATTTGCTATTATTAATAGTATTAATAATTTGTTTGTACTTAAGTAAGCTATACAGAAATAGAATTAAGACTTAAGTAGATAATCAAATCAAATAATACTCAGTAGCAAGTAAGGCTTTAACTAAATTGTTCCCCCCCTTTGGCGAGCTTGGTCTTTACTAATGATAGTAATAGCTTTACTTGACATCCTCCCGGCGTTGAATCTAAAGATTACAACGCGGGATTCCTAACCATCACAGGTTAGGTCTTTCTGCTTAAATGCAAGCCCTCCGGAGCTTAATCCTTTCAGGCCTTACAGTCACTCCACAGACTGACACTGCGAGTCCCGCAGCCTTCTTGACATCCTCCCGGCGTTGAATCTAAAGATTACAACGCGGGATTCCTAACCAT